>DATJYZ010000282.1:0-4379 GCA_035499355.1 Burkholderiaceae bacterium | reverse complement strand
GCTACCTCGGTACGTCCGGGGTGGTCGATGTCGCCCAGCCTTCGCTCGATCGGCTCGCGCTGGAGTCGGCCGAGTTGGTGCGGCTGGCCATCATCGACGGCGAGAATCTCGTCTTCGTCGCCAAGGCGCAGGGCGCGACGCGCGGCCTGCGCTACGACCCCGACATGGGTCTCTCCGTGCGACTGTCGTGCAGCGCCGCCGGGCATGCCTGGCTGTCGACCTTCGACGACGAGCAGGCGCTCCGAATGGTCGCGCGCCAGGGTTTCGGGTCGCCGAGCGCATACGGCCCGAAGGCGCCGACCACCGTCAAGGCGTTGCTCGCCTTCGTGCACGCAGCGCGCAAGCGCGGCTACGCGACCATCAGCGAGGTGTTCGCACCGGCGATGTCGGCGATGGCAGCGCCCGTCCTCGTGCGCGGCGTCGCCATTGGCGTGGTGACCATCGCTGGCCCATCGGTGCGCCTCGACGAGGTGCGCATGAAGCGCCTCAGTGGCGCGCTGCTCGAGACGGCGCGCGAGATCGCCGGGCTCAGCACCGCGTCATCGCTGTTTCGCCGAAGGGAACCGGCAAGAAGCGCGTGACGGCGCCAGCCGGCGGCAGATCCACCGCGCAAACAGAGGTCCGAATCCGGCCAGTGGACTTGGCCGCGCGCAACGATGATGCGCGCATGACCTCATCACCAAGCCGTCACGCACTGGCCACGCTGTCGTGGTGCAACCTGGCCGCACAGTCGGCCGAGCAGATCAGCCTGGCCGCGGTGCCGATCGTCGCGGTGATGTTGCTGCAGGCGGGCCCGGGCGCGATCGGGCTGCTGACCACCGTGCAGACGCTGCCGTTCCTGCTGCTGTCGATCCCGATGGGTGTGCTGGCCGATCGCTGGTCGCGCTCGCGCCTGATGGTGCTGGCCGAGGGCGTGCGCGTGTTGTCGCTGCTCGCGTTGTGGCTGGTGGTCGGCGGCGGCGCGATGACGCTGGCGGCGCTGGCCGTGCTCGGCTTCATCGGCGCGGCCGGCACCGTCGGCTTCACGGTCGCCGCGCCGGCGCTGATCCCCTCGCTGGTGCCGCAGCCGCAACTGGCGCGCGCCAACGCGCGGCTCGAGCTGGCGCGCAGCGCAGCCTTCGCGGCGGGGCCCGCGCTGGCCGGGTCGCTCGTCGCGTGGGCCGGCGCCGGCACGGCGTTCGCCTGCGCCACCGTGCTCTCGACGCTGGCACTGCTGTTGTTGCTGCGCTTGCCGGCGGTGGCGCGCAGCGCGGGCCCGACGCGCCACGTGCTCGACGAGCTGCGCCACGGCGCCGGCCTGGTGTGGCGCGATCGGCTGCTGCGGCCGGTGATGTGGACGGCGGTGGGGTGGAACCTGTCGTGGCTGGTGCTGCAGGCCGCTTACGTGCCGCACGCGATGCGCACGCTGGGCCTGAGCGCCGACGCGGTCGGCTTCACGCTCGGCTGCTACGGCGCCGGCATGCTGATCGGCGCCGGGCTGGCGATGCGCGTGATGCGCACGCTGCCGTTCGGCGCCGCGGTGCTGCTGGGGCCGTGGATGTCGGTGCTCGCGGCGCTGGTGATGGCGGCCACGCTGGTGTGGCCATACGGCTGGCTGGCGGCGCTGTCGTTCGTGCTGTTCGGCGCCGGTCCGCTGGTGTGGGTGGTGACCACCACCACGTTGCGCCAGACGCTGGTGCCGACGCGCGTGCTCGGCCAGGTGTCGGCGATCTTTCTCACCGTCAACGCCGGCGCGCGCCCGCTCGGCGGCGCGCTCGGCGCGCTGGTCGGCAGCCTGTGGGGCGAGGCCGCGTGCATCGTGCTGGCGGCCGCCGGCTTCGCGATCCAGGCGCTGGTGATCAGCGGCTCGCCGGTGCGCGTGCTGCGCAGCCTGCCGGCCGCAGCGGCCACGCCGTAGTTGGTGGTGTTCAGGTCGAGCGGCCGGCCCCGCGTGCCGCCACGCAGCCGGCGATGCGCCACGAGCGATCGATCTGGCGCTCGACCTCGTACACCACCAGCCATGGGGCGCCAGCGGTGTCGCTCATCTGCACCCGCTGGATCAGCTTGCCGTCGATCCATTCGGGCAGCAGAAAGCTCACCGAAGCCGGCCGGTACACCACCGGATACGACTGCCGCACCATCGCGAGAAAGCGCTCGGCGGTGCCGAACATGGCCTGGATCGCCGGCGCCGCGAACGCGAATGCCTGCACCGCGTCGTCACGCGCGAACGCCGCGAGTTGGCCCTCGATCAAGGTGCGCACCGCCTGGGCATCGCCGGCCGACACGCCGTCGGCCGCGCGCAGCGAGGCGCTCGCGAGCACCGGCACGGCCAGCAACAGACTGCGTCGATTCATCATGACTCCGCGGCGCGGTCGTTCGCTGCGGCACGCACTCAGCGCCACGCGCGCCAGAGAAAGCCCAGCCCGCCGCACACCACCACCACCTCCATGATGCGCAGGTGCAAGCGCTGCGGCAAGCGCCGCAGGATCGCGCGTGCGACGAACGCCCCGGGCGCCGCGCACAGCCCCACCAGCGCGCCGGTGACGCCGAGCGCCGCATCGAGCCGCGCCACGCCGCCGAACAGCAGCACCTTGGCCAGGCTCAACACGGTGGAGATCACCGCGTCGGTGGCGATCAGCGCGGCACCCTGCACGCCGGCGGCCATCAGCATCGAGATCAGGATCACGCCGGTGCCGGTCATGCCGCCCTCGATGACGCCGAACACGCCACCGGCCACCACCTCGCCGCCGGTGCCCAGGCGCAGGTTGGCCCGCAGCAGCACGCGGCGCAGCGGAATGCTGGCCAGCAGGAAGACGCCGAGCAGCAGCGCGACCCAGCGCGCGTCGAGCCGCGTGTAGCCCCAGGCGCCGAGCAGGCACGTCGGCAAGCCGAGCCACAGCATGCGGCGCACGTGCGGCCACTCGATGTCGCGGCGGAACGCCAGCACGCGGCTGGCGTTGTTGATCATCATCGCCACCGCCATCACCGGAATGATGTTGGCCACGCCGATCACCGGCGCCAACGCGATCGGCAGGATCAACCCGGTGCCGTAGCCGGCCAGACCACCGAGCACCGCGGCGACGAACGCCACCAGCGCGACCCCGCACCACTGCAGCAACGGTGCCTGGGCCAACAGGTTCAGCGATTCCATCGGTTCGTGGGATGCCTCCTCCGGGCGCATTGTGGCCGTTGCGCGCGCGGCGCAGAATCGTTCGCGCTGCAGTGCGGAGGTGCGCGATGCCACAGCGGGTCGGCGGGCGGACGATGGCGGCGACGACCGTCGCGGTGTGCGTAGTGATCGCCAGCGCGCCGGCGCTCGGCGTGCTGCCGCTGGTCGCCGGCCTCGGCAAGCAGATCATCCAGAACATGCTGATCGACGGCGTGAAGTCGCAGCTGATCGGCTCGCTCGCGCAGTCGGGATGCAAGGGCGCGGCGATCGCGTCGTTGGTCGCCGGCTCGCCGACGCGCACGCTCGGCGGCATGATGGGCGGCGGCCTCGGCACCGGCCTGCCCGCGGGCGCCGCGATGCGGCCGAACGCTGCCATGCCGGCGATGCCAGGGACGCCGGCCATGCCACCGATGGGCGCCATGGGCGCCATGCCCGGCATGGGCGACGCGGCGTCGCTGCGCGCCGCACGCGGCGGCGTCGGCATCGCCAATGCCGCGCCGGGCGTCGACCCGCGCACGATGGACATGTCGCAGCTGATGGCGATGGCGCAACGGCAGTCGGGTGGGCGCATGGGCGCCATGCCGGCGATGTCGCCCGAGCAGATGGCGCAGATGCAAAGCGCGATGGCGCAGATGCAGCAGGCGATGGCGCAGCCGCTGTCGCCCGCCGAGACGCAGGCGGTGTTCGACGAGCTTGCGTCGCTCGGCGTGATGACGCCGGCGATGCAATCCGAGGCGCACGACTGCATCGCGCTGGCCGGCCCCTCGGCCGCGCCCGGCCTCGGCGCGAGCGCGGCGCTGATGAAGAACATGGTACTGCCCAAGCTGCGCGAGGCGCACGACAAGATGGCCAACCTGACCCCCGATGAGCGCGAGCAGCTCTCGAGCGAGATCGCGCAGGCGATGAAGGACGCCTCGCCGGCGGATCGCAAGTCGTTCCAGGAGGGCTTCGGCGTCGGCTTCTTCCCGCCCGACGTCGTGGACTCGGTGCGCGGCAAGATGCGCTGACGTTCGTGCGCACGAGCGCGGTCGGTAGATCCAGCGCGCCGCCGCTCGCGCCCCGCTGACTCGGCCGCGAGCCGGTTGCGCGGTGGCTAGGTGAATCAACCGGTGGCCGGCGCTGCTGCGCGGGCCCAAGATCGGCGCCCGGCAACCACGGAGGACGACCGCATGGCCCCGGTGATCGACGTGCACACGCACATGCTGACTGACGCCTACGTGAAGCTGCTCGA
>DATJYZ010000281.1:0-11302 GCA_035499355.1 Burkholderiaceae bacterium | reverse complement strand
TTCGGCCAGATGCAGCGTCGAGCGCGTGCTTTCCTGGCCGCCGACCATGGTGAAATGATCCTGGTGGCCGTTGAGATAGGCCATGAACACCACGCCGGTCTTGTAGAACCGCGTCGGCGCCTTGAAGATATGACGCGACAGCGGCACCGTCGGCCCGAGCACGTCGTGGAAGCCGGCCTCGTCGCCGGCTGCGAGCCGCGACAACGCATAGGACGCGGCGGGTGCGATCGCGTCGAAAATGCCGAGCAGCGCATGCGAAAAGCCCCGCGCGTCGCCGGCGATCAACTCGGCATAGTTGAAGTCGTCGCCGGTGTACATCTTCACCCGCTTGTCGAGGCGCCGGCGCATCGCGATCTCCTTGTCCTTGTCGAGCAGCGAGATCTTGACGCCGTCGACCTTGGCCGCGTGCGCGTTGATGACGCCCAACGCCACCTCCATCGCCGCATCGGCATCGGCGCTGCCCCAGTAGCCGGCGAGCTGCGGGTCGAACATGTCGCCGAGCCAGTGGATGATCACCGGCGCGCGCACCTGCGACAGGACGCGGTCGTACACGCGCTCGTAGTCGGCGCTCGAGCGCGCCACCCGCGCCAGCGCGCGGCTGGCCATCAGGATGATGCGGCCGCCGAGCTTCTCGATCGCGCCCACCTGTTCTTCGTAGGCACGGACGACGTCGTCGACCGATCGTGCGGCCTCGGGCGCGAGATGGTCGGTGCCGGCGCCGGAGGCGAGCCGCGCGCCGGGCACATCGCGCGCGGCGTCGATCGAGCGGCGGATCAGCTCGAGCGAGGTCGGCCAGTCGAGCCCCATGCCACGCTGCGCGGTATCCATCGCCTCGGCGACACCGAGGCCCAGGTGCCACAGATGGTGGCGGTAGGCGATCGTCGCGTCCCAGTCGATCGCGCAGTCGAGCCACGGGTCGATGTCGGCCTCGGGGTCGGCCACCACATGGGCCGCCGAGAAGGCGACGCGGTTGAACGGCTGGGCAGGGCGCTTCGGGAAGTCTCGCGGTGGCGAGAGGTGATACGCTTCAAGCGCGCCGCTTGATGTCGGAAGGCGAACCGTGGCGTTCATCTGAAGGCTCCATGCTCTGTGTCGAGCGAGGCAAAGCCGCGGGCGGGTATGCGCCGGCGCTCGTGTGCGGCGTCCTGCGCTGCGCTCCGGATCCCTTCCGGTGCTCGGTCTCGCGGCTCGCCGAGAAACTCGCTTCGCTCACTGCGTTCGCTACGCTCGAACAATCTCGGCGAGTCAGAGGACGAAGCGCGCGCTGCGCGCGCGCGGCCACGAGCCCTGTGCTCCTCAGCGCCGCACAATGTCGCTGCCGGCGCACACCCGCCCACGGCTTTGCCGGCACCACGGTGGCATGCGTCGATGCACAGCACCAGCGCTACAGCGAGGTGGGCGGTACCCGGTGGGGGCGACTTGTGGGGCGGCGAGCATCGCAGCGGCGCGCTCGGCACGCGCGCAGCGCGTGCTTCCACCTCTGACTCGCGGCGATTGTCCGAGCGTAACGACCGCAGG
This sequence comes from Burkholderiaceae bacterium, assembly GCA_035499355.1. Taxonomy (GTDB): domain Bacteria; phylum Pseudomonadota; class Gammaproteobacteria; order Burkholderiales; family Burkholderiaceae_C; genus JAEUPI01. Next base: position 9,784 of record DATJYZ010000281.1, on the reverse strand, counting down.
GAGTGAAGCGAATTTCGCCGCGCGAGCGCGCTGCGAGAAGCACAGCGGAGTCGGCCTGCAAGGCCGACCGCCACAGTAGGAGCCCCCAGCGGGTACCGCCCGCCGCGCCGCGCAATTGCTTCAATGAAATTCACAGCAACAGACAACTCAAGCCACCAACGCCGGCACATCCACCCAGCGCCGCTCCTTCCAGCTGCGCAGTGCGCACTCCACCAGCTGCACGCCCTTGGCGCCTTCGAGCAGGTTCCACTTGAAGGGCGCGTCCTCCACGACGTGGCGGATGAAGGCTTCCCACTGCACCTTGAAGCCGTTGTCGAACACGGTGTACTCGGGCACCGGCTGCCAGTGCTCGAAGAAGTTCAACGGCTGCCTGACGTCGGGGTTCCACACCGGCTTGGGCGTGTTGACGCGCGACTGCGTGCGGCAGTCGTGCAGCCCGGCCACCGCCGAGCCGTGCGTGCCGTCGACGTGGAAGGTGACGAGGTCGTCGCGGCGTACGCGCGTGACCCACGAGCTGTTGACCTGCGCGATCACGCGCTCGCCGGCTGGCGCGCGCAACTCGAAGGTGGCGTACGCCGCGTCGTCGGCGGTGGCCTCGTAGCGGCGGCCCAGTTCGTCGATGCGCTCGGGGATGTGCGTGGTGCCGAGGCACGACACCGATTGCACCTCGCCGAACAGGTTGTCGAGCACGTAGCGCCAGTGGCACAGCATGTCGAGGATGATGCCGCCGCCATCTTCGGCGCGGTAGTTCCACGACGGCCGCTGCGCGGGTTGCAGGTCGCCTTCGAATACCCAGTAGCCGAACTCGCCGCGCACCGACAGCAGGCGGCCGAAGAAGCCCGAGTCGACCAGCATCTTCAGTTTCATCAGGCCGGGCAGGAACAGCTTGTCCTGCACCACGCCGTGCTTGATGCCCTTGGTCTGCGCCTTGCGCACCAGCGCCAGCGCGTCGGCGAGGTTGGTCGACACCGGCTTCTCGCAGTAGATGTGCTTGCCGGCTTCGATCGCCTGCGTCAGCAGCGCGGGGCGCATCTGCGTGGTGGCAGCGTCGAAGAACACGGTGTCGTCGCGGTTGGCCAGCGCCTTGGCGAGGTCGGTGCTCCAGCGCGCGACGCCGTGTGCCTTGGCGAGTGCCTCGATCTTCTCGGCGTTGCGGCCGATCAGGATCGGGTCAGGCATCACGCGGTCGCCGTTGGCGAGCGTCACGCCGCCTTGCTCGCGGATCGCCTTGATCGAGCGGATCAGGTGCTGGTTCATGCCCATGCGCCCGGTGACGCCGTTCATGATGATGCCGAGTCGTTGCGTGGTCATGCGGTCGGGTCCTGTCGTCGGAGAGGTTCACCACTCGGGGTGCAGCGCCTTCAGCCGCGCCGCGAGCGTCGGGTCGTACATCGGCGCCGAGCCGAGCAGCACGGCGCAGGCGCCGGCCTCGAAGTAGGCCGCCGCGTCGGCGGCGCCGGCGATGCCGCCGACACCGGCCACCTGCAGATCGAGCCGTTCGCGGTGGATCAGCGCCAGCGCGCGCGCCACGTCGGCGACCCCGATCGCGTGGATGCCGCGACCGAGTATGCCCGCCTGTCGCCGCCCGTTGCCGAAGGCGGGGTCGCCGCCGGCCGAGAGCACCGGGCGCGACACGCCGTTGACCACCACCAGGCCATCGGCCTGGCCGGCCACCGCGCGCAGCAGCGCGCGCAGGCGGTCGTCGTCGGGCACGTGGCCGATCTTCAGCAGCACCGGCAGCGCGCCGGCACCGGCACGCAGCGCCGCCGCGATGCGGCCCGACATCGCGGCGTCGAGAAACAGGTCGCCTTCGGCCGAGCGCACGTTGGGGCACGACAGGTTGGCCTCGACGGCGTGCGCGCCGGCCTCGCGCGCCATCGCCGCCAACGAGCCGAAGTCGCGCACCATGTCGTCGCGGTTCCAGCTGGCGTCGGGGCTCGCCACCACCGACACCACCAGCGCCTGGCCAGGGCCGAGCAGCGAGCGTGCGTGCGCCGCGTCGGCCATCCACACCGCGGGGTCGCGCGACGGCATGCCGTACGAGACGGTGCTGGTCCACTGCGCAGGCTCGCCGCCCGCCGGCCGCGTGTGCGCATGCACGGCGCGCCCGGCCTCGGCGACGTGCGCGGCGTCGTGCGGGTCGACGAACAGCCAGTTAGGCATCGGCTGGCACGCCCGGCGCCGGCTGCGCACCGTCTTGTAGGTGAGGATGTCGAAGCCGCAGCGCGCGTAGAAGCCGATCCAGTGCGCGTTCAGCAGCAGCCCGGCCGAGATGCCGATGCGCGACGCCACCGCGACGCCGAAGAAGTCCTTGCGCGGCGTGGCGGGCACCAGCGGCAGCGCGCCTCGCCATTGCGGGCCGTGCGCGTAGTTCCACTCGTACGAGCGATCGGTGCGGTAGGTGCCCAGCCGCGCCAGGCCTGGAGCGCGCGCGCCACTCACCGCGCAACCCCGCGCGCCGCCAGCGGTGGCAGATCGGACCACGCCGGCTGCGCCGCGCTCGCGAACCCCGGGCACGCCAACGAGCCGATCGTCAGCCGACCGTCGCGGATGCGCAGCCGCGTGGCGCCGTGGCTGTGCTCGTAGAGGTCGGGGTGGGCATCGAGGAACGCCCGCTGCTCGCTGGGCGGCAGCGCCGCCATGCCGTCGACGTAGTGGTGCCCGTTGCGCTCGACGTGGGTGATGCCGAGCAGGTTCACCAGGGCGAGGTCCTGCTGCACGGCGAGGCCGGCTTGGGTGGTGAGGTCCTCGCCGGACATGAAGTAGCGCGGTGCGCCCGCTTCGGCGTTCCACGCCACGCAGCGCGCCGCGTTGAGCAGCGAGCGGTAGATGCCCTTGCAGGTCTTGCTCGAGATGCCGGTGTAGCCGCGCGCACGGGCACGCACGAATGCGTCGAGCTCGCCGTCGGACTCGTCGATGATCACCGGCTTGAGCGCGGCGATCGCGCGCACGTCGATGTCGAGTGCCGTCTTGCGGGCGATCGGCTGCTCGACGAAGGCGATCGAGCGCCACAGCCGCGCCAGCGCCGGCTTGGCGCGGATGCGCTCGAGCAGCGCGACCACGCCGTCGGCGCCGTCGTACTGCTCGTTGCCGTCGAGCGTGGCCAGGTAGTCGGCGTCGCTGCGGTCGAGCACCGCGGCGATGCGGGCAAGGCGAGCCACGTCGTCGTCGATGCGGCCGCCGACCTTGAGCTTGAAGTGGCGATGCCGGTAGCGCTCGACCACCTGCTCCAGCGTCTCGGGCAGGCCGTCGTGCACCGGCTGCGTCAGGTCGGCGGCGGTGATCGCGTCGACCAGCCCGACGGTGTGGCGCGCAGCGATCGAGCCCGTGGGCTTGAGCGTTGCGAGAAACGCATTCCACCCGAAGCCGGCGAACTGCGCGTGCTGCGAGCCGATGCCGACGAGGTTGCCGCGCATCGCGGCGTAGAACGAGACGCCGAGCGCACGGCACAGCGCATCGAGCAGCGCGCGGTCGACCAGCGCCGGGCCGTAGCTGGCCAGCAGCGGGTTGTAGCCTCGCGCCGCGCAGGCGGCCTGGTGCGCGTCGTGGTGGCGCGCGAAGTGGCCGAACGCCGTATCGGCGCTCGAGTCGCCCTGGTAGGCCGCGCGGGCGAGTCGCAGCACGTCGCGCAGCTGCTCGAAGTTGTCGTCGTTGCTGAGAGCCAGGTTCTTGTCGAACCACTTCGGCGCCATCAGCTCGGCAGCGCCGCCCCAGGACGAGCGGCCATCGGCGGTCTCGATGCGCGCGCGCACGAACGCCTGCGGGCATTCGGTCAGCGTGACGACGCCGAAGCGAAACGGCAGCCGCAGCGTCACCGGCCGCTCGTGCAGCGCGATCTCGCGCACGACGAAGCGCGGTGCGTCGGTCATGGTGCCCCCTGGCTCGCCGCGCTCGCGTCCGCCCGAGGGGGAGCGAGCCGCCTTGGGGCGGCGCGGCGGCGGCTCACGTCGCTGCTCCGAGGGCTTCGACGAGGCCGCGCAGATAGCCGATCGCGCGCGCCGCCGCGCCGGGGCCGTCGGGCACGTAGTCGAACGGCTCGACGGCGACGATGCCGCGGTAGTGGCCCGCGGCCTGCAGCCGCAGCAGCGCGGCGACGATCGGCGCGAACGCCAGCGCGCCCTGGCCGGGGCCGCGCCGGTTCGGGTCGTTGACCTGCACGTGCGCGATGCGGCCGCTGGGGATCCAGCGGTTCATCAGTGCATCGACCGGCAGGCTTTCGGCGAGGCCGGCGGCGCTGCAGTCGATCATCGTCTTCAGCGCCGGCGAGCCGATGGCGTCGACCAGCGCGGCCGCTTCCTCCACCGTGTTGACGAAGTCGGTCTCGCGCGGTGCGAGGGGCTCGATGCAGTAGGTGAGGCCGCACGCTTCGGCGCGCCGCGCGGCGCGGGCGAAGCACTCGACCGCGCGCGAGCGCGCGACCGCGATCGACTCGCCGGCCGGCACCGCGCGCTGCTTCGGCGAGCCGTGCACCAGGTAGCGGCCGCCGAGCTGCGCGCACAGCTCGACCAGCCGCTCCATCACGGCCGCGGTGCGCGCCCGCACGCCGGCGTCGGCGCTGGTGATCGACAACCCGCCGGGCGCCACCAGCAGCCAGTGCAGCCCGCTGATCGCGATGCCGGCGCCTTCGGCCACGCGGCGGAACTCGCGCGCCTGCACGTCGGTGATGGTGGTCGGATCGTCGGCCAGCGTGAACGGTGCCACCTCGAGGCCGTCGTAGCCGAGCTGTGCCGCGAGCTCGCACTGGCGCGCGAACGGCAGCGGCTGCAGCACCTCGTTGCAGAGCGCGAACTTCATCGATCGATGCGGCTAGCCGCGGCGCGCGAACAGCGCGCGCAGGCCGTCGGCCGCCGCGTCGCGCGCGCGCTGCACCGCCGCGCGGAACGCCGGCACGTACAGCAGGATCGTGAACAGCGTGACTGCGGCGAACGCCATGCAGATCGGCCGCGTGAAGAACGGCGCCAGGCTGCCGTCGGAGAGCACGAGCCCGCGGCGCAGGCTCTTGTCGAGCAGCGGTCCGAGCACCAGCCCCAGCACCAGCGGCGCCATTTCGTAGCCGTGGCGGCGCAGGAAGAAGGCGGCGATGCCGATCGCCAGCATCGCGTAGACGTCGAACAGCCGCGAGGCGGTGGCGAACGCGCCGACCACGCACAACATGAACACGATCGGCATCAGCACCGCGCGCCGCACGCGCAGGATGTGCAGCAGCGGCCGCACGCCGAACAGGCCGAACAGCAGGATGGTGATCGACGCCAGCGTCGTCATCGCCACCACCTCGTAGATGAAGTGCGGGTGCTGGATCATCAGCATCGGCCCGGGCTGGATGCCGTGGATGATCATCGCCGCCATCAGCACCGCTGACGGCGCCGAGCCGGGGATGCCGAGCGCCAGGCACGGAATGATGTGGCCGGGGATCGACGCCATGTCGCCGGTCTCGGCGGCCATCAGGCCGTCGATCGAGCCCTTGCCGAACTGCTCGCGCTCCTTGCTCACCGCCTTGGCGGCGGCGTACGACATCCACGCGCCGGCGTCCTCGCCGACGCCGGGCAAGAGGCCGGTGAAGACGCCGATCACGCCCGAGCGCAGCACGGTGCGCCAGTACTGCACGATCTCGCGAAAGCGCGGCAGCACCGAGTCGCGCAGCTCGACGATCGTGCGTTCGATCGGGTTGGCCAGCGTGGTCAGCACCTCGGCGAGGCCGAACGCGCCGACCAGCGCCGGGATCAGCGCGAAGCCGCCGGACAGCTCGTCCCAGCCGAACGTGAAGCGGTCGTGGGCATAGAGGCCGTCCTGCCCGACCTGCGCCAGGAACAGGCCGAGCATGCCCATCAGCCAACCCTTCAACGGGTCGTGGCCGACGATGCTGCCCGACATGGTGACGCCGAACAGCGCGAGCCAGAAGAACTCGAAGGCGCCGAACGACAGCGCCACTTCGGCCAGCACCGGCGTGAAGGTGGCCAGGCACAGCACCCCGAACAGCGTGCTGACGAAGGCACCCGAGGTCGCGATGCCGATGGCGCGACCGGCCTGCCCCTTCTGTGCCAGCGCGTAGCCGTCGGCGCACGATGCGGCGTTGGCCGCGGTGCCCGGGATGTTGAGCAGGATCGCGGTGCGCGAGCCGCCGTACAGCGCACCGACGTACGAGCAGATCAGCACCAGGATCGCGTCGTTGGCCTGCAGCTTGATCGTCAGCGTGGTCAACAGCGCGATCGCCAGCGTCGCCGAGAGCCCGGGCAGGATGCCCATCACGATGCCGACGAACGCGCCACCGAGCCCATAGGCCAGCGTGGCCGGATTCAGGAAGCTCGCATAGGCGCGGCCGAGATCGGCGAGTCCCTCGAACATCGTGTGTCCCGTCGAATCCGCCGCTAGGGCAGGCGCACCAGGAACAGGTCCTGGAACACCAGGTGGGTGATGACGGCCGCGCTCAGCCCGATGACCAGCGCCTTGACCACCGTGCGCAGCGACATGAGTCGGGTCTGCGCGTCGCGGCTGATGCGCTGCAGGATCAGGATCGAGCCGGTGACGTAGACCGCCGAGGCCAGCCAGAACGGCAGGCCGTGGCCGATCAGCACCACGCAGTAGGTGGCGCACAGCCCGAGCACGATGCCGACGCGGCGCCATTCCTCGCGCTGGTCGGCGCTGGTCGGCGCCACCGTGAACCGCAGCGCGCCGCGGCCCAGGCTGCGCAACGCGAGCACGCTGCCGAGCAGGATCATCATCGCGCCGAGCAGGCCGGGCAGCAGGCCGGGCGCGGTGTACGGATTGATGTGCTGCTCCTCGAGCCGGTCCATCGTGACCGAGCCGATCAGCACGGCGACGCCGAACGCGATCCAGCCGAGGCTGCCGGCCAGGTCCGAGCGCGGGCTGATCGGCGCCTCGGCGCGCAGCGACGGATCCGTCGGCATGGGTGTCGACGTGTCAGAGGTTGCTGACTGACCTTGATTGCGACGCTCCGGCGTCGCATCCCCCAGCGAACGCCGCGGATCCGGCTTTGGCCGCGGCATCACATCGCTGGCGCGATATGAGCCTTCGCCGAAGCGCAAGCGCTTTGCCGGTCCGCTGGCGTTGCCCCCTCGAGGGGGAGGCGGCCGCCAGGCCGCATCGGGGGTGGGTCATTTCAGGGTTTCGGGATGCCGACGGTGTCGGGCGAGATCTTCGCCTTGCCGCCATCGAACAGCAGCCACGCATTGGCCTGCACCGCCGGGAACACCGCCTTCTGCGCCGCCTCGCCGAACTGCGGCGCGAAGAGGGCGCCGCGGCTGGCGGCGTACTTCTTGAGCGCGTCGCTCTTGACGATCTGCTCGGCCCAGATCTTCTCGAGTGTCTTGATCACCTCGTCGGGCACGCCCTTGGGCACGAAGATGCCGAAGTAGTTGGCCGGCGCGGTGAAGCCCGGCAGTGTGTCGGCCAGCGGCGGGATCGTGCCGTAGCCCTCGAGCTCGAGCGCCTTGTCGCTCACCGTCGCCAGTGGCCTGAGGCGCTTGCCGCGGATCATGTCGGCCTGCTCCACCGCGAGCTGTGTCGTCACCTCGGTCTCGCCAGCCACCGTGGCCACCACCGCGGGGTTGCCGCCGTCGTAGGTGACGTGGCGGTACTTGACGCCGGTGGCCTTGCTGATCAGCTCCATCGCGTTGTGACCGGCAGAGGTGACGCCGGCGGTGGCCACGCTGATCTGGCCCGGCTTGGACTTCATCGCGTCGAGCAGGTCCTTCGCACTGTTGTACGGGGTGCGCGGATTGACCCCGATCACCTGGATGTTGGCGACGTTGAGGAACAGGTGCCAGTCGGTGATGCGTGCATTCAGCGTGCCCAGCGTCTCGTAGGTGCCGAGGTCCTGCGCGGCGCCGGCGGTCCAGGTGTAGCCGTCGCGCGGCGCGTCCCACGCGCTCTTGCTGCCGATCGAGCCCGACGCGCCGGGCTGGTTGACGACCACGATGGTCTGGCCGAGCGCCTTCTCGAGCTCGGCCGCGCAGACGCGCGTCACCTGGTCGGTCGAGCCGCCGGCGGCCCACGGCACGATCAGGTTGATCGGCCGCGTCGGCTTCCAGTTCTGCGCCTGGGCCACGCCGGCCAGCGCCAGACCGGCCGCGGCGGCCAGCAGGGACTTCAGGAAGGTGCGTGCGTGCATGGCGTGTCGTCCTCGATGGAATGGAGTTAACTGGGTGGTTAACTATGGGCGGAGCGCGGGCCGGCTGTCAATGTGGAAACCCTGGGGCGGCGCAGCCGGCGCGACAGCAGCCATGCAAGCGTTGCTTCTCACGGCGGCGACACAACCCGCTGCGCAACGGGGGCCAGCCGATCCAGGCACACTGGCGGAACCGCACACCGGCCACCCCATGACCCCGTTCGGCTTCGACAACACCTATGCCCGCGACCTGCCGGGCTCGTACGTGTCGTGGAAGCCGGTCGCGGTGCCGGCGCCACGGCTGCTGTTCTTCAATGACGCGCTCGCCAACGAACTGGGGCTCGACGCCGCAGCGCTGCACGGTGCCGAGGGCGCGGCGCTGTTTTCCGGCAATGCGCTGCCCGACGACGCCGAGCCGATCGCGCAGGTCTACGCCGGCCACCAGTTCGGCGGCTTCTCGCCGCAGCTCGGCGACGGCCGCGCGCTGCTGCTCGGCGAGGTGGTGGACCGCACGGGGCGCCGCCGCGACATCGCGTTCAAGGGTTCGGGCCGCACGCCGTTCTCGCGCGGCGGCGACGGCAAGGCCGCCGTCGGCCCGATGCTGCGCGAGGTGCTGATCGGCGAAGCGATGCGCGCGCTCGGCATCCCGACCACGCGCGCGCTGGCCGTCGTTGCGACCGGCGAGCCGGTCTACCGCGAGACGGTGCTGCCCGGCGCCGTGCTGACGCGTGTGGCGTCGAGCCATCTGCGGGTCGGCACCTTCCAGTTCTTCGCGGCACACGGTCAGGTCGAGCAGCTGCGCCAGCTCGCCGAGTACACGATCGCGCGTCACGATCCGGCGCTGGCCGGCGCGCCCGAGCGCTACCTCGGGTTGTTGCGCGCGGTCGCCGAGCGCCAGGCCGCGCTGATCGCGTCGTGGATGAACGTGGGTTTCATCCACGGCGTGATGAACACCGACAACATGGCGATCTCGGGCGAAACGATCGACTACGGACCGTGCGCCTTCATCGAAGCCTACGACCCGGCGGCGGTGTTCAGCAGCATCGACCACGGCGGCCGCTACGCCTACGGCAACCAGCCGCGCATCGCGCGCTGGAACCTGGCGCGCCTGGCCGAGGCGCTGCTGCCGCTGCTGGCGCAGCCCGATGAGGAGGCGGCCATCCGGCGCGCGGTGGCACAGGTGATGGCGGTGATCGACGCGTTCCCCGGCCTGTACGACGCGGCGCTGCGGCGTGGTCAGCGCGCCAAGCTCGGCATCGCTGTCGCGACGACGGCCGACGACAAGGATGATGCCGCGCTCGCAGACGACTGGCTTGCGCTGCTGCACGCGCAGCGCGTCGATTTCACGCTGGCCTGGCGCCGGCTCGCGGACGCCGCAGGCGGACCGGACGCCGCGCTGCGCGCCTTGTTCACCGACCCGGTGGCCCTCGATGCCTGGCTCGCACGCTGGCGTTCGCGCTGCGCGCGCGACGATGCCGCCGGCGGTATCGGTGCGGCGGCACGCGCCGCGCAGATGCGGCGCACGAGCCCGCACGTCATCCCGCGCAACCACCGCGTCGAGGAGGCACTCGCCGCGGCCTCCAACGATGACAACCTCGAACCGTTCGAGCAACTGCTCGCGGCGCTGCGCCGGCCGTTCGACGACGCGCCAGAGCTCGC
>DATJYZ010000280.1:0-3547 GCA_035499355.1 Burkholderiaceae bacterium | reverse complement strand
CAGCCCGTCAGCGTGTCACTGGCGGCAACGCGACCTCTGTTGTTCGGCGGCGGCAGCGTGGTGGTCGAGCGCGGCGTGGCGATCGAGCTCGACCCCGGGGCGAACCTGTCGCTCAAGGCGACGCGCGACGTCGAGATCGGTCACGCCGGCGGCACCGACGGTCAGACCGCGAGCCTGAGCGCCCCCGGCGGAGCGATCACGTTGGGCATCACCGGCAACCGCGGGGCCATCAGCGTCGACCTCGATCCGGACGGCTTCCTGCCGGACCAGGCGATCTGGCTCGGCACCGGCGCCCGGCTGTCGGTCTCCGGGGCCGCACAGCTCCGTCGCGACGGCACGCGCGCGACCTTCGTCGAGTTCAGAAACCCCACGACCGGTGTCACCCCGCCGGGTGAACGCGTGACCGGCACGGTATTGGGCGGCGGCTCGATCACATTGGCTGCGCAGCGCGGTTACGTCGTGGCCGAATCGGGCTCCGTGATGGCGCTCGACGGCACGTCCGCCAACCTGAACCTCCCCGGCCTGCCGGGCGCGGTGCAGATCGCCAAACCCGCGGGTGTGTTGACCGTCTCGACCCCGGAGGGCTTTGCTCTCGATGGCAAGGTCTCCGCCGCCGCACCCAAGGATGCCGCTGGTCATGCGCTGGCCGACGGCGGCCGCCTCAACCTCTCGGTGGGTGCGGGAGGCGTGGGATCCACCGATGGCGTCAGCCGGCCCTATCCGACCGGACCGCGCACGGTCGCCATCGGCGACTACGACAACCTGATCGCCGGACGAGGTGCGGTGCGCGGCGCTGATCTGGCGCAGAGCCTGGGCAACGGCATCGGTTACGTGCGCACGTCCATGCTGCGCGACGCGGGATTCGACGCACTCGGCCTGGCTGCTGGCGACGTGGTGCGCTTTGACACCAGCCTGGACTTGAACAAGCCGTTGGGCGTGCAGCTCAACGCGCCGGCAATCGAGGCACTGCCGGGTACGCAGGTGTCGCTGCGCAGCACCTACGCGCAGATTGGCGACGCCAGCCTGAACCGCGGCCAGGCGGCCGCTCCGGCCGACAGCAGCGCGGCGCCGGACACCTCGCCGCAGCACGACACCAGCCTGCGGATTGTCGCTGCCACCATCGATGTGGTCGGCAAGACAGGTCTACGCGGCTTTTCATCGGTGCAACTCGATGCGAGCGAGTCGGCGATCGGCGAGGTCCGATTCTCGGCGCTGGAGCCGAATTTCAATTTCGTGGAGTCGCTGCCCGGCCAACTCAACTTCGCGGGCGACCTGACGATCAAAGCTGCCCAGAGCTACGCCACCACGGCGACGCAGTTCACCTTGAACGGCATGCCCGCCGTGGACGATCAAGATCCGGGCAGCCGCCTGCTCGTTCGCGGGGTGCCGGGCGGCATGCCGCAGCGTCCGCCGTTGTCGGCGTTTGGCTCGCTGACCGTGAACGCCACCGACATCGAGCAAGGCGGCGTGCTGCGACAGCCGTTCGGGGCCATCACGCTCAATGCGACGCGCAGTCTGACGCTCGGCGACAACAGCGTGACGTCGGTATCGGCCGACGGTGCGACGTTGCCCTATGGGCAGAGCGTCAATCTGTCCGGATGGCAGTTGCCGCTGGTGCCGCAGCCGGTGACCGCGATGCCGATCAACGTGGGGGTCAACCTGAATGCGGTCACCTTGATCACGTCGCCGACCGCGTCGGTCAACGCGCGCGGTGGCGGCGATGTGCAGACGTGGGAGTTCTTTCCCGGGGTCGGCGGCAGTCGAGACTACTTCGAGACGCCGGGCCTGTACGCGGTGCTGCCGGACTACGCGGCCACCCGCGCGCTGTCGTTTGCGGGCGGCCAACTGAGTCCGCAGCAGGCCGGGCAGGAGATCGTCATCACGATGCCCGGATCCGGCCTCGCGCCCGGTCGCTACACGTTGCTGCCGGCGCGCTACGCGCTGCTCGCCGGAGAGCTGCCGCACGGTGCCTACCTCGTCAGCCGTGCCGCCGATCAGGGCAAGTCGGTGCTGCGGGCACCGATCGCGCAGGATGACGGCAGCGTCGTCGTGACCGCCAGCTTGACCGGCGCAGGTTCCACCAACGTGGGTGTTCCCGGCGAACGTTTCGTGGTCGAGCCCGCGGCGACGTTCATGGCCAAGAGCGACATCCGCCTGTCCAACGTCAGCGCATTGCTCGCGCGGGGTGCCGCCGCGCTCGGTGCCGCGCGTCCGGCGTTGCCGATCGACGGTGCGCGCGTGCAGGTGAGTGTCACGGGCGACGCCGGCTCGTCTTGGCAGGCGCAGCTGGACCTTGCCGCGCAGGGCGGCCAAGCCGGCCAGCTGGACCTGTCGGCACCGCGCGTCGCGCTGGTCGACGATCTCGCCAAAGTCTCCGCGGGCGCTCTCGGGGTGAGCGCCAAGACGCTGGAGGACAGCGGTGCGGGTAGCGTGCTGCTCGGCGGTCGCCGCCAGCTCGACGCATCGTCCATCAGCGATGTCCCGACCTGGCGCATCGATGCGTCCGGCACGGCGCGGGTCGACGTCGACATCGGAACACGACCGATGCGACTCGAGGAACTGCTGCTGGCGTCGAGTGACGGCATCCGCATTGCCGACGGCACCCAGGTGTTGGCCAACGAGCATGGCACGCTCGGTGCACGCACATTGCTGACGCAGAGCGATGGTGCGCTGGTGGCTGTCAGCGCCAATGCTCTCGATCTGCGGCGCACCGACACCACGCTGACGAAGGGCGACCTGAAGATCGGCGCCGGCAGCTCCCTGGTCGCGCCCCAGATCGCGCTCGATGCGACGGGGTTGGTGCAGATCGATCCGGGTGCGACCCTGTCGGCCTCGGCCACAATCATCGGCGCGCGGCGCATCGTGATCGGCGCGGGCGCGGCACCAGATCCGAACGCCACGGTGCTCGCCGACCGCTTGCTCGACGGCGTGCGTGCGGCGAACGACCTCAGCCTGCACGGCTACACCAGCATCGACTTCATCGGCGACCAGAACTGGTCGCAGCGCCCTGCGACAGGCTCTGCCCCGTCGGTGGTCTTGCACAGCATCGTGCTCGATGCGCCGGCGATTCGGGGCCTCGCGACGATGGACGGAGTCGCAGCGCGCACGGACCTCGCTGCGCAGGATGTGGTCATCCGCAACACCAACGGCGCCGTTCCCGATCCCCAGATGATCGGACAGGGCAGTCTGACAGTGCAGGCATCGCCACCGCTGCGCTACGGCCACACCGGGGGCCTCACGCTCGGCCCGGGCGCGATCGCGCTCGGCTTCGACCAAGCACAGCTACGCTCGACCGGCGACATCGTGCTGCAGGGTGCGGGCAGCACCAATGCACAGCAGGACCTGACGCTCAGCGCGGTCCGGGTCACGGCGACCACGGGTGCGGCGCAGACGATCAACGCGGGTGGCGCTCTGCGGATCGACGGCATGGCAGGCGGCCACTCGCTCGGCGAACGGGTTGGCCAGGGCGCCAGTGTGACCTTCAGCGGAACCACGATCGACCAGGCTGGCGCTGTCGATCTGCCGGGCGGCGCGGTGGCATTTCGGG
>DATJYZ010000279.1:0-6674 GCA_035499355.1 Burkholderiaceae bacterium | reverse complement strand
GTCGGGCCGCCTGGCGGTCGACCGCGTGCACCTGGCCGGCGAGCATGCGCCGGGCGAGCCGCTGCTGCTGCCGTGCATGCGCGCCGGACGGCGCCTGCCCGGCGCGCCTACGCTGGCGCAGGCACGCGAGCACCACGCGGCCGAGCTGGCGCGCCTGCCGGCGCCGCTGTGCGCACTGGAACCCGCGCTGCCGGCGTACCCGGTGGAGATCTCCGACGGCGTGCGCGCACTGGCGGTCGAGGTCGACGCGGCGATGCGCGACGCGCTCTGACCGCGCGTGCCTTCGGCGTGTCAGGGCTTGCCGAGCACCGCACCCGGGCTCGTCTGTTCATGGCGCCGTGCCGCCGCGACCGTACCGGCGAGTGCGCCCATGGCCTCGGCGAGCACCGCGAACACGTCGTCGATGCTCGCCACGCCGACCAGCCGCCGGTCCTCGCCGACGATCGGCACGCGGCGCACACCCTTGCGCTGCATCGCGGCCAGCAGCTCGAGCACGGTGTCGGTGTCGCGTGCCGTGACCACGTCGCGGCTCATCACGTCGCCCACGCGCAGCGCCAGCGCATCCTTCTGCGCGGCGACCACGGCGGTCACGATGTCGCGGTCGGTCAGGATGCCGACCACCTCGCGCAGCTCGGCGCCGTGCTCCTCGACGATCACCAGGCTGCCGACGTGCTGGTCGCGCATCGCTCGGGCCGCCTCGTCCACCGACAGCTCGGGATAGGCCACCGAGACGATGCGGCTGCAGACATCGCCGGCGGTCAGCTTGCGTTCGAACATGGTCACTCCTGGATGCACGATGCCCGGCATCTGACACGCTCGCGCGGCGCCGGTGCTTGCGCTGCGTCAACGCCGCCCGCCGCGGCGGCGCAGGCGGGTACACGCCGAGCAGCCCCGTGCCTCACATCGTGCGCGCCAGCAGCGGCCGCAGCGTGTGCCAGTCGCGCGTGTTCAGCACGTCGCCGCGGCGAAGCCAGCCGCGACGCGCCTGATCGACGCCGTAGCGCAGGTTGCCCAGATCGAGCGCACTGTGGGCGTCGGAGCTGATGCACACCGGCACGCCTTCGTCGCGTGCCAGCCGACACGCGACGTCATCGAGGTCCAGCCGCGACGGGTGCGCATTCAGCTCGAGAAAGCAGCCGCGCTCGCGCGCGTGGCGCACCACGCGCGGCCAATCGAAGACGCACCCCGCGCGCTCCTCGATCAGGCGGCCGGTGGGGTGCGCCAGCACCGAGAAGTGCGGATGGTCCATCGCCTTGAGCAGGCGTGCGGTCTGGCGCTCGCTCGAGAGATCGAAGTGCTGGTGCACCGCGCCGACCACCAGGTCGAGACGCGCGAGCACGGCATCGGGCAGGTCCAGTCGCCCATCCTCGAGGATGTCGACCTCGATGCCCTTGAGCACCTTGAAGCCGCGCAGGCGCTCGTTGGCCCGGTCGATGCGCTCGATCTGCTGGGCCAGGCGCCTCGCGTCGAGACCGTGGGTGATCGGCAGCCGAGGCGAGTGGTCGGTGACCGCCAGGTACTCCAGCCCGTGGGCGCGCGCCGCGGCCACCAGTGCCTCCAGGTCGTCGCGGCCGTCGCTGTCGCGGGTGTGGGCATGCAGGTCGCCGCGCAGGTCACTCAGCTCGATCAGGCGCGGCAGCTGGCCGCTGCGCGACACCTCGATCTCGCCGCGGTCCTCGCGCAGCTCCGGCGCGATGGGCTCGAGCCCGAGCGCCGCATAGACCGAGGCCTCGTCGCGTCCCGCCACCGGCGCGTCGCCGCGGAACAGGCCGTACTCGTTGAGCTTGAGCCCGCGCTCCTGGGCAAGGCGGCGCAGCGCGATGTTGTGGGCCTTGGATCCGGTGAAGTACAACCACGCCGCCCCGAAGCTCGCGCGGTCGACGACGCGCAAGTCCACCTGCAGGCCGTTGGAGAGCACGACGCTGGCGCGCGTGTCGCCGGCCGCAAGGACCTTGTCGACACCGCCGAAGCGCACGAAGGCCCGGATCACCTCGGCCCCGGCCGACGACTGCGCGAGCAGATCGAGGTCGCCGATGCTGTCGCGCCGCCGGCGCAGGCTGCCCGCGGCCTCGGCGCGCTCCACGCCAGGCAACGCTCGCAAGCGGGCGAGCAGCGAGTGCGCGACCTCGTCCGCCACCGGCAGGCGGACCCGCGCGGCGTGCTCGGGGTGCGGCCGCGTGGCCTCGAGGATCTCCTGCTCCAGGCGCGGACCGAAGCCGCGCACGCCGTGCACCTGTCCGGCCTCGGCGGCCGCGTGCAGCTGCTGGACCGTCTCGATGCCGAGCTCGTCATGCAGCGTGCGCACCCGCTGCGGTCCGAGGTGCGGCAGCTTCATCAGCGATGCCAGGCGAGGCGACACCTCGGCGCGCAGCTGCTCCAGCAGTGCGCAGCGTCCGGTGCGCACGATCTCGACGATTCGCCCGGCCAGGTCGGTGCCGATGCCGGGCAAGGCATCGAGGTCGTCGCCGCGCGCGACCAGGGTGCTCAGGCTGCGGTCGAGCTCGCCGATCGTCTGTGCGGCGCGCCGGTACGCGCGCACCCGAAACGGGTTGGCCCGCTGCAGCTCCAGCAGGTCGGCGATCTCGTCGAAGACGCGCGCGATGTCGGCGTTGTAGACCGGCGCGCTCGGTTGCGGCCGCTCGCCTGCGCCCCGCGATCGCGCGCCACCGAGCGGCCCGTTGTGCGGCCTCGTGCGCCGCTGCGCCATCGGGGCCTCAGGGCCTCGCCCGCTGCTCCCGGCCAGGTTGGGCCACGAGGGCCTGCACCAGCGTGCGCAGTTCGTCCGCGATGAAGCCCAGCACGTCGTCTGCCGCCACCACGCCGACCAGTTCGTCCTTCGGCCCGACGACCGGGACGCGGCGCACGGCGCGTCGCCGCATGGCGGCCAGCACGTCGAGCACCGAATCGGACTCGCGTGCGCTGACGATGTCGCGCGTCATCACGTCGTCGACGCGCAGGGCGGCGGCGTTCACGTCCTTGGCGACGACCGCGGTCACGATGTCGCGGTCGGTGAGCATGCCGACGACGACCCTGCCGGCGCCGGTTTCCTCGACCACCACCAGGCTGCCGACGTGACGCTCGCGCATCACGCGAGCCGCCTCGCCGAGCGGCATGTCCTTGGAGGCGACGACGACCTGGCGACTGCACACGTCGCCGGCGGTCATGGATCTGTTCATGGTGATTCCTTGCTGAGCTGTCGAGCCATCGTAGGCAGCCCGGGCGCCCATGCCTTGATCCACCTCATCCCGCCTGCAGTGCGCCGCACGGCTGTCTGGCGCCGGCTCATCGCAGATCCGCGCTGGTGGCGATCACGGCACCGGCATCGCGCATCTGCTGCAGCGCCCGCTCGCCGTCGCCGGGCTGCCGATCGACTGCGGCGACCGCATCGCGCAGCACCACGACGCGGTAGCCCAACGCAAGCGCGTCGAGCACCGTGCTGCGCACGCAGTAGTCGGTGGCCAGGCCGCACACGATCAGGCGCAGCACGTGGCCCGCGCGCAGTCGCGCGTGCAACTCGGTGTGGCCGAACGCCGAATAGGCGTCGCGCTCGCGCGTCGTGGCCTTGTCGATGATCACCGTCTGCGCCGGCAGGCGCAGCGCCGGCGCGAACGCCGCACCGGGGCTGCCCGCCACGCAATGCGCTGGCCAGGGACCGCCGTGCGCGCGGAACGAGCAATGCTCATCCGGATGCCAATCGCGCGACGCGAAGACGGGCAGCCGGTGCTCGAGGAAGCATCCGATGGACACGTTCGCGGGCGCGACCACGGCGTCCCCGCCCGGCACGGCGAGGCTGCCTCCGGGCAGGAAGTCGCGCTGCACATCGACGACCAGCAGCGCATCGTCGGCTTGCAGCACCAGCACCTGGTTCACGGCTGCTCGTTCAGCGCGTGCAGCACGCCCTTGAACTGTTGCCACGCCATCGCGGGCCAGATCTCGGTGTGGGCATGCGCCTGGCTGCGCACCAGCACCGACACCCGCGCCGCGGCCTCCAGATCGGGGGCCTCGACGATGTCGAGGTAGTCCCACGGCCCCAGCAGCGCGTAGCTGGCGACCCATCGCACACCGGGACAGTGCCTCTTCACCTGCTCGTCGACGCGTCGCTCGAGGGTCTCGAACGAGCGCGGCTGATGCAGCGCGTCGGGCGACAAACGCGTCAGCAGAACGAATGCGGCCATGATCCCCTCGTG
This sequence comes from Burkholderiaceae bacterium, assembly GCA_035499355.1. GTDB lineage: Bacteria > Pseudomonadota > Gammaproteobacteria > Burkholderiales > Burkholderiaceae_C > JAEUPI01. The sequence continues at coordinate 2,487 of DATJYZ010000279.1, read as the reverse complement.
TCTTTGCGGAACAGGTTCAGCATGCGCCGGTCACCGCGCCGCCGCCTTGCTCGGGCTCAATGCGCGGTGCCGGCACGCTCGCGATGGCATCCGCTCAGGGCCGCCGCTCCGCGGGTTGGGCCGCGGCGGTCACGGCCTGCCATGCGCGGCATTCTTCCTCCCGGCCGCGCACCACGCGCTGCCCGGCCAGCGCGCCGTGCGAGGCCGTCACCACCGTGTACTGGCGCTCGCGGTGGCTGTCGTCCTCCACGTAGAGCACCACCCAGTCGTGCACGCGGCCGAGTTCGTGTGCGCGCGCGGTGTTCGAGTACAGCGCGGTCACGTTGATGCCCTCGCGCCGCGTGTGCAGCACCGGCAGCCATGGCGTGCCCGTCGGGTTGAAGCGCCGCGTGCTGATCTTGGGCAGGCGCCCGGCCTCGGCCGCGGCGCGGTACTCGCGATCGACATCGAGCAGCAGACCAACCGGCACCTGGGCTTGCAACGGCACGGCCGGCCCGCGGGCTCGGCGCAGCGTGCGAGCGCGGTCGAGCATCGCGGCCAACGCGGCCCGGATCGAGGCGGCACGCCGCGGGCCGAGCTGAGGCATGCGCTCCAGCCGACCGTCGTGCGCCGCGAGCTCCAGGTCCTCCAGGGTGTCGACGCCCAGCTCGTCGTGCAGGCGCGCCGCGAGTTGCGGCCCGACCCCCGGAATGGTGCGGAACACCGCCTGCGGGTCGGAGGTGCCGCGCAGGCGCTCCAGCCGCGTCCACCGACCGCTCTGAGCAAGCTCGGCGATCGCTGCGGCGATGCCGGCACCGATGCCGGGCAACGCATCGAGGCCCGGCAGCCCCTCACGCTCGAACAGCTCCACCACCGGGGTCGGGTGGCTGGCGACGGTGTCGGCCGCGCGCCGATACGCCGCGCAACGGAACGCGTTGGTGTCGCCTTGCGCCTCGAGCAGGTCGGCCATCTCGCGCAGCATCTGCGCCACGGCCGCGTTGCTCCGGTCTGCCGACGTGTCCTGCACCGGATCCACCCTCGCGTTCGCCATCGATTTGCCACGCTCCTGTGCCTGAAACAATGGGCCCGGCCGGCACCCGCGTCGTTGCGCTGGCGCAAGATCGACTCCGTGATCGACCGTCGGGCTGCCGCGGGGGCAGCGATTTGCGCGCCTCGATCGCAGCGCGCTTGAGCGAGCGCAAGGCGCCGCCGCGTGGCAGGGCTCATCGTTGCGCTGTGGTGCACAGGAGATTGCCATGTCGAACATCGCGCTCGGCGTCGAAGCGGCCGACCTGATCCTGCCCGCGCCGAAGGTTCCGGCGCGTGCGACGCTGGAAACCTCGCTGCAGCGGCGCAGGAGCACACGCGAACTGCTGCCCGATGCGTTGCCGGCGGAGACGCTGTCGGCGCTGCTGTGGGCGGCGTTCGGTGTCAACCGGCCGCGCAGCGGCGGCCGCACCGCACCGTCGGCGCACAACTGGCAGGAGATCGAGGTCTACGCGGTGCTGCCCGAGGGCAGCTACCGGTACGACGCAGCCGCCCATCGGCTGCAGCTGCTGAAAGCCGGCGACCTGCGCCACCTGACCGGTACGCAGCCGTTCGTGGCCAGCGCACCGCTGAACCTGGTGTATGTGGCCGACTTCTCGCGCATGGCCGACGCGGCCGCGCACGAGCGCGAGTTCCTGTCGGGCGTCGCCTCGGGCTGCATCGCGCAGAACGTGTACCTCGCGTGCGCGGCGCTGGGCCTCGGCACCGTGCTGCGCGGTCTGGTGGATCGGCGCTCGCTGGCCCACGCACTCGGCCTGTCCCCGACTCAGCGCATCACGCTCGCCCAGTCGGTCGGACAGCCGCTTGGCGATCATTGACCGGGGACACCATGAAGCAACCACTGGAAGTGCGTTTTCTCGGCCTCGAGCCGTCGGCCGCGGTGGAGGAAGCCGCACGCGCGAAGGCGGCCAAGCTCGATCAGTTCCGCGGCGACCTGATGTCGTGCCGCGTCACGATCGAGCTGCCGCACAAGCATCGGCATCAGGGCCAGCCCTTCGAGGTGCGCATCGACGTCACCATGACGGGCCGGGAGCTGTGCGTCGATCGCGTGCGCAACGAAGACATCTACGTCGCGCTGCGCGATGCGTTCGACGACATGATGCGCCGCATCGAGGACAGCGGCCACCGGGTACGCGGCCAGGAGAAGCAACATGCCGAGTTGCTGAACGGCGAGGTCGTGCGCATCAGCAGCGAAGAGCGTCGCGGCTTCATCCGGTCGGCAGACGGCGACGAGTACTGGTTCGGCCCCGACAACGTGGCGGGCGCGCCGTGGGAGCACTTGAAGGTGGGCGCTGAGGTGCGCTTCATCCCCGAGGTCGCGGCCGAGGGCAGGCAGGCCAAGCGCGTCAGCCTCGGCAAGCACCACGCGCAGTGAGAACGCCTTGCGCGCGCGGTGCGCGCAGGGCCACAAAAGCAGGATCCGCCACGCTTGCGCGATGGCGGGTCCGGGTGGAGCCTCCG
>DATJYZ010000278.1:0-11588 GCA_035499355.1 Burkholderiaceae bacterium | reverse complement strand
GACCACGTCGGACTGGAAGCCGCCGCACTTGCCGAGCACGCGCACCGGCAGGATGCGCACGTTCCAGCCGACGCTGGCCATGCCGACGGCGTTGTCGGTGGCCGCGCCGATCAACGCCGAGGTCTGCGTGCCGTGCCAGCTGCTGTCGCCGATGTCGCAGTTTTGCAGTGGGCCGTTGGCCTGCGTGGACTCGGCGCTGGTGACCCAATCGCCCGGGTCCGATGCGTCGGCATCGCGGCCATTGCCGTCGTTGGCCGAGGCGAACGAGCCGTCGGGGTCGGCCGACACAAAGTCGTAGCCCGGCAGCAGCTTGCCTGCGAGGTCGGGGTGATCGGGCCGCACGCCGGTGTCGAGCACGGCCACGACGACGGCAGGCGACCCTTTTGTCGTGTCCCAACCCGTCTGCGCGTCGATCGCCGACACGAACGTGGCCGTCGGTGGGCGCAGATACCACTGGCCGACCGTGGGCGTGACGTTGACCGCCTGGTTATCGGCGTAGCGCGGGTCGCTCGGCACGGCGGTGAAGTGCACGCGCTCGTCGACCTCGGCGTACTCGACGTCGGGGTCGGCCTGCAGGCGCGCCACCAGCGCCGCCGACGACATGTCGCGCGCATGCAGCACCTGGGTGCGCGGCGCGATCATGAAGCCGTCGCGCAACACGAGGCCGAGCCGCTGAGACAGCCGCGCCGCGTGCTGCACGACCACGCGATCCGGGTCGCGCGCCGACAGCGTGCTCTCGCGCATCAGCGCGCCGTCGGCCTTGTACTTGACGATCACGCGCGCATGACGCGAGTCGACCACGGGGGTCGACGCCGCGCGCAGGCCGGCGCCCTGGGCGTTGGCGACCGTCGGCGCGCCGCCCAGCGCGGGCAGCGCCAGCACGGCGAGCGCCCCCAGGGCCTTGGCGATGCGGCGGTGCTTCATCTTCAACGACGTCATGGTGTGCTCTCGAGGCTATGGGCTCGCCCGAAGTCCGCGCGGGCGGCTCAGCGCGACTGCTCGCGCGTGGGCTTGACGGGAATCTTCTGGCGCGTCGTCGGGTTCTCGGCGTCCACTCCGAGCGCGAACGTGCGGTCGTTGGCGATGCGCTGGGCCGCCTCGCGGCAGGTGGCCACGTCGGGGCACACCAGCACCATGCGGTACTTGCCGCCGCCGAGGTCGTCGGCATCGCGGATCGGCACCTTGGCCAGATTCTCCGCGTGGATCTTCGCCTCGCCCGGGGTGGGATAGTCGCGCTGCGTGGTGATCACGATGCGCAGGTCGGGCGGCGGCACGGCAGGAATCGGGGCGTTGAGGGTGTCGCAGCCGATCAGCGGCAACGCCGCCAACAGCAGGCCATGGCGCCAGGGAATCGTCGTGACCATCTTGCAAGCCTATCGGAAAGTCCGCCGCACAATCGTGTCCCCGCGTAAGGGCCACACCCCACAACGCAAGAGCCGCCTCGACGGCGGCTCTTCACGTCACACCCTCGCACGCCAGTCAGCCGGCGTTCAGCAAAGTCACCTCGCCGACATCAGCGCGACGGTGGTGTCGAGCATGCGGTTGCTGAAGCCCCATTCGTTGTCGTACCAGGCGAGCACCTTGACCAGGTTGCCGTTGGTGACGCGCGTCTGCGGCGCGTCGAACACCGAGGAGCGGCTGTCGTGGTTGAAATCGCTCGACACCAGCGGCTCGGTGTTGTAGCCGAGGATGCCGTTCAGCGCGGCGCTGGCCGACGCCTCCTTGACGATCGCGTTGACCTCGTCCTTGGTGGTGTTGCGCGCCGCGACGAAGGTGAGGTCGACCACCGACACGTTGATGGTCGGCACCCGCATCGCGAAGCCGTCGAGCTTGCCGTTGAGCTCGGGCAGCACCAGGCCCACCGCGGCCGCGGCGCCGGTCTTGGTGGGGATCATGTTCATCGCCGCCGCGCGCGCGCGGTGCAGGTCCTTGTGGTAGACGTCGGTCAGCACCTGGTCGTTGGTGTAGCTGTGGATGGTGGTCATCAGTCCCGACACGATGCCGAGCTTGTCGTGCATCACCTTGGCCACCGGCGCCAGGCAGTTGGTGGTGCAGCTGGCGTTGGAGATCACGGTGTGCGACGCCTTCAGCACGCCGTGGTTGACGCCGTAGACGACCGTGGCGTCGACGTCCTTCTCGCCCGGCGCGCTGATGATCACCTTCTTCGCGCCCGCCTCGACGTGCGCACCGGCCTTGGCCTTGCTGGTGAACAGGCCCGTGCACTCGAGCACCACGTCGACCCCGAGCGCCTTCCACGGCGCCTCGGCGGGGTTGCGCACCGCCAGCACCTTGATGCGGTCGCCGTTGACCACGAGGTTGTCGCCGTCGGCCGCCACCGTGCCCGGGAACTTGCCGTGCGCGGTGTCGTACTTGGTGAGATGCACGTTGGTGGCGACGTCGCCGAGGTCGTTGACGGCGACGATCTGCACGTCCTTGCGGCCCGCCTCGTACAGCGCGCGCAGGATGTTGCGCCCGATGCGGCCGTAGCCGTTGATCGCGACTCTGATGGTCATGAGCGAATCTCCGAGAGTGAAAGGATTTGCGTGTCTTCCCAGGTGGACACCGCGGATCTGGCTTTGCCAGGCCGCCGGTGTCGCCCCCTCGAGGGGGAGGCGGCCGCCAGGCCGCTTCGGGGGTGGGTCATATCACCGAGCGCACCGTGTCGGCCACGTTGGCCGCGGTGAAGCCGAAGTGCTTGAACAGCACGCCGCCCGGTGCGCTCTCGCCGTAGCGGTCGATGCCGATCACGGCCGCGCAGCCGTACTTCCACCAGCCGTCGGTGACGCCGGCCTCGACCGCGACGCGCGGCACGTCGGGCGGCAGCACCTGCGACTTGTAGGCCGCGCCCTGGCGATCGAACACGGTGGTCGACGGCATCGACACCACGCGCACCGCAATGTCGGACTTGGCCAGCTCGGCCTGCGCATGCAGCGCCAGGTGCACCTCGGATCCGGTGGCCACGATCACGGCCTGCAGCTTTCTGCCTTTCATGCCGACTTCAGCGGGCTCGGCGAGCACGTACCCGCCCTTGGCGATGTCGCCGCTCGACGGCTTCGGGCAGTACGGCAGGTTCTGGCGCGACAGCAACAGCGCGCTGGGCCGGTCGTGCGCCGCGATCGCCGCCTGCCAGGCCACGATTGTTTCCGCGGTGTCGGCCGGGCGCCAGACCTCGAGTCCGGGGATCAGGCGCAGCGACGCCGCGTGCTCGACGCTCTGGTGCGTGGGCCCGTCCTCGCCGAGGCCGATCGAATCGTGCGTGAAGACATGCACCACGCGCTGCTTCATCAGCGCGGCCATGCGCACCGCATTGCGGCTGTAGTCACTGAACGTGAGGAACGTGCCGCCGTACGGGATGAAGCCGCCGTGCAGCGCGAGGCCGTTCATCACCGCGGCCATGCCGAACTCGCGCACGCCGTAGTTGATGTGACGGCCCGGCTGGCCGTCGTCACCGACCCTGGGCGCACCATCGTCGCCGAACCGCAGCGGCGGCGTGCTCGCGGTCTGGGTCAGGTTCGAGCCGGTGAGGTCGGCCGATCCGCCGAGCAGCTCGGGCAGCGCGCGCGTCAACGCCTCGAGCGCCATCTGGCTGGCCTTGCGGGTGGCCACCGTCTCGGCCTTGGCCTGCGCGTCGGCCAGCGCCTGCGCGATCACGGCGTCGAACGACGCCGGCAACGCGCCACGGCAGCGCCGCTCGTACTCGGCCGCCAGCTCGGGAAACGCTGTGCGATAGCGCGCGAGCTGCTCGTTCCAGCGCGCCTGCCGCGATGCGCCCGCCTCGCGCGCGTCCCACAACGCCTTCACCGCGGGCGGCACCTCGAACGGCGCGGCGGTCCAGCCGAGCGCCTGCCGCGTCGCCGCGACCTCGGCTTCGCCAAGCGGCTCGCCGTGCGCCTTGGCGGTGCCGGCGCGGGTCGGCGCGCCCTTGCCGATCGTGGTGCGGCAGATGATCAGCGTCGGCTGCGGCGTGGTGGTGCGCGCCGCCTGCGCGAGCGCGTCGTCGACCGCATCGACGTCGTGGCCGTCGATCGGACCCAGCACGCGCCAGCCGTACGCGCCGAAGCGCTGGCGCACGTCGTCGGCGTACCACGGCTTCACGGCGCCATCGATCGAGATGCCGTTGTCGTCGTACAGCGCGATCAGCTTGTCGAGCTTCCACACGCCGGCCAGCGCGCATGCCTCGTGGCTGATGCCTTCCATCAGACAGCCGTCGCCGACGATCACGTAGGTGCGGTGGTCGACCACCGCGTGGCCGGGCCGGTTGAAGCGCGCCGCCAGCAGCTTCTCCGCCAGTGCCATGCCCACCGCGTTGGCCAGTCCCTGGCCCAGCGGGCCGGTGGTGGTCTCGACGCCCGGGGTGACGCCGACCTCCGGGTGGCCCGGGGTCTTGCTGTGCAGTTGGCGGAAGTTGCGCAGCTCGTCGATCGCCAGCTCGTAGCCCGTGAGATGCAGCGCCGCGTACAGCAGCATCGAGGCGTGGCCGTTGCTCAACACCACGCGGTCGCGATCGAGCCAGCGGGGATCGGCCGGGTTGTGCTTGAGGTGTCGCGTCCACAGCGCCACCGCCACTTCGGCCAGCCCCATCGGTGCGCCGGGGTGGCCTGCGTTGGCCCGCTGCACGGCGTCCATCGCCAGCGCGCGGATCGCATTGGCCATCGTCTGGGGTTCGGTGGAGGTGGTGGACATGCGATCGATGGCCAACGCCTTCGGCTCGAAGGCGCGGGCCGGGGCAGGCGGGAGGCGTGAATTCTACCGAGCGCCCCGCGTCCACCGGGCGCGTGCGACGCACACCGACGCATACACTCGCCCGCGATGGCCGACCCCGACGCGCAGCCGCGCGACAACCTGAAGGCGTTGATCCTGGCCGCGGGCCGCGGCGTGCGCATGCGCCCGCTGACCGACCACACGCCCAAGCCGCTGCTCGCGGTGCACGGCAAACCGCTGATCGAGTGGCACCTGCTGGCACTGGCGGCCGCCGGGGTGCGCGACGTGGTGATCAACACCGCCTGGCTGGAAGCGCAGTTTCCCGCCGCGCTGGGCGACGGTGCGCGCTTCGGCCTGCGCATCGCGTATTCGATGGAAGGCCGCGACCACGGCGGCGCGCTGGAGACCGCCGGCGGCATCGCCAAGGCGCTGCCGTTGCTGGCGCGACACCCCGATGATGGCTTCTGGGTGGTCTCGGGCGACGTCTACCTGCCCGGCTTCGCGTTCGACGCTGCGTTCGCGCGGCGCTTCGCCGCCGGGCCGTTGTGGGCGCACCTGTGGCTGGTGCCCAATGCGCCGCACCATCCGCGCGGCGACTTCGGCATCGATGCGCACGGGCTCGCAGTGGCCGATGCGCCGCTGCGCCGCACCTGGGCCAGCGTGGGGCTGTTCCGCGCCGTGATGTTCGACCGCGTCGCCGTCGGCACCAAGTTGCCGCTGCGTCCGCTGCTCGACGCCGGCATCGCGCAACGGCGCATCGGCGCACAGGCGTGGGACGGCGCCTGGACCGACGTCGGTTCAGTCGAGCGGCTGCAGGCGTTGAACGCCGCGGCCTGAGCGGCGCTCATCCCCCGCGTAACTCGCGCAGCGCCCGGCCGGCCGCCTGCACGCCGAGCGTGTAGGCCTCCTCGAACACCGAGTAGCCGGCGAGATCGGCATGCGCGAACTGCACGCGGCCGCGCGCGTGCATCAGCGCGGTCAGCGCCGGGTCGCCGCGCGTGCCGGGCACCGGGATGCGCATCGCGTGGCCGTGACGCATCAGGTCGACCCGCTGTACCTTGCGCGGCAGGTCGGGGTGCGCGACGGCCAGGTCGTCGATCACCCGCTGCGCCCAGGCTCGCCAGTCGTCAGTCAGGAGCGCGGCGCGTTGATCGGCACGCAGTGCCCAATACGCGGTGAGCACGGTGGCGCGCGTGTCGGGGCGCAGGCTCTGGTGCTGTGCGGCCACGTAGCCGAGCGACGGCGAACCGTGGCGCACGTTGTCCCACGCCAGCGTCGCGCCTTCGGCACGCTCGAACAGCGGCGCGTCGAGCAGGAGGTTGGCGACCAACCACGGTGCGTAGCGCGCGCGCCCGGCGGCGGCCACCAGCGCCGCCGGCGGCGCCGACACGATGCGTTGCGCGACGAACAGCGGCGCCGCCACCACCACCACCTTGGCGGCGATGCGCAGCGGCTGCTGCGTGTGTTCGTCGATCGCGACCACCTGCACGGTGTCGCGCGTCTCGTCGACCTGGACGATCGTGTGCCCCGTGCGCATGCGCTCGCCCAGCGGTGCCGCCAGGCGCTCCACCAGCCAGGCGTTGCCCTCGGGCCAGGTGAACAGCGGATCGCGCTCGAGGGCATCGTCGCCCGGTGCCTCGAAGCCGTGGCGGCTCGCGAAGTAGTGCAGCCCCGCCCACGCCGATACGGTGTCGACGCCGGCGCCGTAGTCGTCGCGGCAGGCGTAGTCGAGGTACCAGCGCAGCAGCGGGTCGTCGAAGCCCTCGCGCCCGAGCCACTGCGCGAACGTCACCGTATCGAGCGCCGCGTGCGCCGCCGTCCATGCGGCACGCTGCGTCGGCAGCGCAAAGGCGATGTCGCGCTGCACCCGATCGACGCGCAGTGCGAACGCGCGGTACTGCGCCGTGGTGCGCGAGTCCGGCGCCGCGGGCGGCAGCAGGCCCTCGTGCCAGCGACCGTCGAAGAACAAGCGCTCCTGCGGGCTGTGGCAGAGATGGCGCTCGTCGGCGACGGTGCGGCCGGCCTCGAGTCGCAACAGACCCAGCTCGAACAGCAACTCGCTCACCTCGCGCGCGTGTGGTCCCGGCAGGGGCAGGTAGTGCGCACCCAGCGGGCAGCCGCTGCCGCCGAGGCGGTGGCCGCGGCTGTTGCCGCCGGGCGCCGCTTCGAGCTCAAGCACGAGCAGGTCGTCGACCCCCGCGCGCGCCAATGCGCGCGCGCACGCCATGCCGGCGATGCCGGCGCCGACGACGAGCACGTCGGTGCGCAGCGTGTCCAGTTGCACGCCCGCGCCGAACGCCGGGCCCGGTGACCGCAGCCGATGCCCGCGCTCGTGCGACGCGCCGATCCAGCCGCCGTCGAAGCGATGCGCGTCGCTCGGTGTGCAGGCGGCCAGGCCGCCGAGCGCGGGCACGCCGAGCGTCGAGGCGAGCAGCGCACGCCGGCGCAAGCGGGCGCTCAGGGGTGGACCTTGCCCCATTCCTCTTCGTAGGTGTGCACCAGCACCTGGTTCGACAGCCGGTTCGGCGGCGCGCTCACGCGCGCCATGTCGGGCGGAAACTGCAGCAGCGCGCTCAGCCCGTCGACCGTCAGGAAGCGCAGGCCCGCGGGCAGCGCGCGCGGCGGTTGCCACGGGCGCCGGCTCATCAGCACGAAGCCCCACTCGCCGAAGCTCGGCACGTGCGCGTGATAGGGCGTCGCGCCGAGGCCCACCGCCTCGATGGTGCTGACCACGGTCCAGAAACTGCGCCGCGCCAGCAACGGCGACGTGGTCTGCACGACCGCGAAGCCGCTGGCCGCGAGGTGGCGATCGACCCGCTCGTAGAAGGTGGTGGTGTAGAGCTTGCCAAGCGAGAAGTTGGTCGGGTCGGGAAAGTCGATCACGATGGCGTCGAACATCTCGCCGTCGTTGCCGTCGAGCCAGGTGAAGGCGTCGGCCTGCACCACGCGCAGCTTCGGCGAGCGCAGCGCGTCGTCGTTGAGGCGGCGCAACAGCTCGTGGTCGCGAAACAGCGCCACGATGTGCGGGTCGAGTTCGACCAGCACGACCTGCTCGACGCTCGGGTACCTGAGCACCTCGCGCACCGCCATGCCGTCGCCGCCGCCGAGCACCAGCACCCGGCGCGGCGCGCCGTGCGCGGCCAATGCCGGGTGCACCAGCGCCTCGTGGTAGCGGTACTCGTCGCGCGAGTGGAACTGCAGGTTGCCGTTGAGGAACAGGCGCACGCCGGTCGGGCCCGCGGTGACCACCACGCGCTGGTAGTCGCTGCTCTCGCGCACGATGATGTGGTCGCCATAGAAGCGGTCTTCGGCCCAGCTGGTCAGCGCGTCGGCGCCGACCATCGCGCCGGTCAGCGCGAGCACCGCGGCCGCGCAGGCCAGCGCGTTGGCGCGCCAGCGCGCCAGCTCTCCGCGAAACAGCCACAGCGCCCACACCGCGACCGCGGCGTTGAGCAGCCCGAACAGCACCCCCGTGCGCACCAGGCCCAGCTGCGGCACCAGCAGCAGCGGAAACGCCACCGCCACCGCCAGTGCGCCGAGGTAGTCGAAGGTCAGCACCTGCGCGACCAGCTCCTTCAGCGCATAGCGTCCGCCGAAGTGGCGCTTCAGGATCCGCATCACCAGCGGAATCTCCAGCCCGACCAGTACCCCGACCAGCAACACCAGCAGGTAGAGCAAGGCGCGAAACGACGCGCCGCCGCTGGGCGGCAACACGCTGTACGCGGCGAACAGCGCCGCGGGCATCAGGCCGCCGATCAGCCCGACGGCCAACTCGATGCGCAGGAACTGCGCCACCAGCTCGCGCTCGAGGTGGCGCGACAGCCACGAGCCGACGCCCATCGCGAACAGGTAGGTGCCGATCACGGTGGAGAACTGCAACACCGAGTCGCCGAGCAGGTAGCTCGCCAGCGCGCCGGCGGCGAGCTCGTACACCAGCCCGCAGGCGGCGACCACGAACACCGACGCCAGCAATGCCACTTCGGCCGGGCGCGGTCCGGCACGCGCGGCGGGCCCGCTCGCGTCGAGAGACTGCGGCAGCGTCACGCCAGCGCAGCTAGCCGTGGATCGCCGCCGCGACGATCTGGCCGATGGCGATGAACATGGCGCCCACCACGATCGCCAGCGCCAGGTTCTTCTTGTCGCGGATCTCCTCCCACAGCTTGTACGGCGTGATCTTGTCGATCGCCACGAAGCTGAGCCACAACACGATGACGCCGATCACCGCGTAGAGGATCGAGCCGAAGATGACGTCGGGCTTGAGCCAGTCGAGTCCCATGATTGACCTCCTGTGTTGTCGTCGATCCAAGCACGCTGCCGCGCGGCCTATTTGTGGCCGCCGCCGCTGCTGTACCCTCCATACGAGCCACCGCCGCTGCGAACGCCAGCGCCGCCGCCACCGGCGTTGCGCAGGCATTGCCGGTACTCGTTGCTCGCTTCGCCGAAGGTGGCGCGGACGTCGCCGCAATCGTTGCTGCTGCTGGAGCAGAAGCCCAGCAGCAGCACCAGCAGCACCACGGCGATGATCAGGCCCACCTTCACCAGGCCGCTGTCCAGCGTCGTGGCCGCGCGCTGCAGGGTCGCGGCGGCCTGGGGCGCGATGCCGAAGGCACGCGCGATCGCCGCCGCGTCGACCACCGCGCCTTCCGACCAGGTGAGCTCGGTTGCGCTGCGCTCGCTCGACAGGCGCCGAGCCGACGCCGCGCCGGTGCCGACGTAGTCGGTGACGCGCGCCACCTCGTCGCGCCGCACGCGCCAGTAGAACTCGCCGAGCACCCAGGTCACCTTGGCGTCGTAGCGTTCGCGCTGGCGGTAGCTGCGATCGGCCCAACTGGCCACCTCGCCGCGCACCTGCGGCGCGCCGGTGAGCGGCTTGACCCAGCTCCAGCCGTCCTCGCTGTCGACCAGGAAGACGAAGCCTTCCTGCCGGTTGTACAGCAGGTACTCGCGCCAGAAGGTCTGCTCGTCGTCGCCGCCGGACGGAATGTCGCAGCGCTCCTGGTAGCCGACCACCTGCCACGGCAGTTCGCGACCGTCGAGCGTCAGGCGGCCGCTGCTGCCGAGCGCGATCAGCGGCTGCGCGCCGTCGTGGCCGGCGTTGTCCTGCGCGTAGTGCGTCAGGTCCGCCCCGATGCCCTGCGAGACATCGATCACCGCCTTGCACTGGTGGCAGGCGACCGACTGCGTGGTCGCCAGCGTCAGCTGCAGCGACGCGCCGCAGCTGGGGCAGGGGAAGCCTTGTCCGCCGAGTGTCTTCTCCGACGCATCGCTCAAGCCCGTCATCGCCAGTTCGGCCAGCCGCACCGGGCGGCCGATCGACCACACGACGGCGCCGCTCGGATCGCCGTAGTCGAGCGTGGCCACCTCGTCGCGTTCGTTGCGCAGATCGGCGACGACGAACTCGCCGCCGTCGACGCGCGGCGGCCGCGGCAGCTCGCCCTGAGCGGCGATCAGGCGCGCGCGCGTGACCGACGCGACACTCCAGGCGGCGCCGCCGACCAGCCGGCGCTCGCCGGCGACGAGCTCGTCGGCGCGCGGCGCGGCGCCCTGCAGCGGCGCATCGAACGCGAAGACGTACGCGCCGTTGTCTTCCGACAGCCAGCCGCTCTTGCCGCTGTCGAACAGCGCATGCCACTCGTTCCAGGTGCCGTCGAGATGCGGTCCGGCTTCGCCGGTCGCACCTGGCGCCCCCGCCGTGGGCCGCGCAGGCGCAGCCGGAGCTGGGGGGCTCGAGGAGTAGCCGACCTGCAGCCGGCCCACCAGCGTGAACGCGGCGCCCTGGTAGCGGCCAGCGGCCTGCAGTTGCAGCGGCGAGTGGTCGTCGAACAGCTCTGCGCTGACGCCGATGCGGCGCAGCGCATCGCCATCGCGCACCAGCGTGCTGCGGCAGAAGCTGCACACCGCGCTGGCCGACGCGGCCGATGCGAACTCGACCGGCGCGCCGCAGTTCGGGCACGCGGCGCGGTAGGCGCGTTGCGGGGTGGTCGCCACGCGTCAGCGCTGGGCGAGCGAGGGTTTCAGCTCAGCTTCTTCAGCAACTCGGCCTTCTTCGTCGCGAACTCTTCGTCGGTGAGCACGCCCTTGGCCTTGAGCTCGCCGAGCTTCTCCAGCGTGGCCATCACCTCGGCCGGCTTGACGCCGCCGGCGGCGCCGCCTTGCAGACCCTGCTGCAGGTTTTGCGCCAGCACCTGGCCGAGCGCGACGCCGGCGCCGAGCCCCATCGCGTCGCCCGCCACACCACCGCCGCCCGCGGCCGCGCCCTTGGCGAGCTCGGGCATCGCCTGCGCGGTCTGGTACTGCATGAACTTGCCCATGTCGCCGCCGACCATGCCCATGCCGATCTTCTGGTCGAGGATCTTCTGCAGCTCCTCGGGCAGCGACACGTTCTGCACCGTGACCATCTCGAGCTTGAGGCCGATCGCCTCGAAGCTCGGCGCGGTCGCCGCCTGGATCTGCTTGGCGAACTCGATCTGGTTGGCCGCCAGGTCGAGGAACGCGATGCCCGAACGCGCCACCGCGTCGCTGATGTGCTGCAGCATCAGGCCGCGCAGCTGGCCGTCGAGGTCAGCCACCGTGTAGGTGTCGCGCGTGCCCGAGATCTCGGTGTGGAACTTTTTCGGGTCGGCGATGCGGTAGGCGTAGTTGCCGAACGCGCGCAGCCGCACGGCGCCGAAATCCTTGTCGCGGATCGTCACCGGCTGCTGGGTGCCCCAGCGCTGATCGACCTGCTGGCGCGTGCTGAAGAAGTAGACGTCGCTCTTGAACGGGCTCTCGAACAGCTTGTCCCAGTTCTTCAGGTAGGTGAGCACCGGCAGCGTCTGCGTCGTCAGCTTGTACATGCCGGGGCCGAACACGTCGGCCACCTTGCCCTCGTTGACGAACAGCGCCAT
>DATJYZ010000277.1:0-15081 GCA_035499355.1 Burkholderiaceae bacterium | reverse complement strand
GACCGAATTGGAGATAACGCTTGCCGAGATGGTTGTGGAGGCGGTACCTTCGTTGGAGATGGTGCGAATGGTCAGCTCCGGCACCGAGGCGACCATGAGCGCTATCCGTCTGGCCCGCGGCTATACCAACAGGGACAAGATCTTGAAGTTTTCCGGCTGCTATCACGGCCATGCCGACGCGCTGCTGGTCAAGGCGGGCTCGGGCCTGGCGACCTTCGGCCACCCGACGAGCGCGGGGGTGCCGGCCGAGGTGGTGCAGCACACCATCGTGCTCGAGTACAACAACCTGGCGCAACTCGAGGCGGCGTTCGCGCAGCATGGCCGTGAACTCGCTTGCGTGGTGATCGAGCCGATCGCCGGCAACATGAACTTCGTGCGCGCGCAGGTGCCATTCATGCGCCGGTTGCGCGATCTGTGCACCCAGCACGGTGCCCTGCTCGTGTTCGACGAGGTGATGACCGGGTTTCGCGTCGCGCTCGGTGGCGCCCAGAGCCTCTACGCACGCTCAATTCCCGGCTTCAGGCCCGACATCAGCGTGTTCGGCAAGGTGATCGGAGGGGGCATGCCGCTGGCCGCGTTCGGCACCACGCGCGACATCATGTCGCAGTTGGCGCCGCTCGGTCCGGTCTACCAGGCGGGCACCCTGAGCGGCAACCCGGTGGCCACCGCGTGCGGGCTGGCGACGTTGCGCGAGATCGCCAGGCCGGGATTCTTCGACGCGCTCGCCGCCAACACGCGGCGTCTTGTCGACGCTCTTTCAACCGCGGCGCGCGAGCGCGGCGTCGCGTTCAGCGCCGACTGCGAAGGGGGCATGTTCGGCTTCTTCTTCGCGCCGCAGCTGCCGCAGCACTACGGCGCGGTGATGGCCAGCGACAAGGAGCGTTTCAATCGCTTCTTCCATGCCATGCTGGAGCGCGGTGTCTACCTGGCTCCGGCGCTGTACGAGGCGGGCTTCGTCAGCGCGGCCCACGACAGCGACGATATCGCGGCCACAGCGGCCGCTGCGCGGGAGGCGCTGGCGAGTTGAGTGGGGGCCCCCGGTGTCAGGCCGGCGACGAGCGCATGCCGTAGACCTTGCCGCCGACCCACAGATACTCCGCACGCAACACGGCGTCCCCCTTCTCGCCCTCGTGGGTGAAGCCGAGCACGGCAACATCGGCACCGGCCTTGAACTCGACCACCTGCCAAGCCTCCATCCGGGTCAGCGGCGCGAGCTCGATCTCCCACACCTTGTCCTTGCGGGTCGGCAACTGCGCCTGCGCCAGCAGCTTCGCGCCATCGACGGGCGCGCTCTGTGCCGGTACCGTGCGGCGTGCCAGATCGGCCGGCAGCTTCAGCTCGGCCGGCAGCACCAGTTCGAGCTCGACGTGCGGATTGCGCCAAGCCACCTTGCGCGCCTTGCCCTCCAGGTAGATCGGACGCGTCTGATCGAAGCTGCTCCAGCCGTGGTGAGCGAACGCCGGGGCCGCCAACAGGCCGGCGCCGATGGAGATGAACACGCGTCGATGCATCGCGGGCCTCCTGAACTCAACGATAGGCAATCCAGCGGCCGCAGATCATGACCGCAATCCAAAGCCCGAGCGACAGCGCGGTCTGCGCCTTCGCCCAGCCGTCCAGCCGCTGCAGGCCGTGGCGCGCATGGAAGGCGACCGCATTGATCCCGGCACAGGCGACCAGCCCCATTTTCACCGTGAAGACGCGATTGGCGATCAGGTCGCCGGGCTGACTGGCGAACATCAGGAGGCCCGAGCCGGCCGCGCAGCCGAAGCCGACGATCGCCAGCGTCAACGAAAGGCGCGCCAGCGCCGCGATCGGCAGCTCGCGCACGCGGCCCCATACCCGCAGCTCGAGCGCCACCAGGTTACCGACCAGCAGCGCGACGCCGAACACGTGCACCGTTTCCAGCGCCGGGTAGACCCAGGGCGAGCCGGCGATGAACGCGAATGGTGAAGCGGCTGGAGCGGCCATCGGCCGACCTTACCCGATGCCTGCCTCCCTAGAATGCCCGACCATGCACATCCACATCCTCGGCATCTGCGGCACCTTCATGGGTGGGCTCGCGGCGATCGCGCGTGAGGCGGGGCATCGCGTCACCGGTTGCGACGCCAACGTCTATCCGCCGATGAGCGATCAGCTGCGTGCCCTCGGCATCGAGCTGCTCGAGGGCTACGGTGCAGATCAGCTCGCGCTGAAGCCGGATCTGTTCGTCGTCGGCAACGTGGTGACGCGTGGCAACCCGCTGATCGAGGCCATCCTCGACGCCGGCGCGGCGTACACCAGCGGTCCGCAGTGGCTGGCCGAGCACTTTCTGCAGGGGCGCCATGTGCTGGCGGTGGCCGGCACGCACGGCAAGACCACCACCACGTCGATGCTGGCGTGGATCCTCGAGTGCGCCGGCCTGAAGCCGGGCTTCCTGGTCGGCGGCGTGCCGCAGAACTTCGGCATCTCGGCGCGCGCCGGCGAGGGCCGGTGCTTCGTCATCGAGGCCGACGAGTACGACACGGCGTTCTTCGACAAGCGCAGCAAGTTCGTGCACTACCGGCCGCGCACCGCGGTGCTGAACAACCTCGAGTTCGACCACGCCGACATCTTTCCCGACCTGGCTGCCATCGAGACGCAGTTCCACCATCTCGTGCGCACGGTGCCCTCGACAGGTCGGCTGATCGTCAACGCGCGCGAGGCGTCGCTGGCGCGCGTGCTCGAGCGCGGCTGCTGGAGCGAGGTGCAGCGCTTCGGCGCGCGCAAGGAGGAGCCCGGCACGTTGCGTGCACGCGGCGAGCCCAACACGTTCGACGTGCTGCGCGGCAGCCTGAAGGTGGCGCGCATCGAGTGGTCCCTGCTCGGCGAGCACAACCAACTCAACGCGTTGGCTGCGCTGGCAGCGGCCGAGCACGTCGGGGTCGGTGCCGAGGCCAGCGCGGCCGCGCTGGCCCGCTTCCAGAACGTGCGGCGCCGCCTCGAGTTGCGCGGTGAGGCCGCCGGCGTCAAGGTGTACGACGACTTCGCACACCATCCGACCGCGATGCACACCACCATTGCCGGCCTGCGCCGCAAGATCGACCATGACGTCACGGCGCCGAACGCCGCACCGCAGCGCATCCTGGCGGTGTTCGAACCGCGCTCCAACACGATGAAGCTCGGCACCATGAACGCACACCTGCCCTGGGCGCTGGAGGAGGCCGACCTGTCGTTCTGCCTGCAGGGTGACTACGGCTGGGACGCCGCGGCCGCGCTGGCGCCGATGGGCACGCAGGCGGTGGTGGCCGGCAGCGTCGACAAGCTGGTCGAGCACGTGGTGCGGGCGGCACGTCCTGGCGACCACGTGCTGGTGATGAGCAACGGCGGCTTCGGCGGCATCCACGGCAAGCTGCTGACTGCGCTGCAGGCGCGCGCCTGACCTCGACCGTGCCGATCAGCCACATCCTCTACCTGCACGGCTTTCGCTCATCGCCGCAATCGTTCAAGGCACGCATGCTGCACGCCTGGCTGCAGCGGCATGCGCCGACGGTGGCCTGGTGGTGTCCGCAGCTGCCGGCGTCACCGCGCGAGGCCTGGCAACTGATGGTCAACGGCACCCGCGACTGGCCAATGCACTCGATGGCGGTGCTCGGCAGTTCGTTGGGCGGCTTCTACGCCACCGCACTGGCCGAGCACCTGGGCTGCCGCGCCGTGGTGTTGAACCCGGCGGTGGATCCGGCGCGCGACCTGGTGCGCTACGTCGGCGACCAGACCGCCTACCACGACCCGGCCATGCACTTCGAGTTCAAGGCCGACTACATCGATGAGCTGCGCGCGTTGACGCCATTGCGGCTCGCGCATCCGGAGCGCTATGCCGCAGTCATCGCCAAGGGCGACGAGCTGCTCGACTGGCGCGAGATGGCCGGCCGCTATGCGGGCGCGAAGATCCGGCTGCTCGAAGGCAGCGACCACGCGCTGTCGGACTTCGAGCAGCAGCTGCCGTTCGTGCTCGACTTCCTCGGCTTGCCTTCCCGGCCGTGACGGCGCCGGGTTCCCGAGTCACGACGACGATTGGTTACCGACTCGCGCTGCGCGCCGTCTCCCGCGGTGCGTGGCAGCGATCGCCGATGGGACAATCGGCGCCGTGACCTACGCCTTGTTCGATGACGCAGGCAAGTTCCTGGCCGGCCGCGTGATGTCGCACACCGACGCGGCGCTGCAGGTCGAACTCGATTCGGGGCGCCGCGTCAAGGTCAAGTCGAGCCACGTGCTGCTGCAATTCGAAGCACCCGAGCCGGCGCGCCTGCTCGAAGGCGCGAGGGCGTTGGCCGCCGAAGTCGACCCCGAGCTGGCCTGGGAGTTCGCCCCCGAGCGCGATTTCGGCTTTGCCGATCTGGCGCGCGAGTATTTCGACGCCAACGCGGGGCCTGTCCAGCAGACGGCGATGCTGTTCGGCCTGTTCGAGGCGCCACACTACTTTCGCCGCGTCGGCAAAGGCATGTTCCACAAGGCGAGCCGCGAGACGGTGCAGGCGGCGTTGGCGGCCATCGAGCGCAAGCGCGCGCAGGCGGCACAGGTCGAGGTGTGGGCGACCGAGTTGCTCGCCGGCCGCTGCCCGGAGCCGATCCGCGTGCAGCTGTATCGCATCCTGTTCAAGCCCGACAAGAACGGCACTGAATACAAGGCCGTGGTCGAAGCGTCGCGTCGCGCCCAGCGGGCGCCGCTGGACTTGCTGCGCGCCGCCGGCGCCATCGAGTCGCCGTACCAGTTTCATTGGCGCCGCTTCCTCTACGAGCAGTTCCCGCGCGGCACCGGCTTCGGGGAACTGGCCGTGCCCGAGGTCGCCGGCGAATTGCCGCTGGCCGAGGCACAAGCATTCTCGATCGACGACAGCGCCACCACCGAGATCGACGATGCGCTGTCGGTGCGCGGCCTCGGCACCGGCTGCGTGACACTGGGCATCCACATCGCGGCGCCAGCGCTGGCGGTCGCGCCCGATTCGGCGCTCGACCGCATCGCGCGCGAGCGGCTGTCCACCGTCTACATGCCGGGCTACAAGATCACCATGCTGCCCGACGCCATGGTGCAGCGCTTCACGCTGCTCGAAGGCCGGGCCACGCCGGCGCTCAGCCTGTACGTGCGGCTCGACGAAGCGACCCTCGAGGCGACGCACCACGAGACCCGCATCGAGCGCCTGCACGTCAGCGACAACCTGCGCCACGACCGCCTCGACGCCATCGTCACCGAAGCCTCGTTGCGCGGTGACGACGCGGCCGACTACCGCCACGCGTCCGAGCTCGCCTTCCTGTTCCGCCTGGCGCAACGCCTGAAGGCGCAGCGAGAGCAGGTGCGCGGCAAGCCGGAATCCTTCAACCGGCCGGACTACAACTTCCGCCTCGATGGCCACGATGGCGAGCCGCGCGGCGACGAGACCGTGCACATCACGCCGCGCCTGCGCGGCGCGCCGCTGGACCTGATCGTCGCCGAGATGATGATCCTCGCCAACTGCCATTGGGGTGGCTGGTTGGCGACGAACAACGTGCCCGGCATCTATCGCAGCCAGGCAAGCCTGGCACCGGGCGTGAAAGTTCGCATGGGCACCAAGCCTGCGCCGCATGCCGGCATCGGGGTCAGCCAGTACAGTTGGGCGACGTCGCCGTTGCGGCGCTATGTGGACCTGGTCAACCAATGGCAGATCATCGCCTGCGTGCGCCACGGCCGCACCGCGGCGCTCGCCGCCCCGTTCAAGCCGCGTGATGCCAGCCTGTTCTCGATCATCTCGTCGTTCGATGCGACCTATGGCGCGTACAACGACTTCCAGCAGACCGTCGAGCGCTACTGGACGCTGCGCTGGCTGCAACAGCACGACGTGCGCGAGCTCGAGGCCACCACGATGAGGGACGGCCTGGTGCGCGCCGACGCGCTGCCGCTGGTGTTCCGCTGCGTCGGCTGCGAGTCGCTGCCGCGCGGCACACGCGTGCGCGCGACGGTGCAGTCGCTCGATGCCCTGACGCTCGAGGTGCACGCCACGCTGTCGGCACGCCTGACCGGCGAAACCGCGGCGCCTGCGGAAGTCACCGACGAGGACGAGGCTGCCCAGCCGATCGCGCTGCAGCTGGCGATCGAGGTCGACGACGGCGCGGGCGCCACCGAGTCGCCGGCGCCGGACACCGTGGCCCCGTGACCATGGCCTGGAAGCAACTGACCACGCTGCACTGGGCGCTGATCGTCTCGTTCGGCGCGCATGGTGGCCTGCTCGCCTTCCGCATCGCGGACCCGGCGCGCTTCGATCGCGCCTTTCGCGATACGCCGCTGGAGGTGATCCTCGTCAACGCCCGTTCGCTCGAGGCCCCGACCAAGGCGCAGGCGATCGCGCAGGCCAACCTGGCCGGCGGTGGCGAGGCCGACAAAGGCCGCGCCACCACGCCGCTGCCGGCGTCGGCCACCGTCGAACTCGGCGACGCCCCGCAGGATGCGCGGCGCAAGGTCGAGCAGCTGTTGGAGCAACAACACCAGTTGCTGGCCCAGGTGCGTCGCCAGGTGGCGATGCTGCCGCCGCCCGACCCCAAGCGCGAGTCGGGCACGCCGCAGGAGCGCGATCAGGAAGAACGCCGGCGCCAGCTGCTGAAGCTGCTGGCCGAGATCGAGAAGCGCATCAACGAGGAGAACGCGCGGCCGAAGAAGCGCTACATCAGCCCGGCCACGCGCGAGGAGGTCTATGCGGCGTACTACGACCAGCTGCGCCGCAAGATCGAGGACCGCGGGACGCGCGACTTCCCCGAGTACCAGGGCAAGAAGCTGTACGGCGAACTGACGATGAACGTCACCGTCGACGCTGCCGGCCGTGTGGTCGAGGCCGACATCGTCTACCCCTCCAGCTCGCGTGTGCTCGATCGCCGTGCGATCGCGATCGTGCACGCGGCGTCTCCGTTCGGCCAGTTCACGACGGCGATGCGAGCGCAGGCCGACCAGATCGTGGTGACGTCGCGCTTTCGCTTCACGCGCGAGGAAGGCCTCGAGACCACGCCGCTGAGTGCGTTGCCGCAGCAGTGAGCGCGACGCCCGCCTCCTTGCCCGACCGCTACGTGGTGCTGGGCAACCCGGTGGCGCACAGTCGCTCGCCGTTCATTCACGCCGAGTTCGCGCGCCAGACCGGGGAGGCCGTCGAATATGGTCGACTGCTGTGTCCGCTCGATGGTTTTGCGGCCAGCGTCCGGGCGTTCGCCTTGTCGCGCGAGGCGGGCAAAGGGCCGGCCCGCGGCTGCAACGTCACCGTGCCCTTCAAGCTGCAGGCGCCGGCGCTGGCGCAAACGGTCAGCGCGCGCGCTGCGCTCGCCCAGGCGGCCAACGTGCTGCGCTTCGACGCCAACGGCTGGTTCGCCGACAACACCGACGGCATCGGGCTCATCCGGGACATCGAGGCTCACGCGGGCTTCGCGATCGCCGGCACACGCGTTCTGCTCGTCGGGGCCGGCGGCGCGGCCGCCGGTGTACTGGGGCCATTGGTCGAGGCCAGACCGCGCGAGATCTTGGTGGTCAACCGCTCGCGCGAGCGCGCTGCCGCGTTGGTGGAACGCCATCGCGCGCTGTCGGGTGACCTGCCGCTGCGCGATGCCGCCCTCGACGACGTCGATGGGCCATTCGACCTGGTGATCAACGGCACCTCCAGCAGCATGCAGGGCATCGCGACGCCGGTACCGGCTTCGGTGCTGAGGCGCGGCACGCTGGCGATCGACCTGATGTACGGCGCACCCGCGGGGCCATTTCTCGATTGGGCTCGCAGGCACGGCGCGCAGGCGCGGGACGGCCTTGGCATGCTGGTGGAGCAGGCGGCCGAAGCGTTCTTCGTCTGGCGGGGCGTGCGCCCGGAGACCACGCCCGTGCTGCAGGCCCTGCGCGAGCAGCTGGCGCGCGAGGCCTGAAATGCGCCAACTTGCCCGCGGTCTCGCGCTGCTGCTGGTGGCGGTGGTCAGCCTGCAACTGTTCTTCATCGCCCGCGTGGCCCTGATGCGCTGGGTCGACCCGCAGTCGACCACCTTCCAGCGCAGTGAATGGTGGCGCCTGGCGCGCGAGCCGGGCGCCCGCGTGCGCTGGAGCCAGCAATGGGTCGACGCCAGCCAGATTGCCGAATCGCTGAAGCGCGCAGTGATCGCCAGCGAGGACGCCGGCTTCGTCGAGCACAGCGGCGTCGAGTGGGACGCCATCGAGCGGGCGTGGGAGCGCAACCAGCGCGCGCAGACGATCAGCGAACGCCGCGCCGCGGCGCCGGGTGCGAGACCACGCCCGGTCAAGCTGGTCGGCGGCTCGACCATCACGCAGCAACTGGCCAAGAATCTCTTCCTGACCGGCGAGCGGACGCTGCCGCGAAAGGCGCAGGAGTTCGTGCTGACCTGGACCCTGGAGGCGCTGCTGGACAAGCGGCGCATCCTGGAGATCTACCTCAACAGCGTCGAGTGGGGCGAGGGTGTGTTCGGCGCGCAAGCGGCGGCGCGTCACTACCACCACGTCGACGCGTCGCGCCTGGGCCCGCTGGCGGCCGCCCAGCTGGCGGTCTTGCTGCCTGCGCCCAAGCGCTTCGAGCGCAATCCGGGCTCGGCTTACGTCAGCGGCCGCGCGGCAACGATCGCGGCCCGCATGGCCGACGTCGAACTGCCCTGAATCGCCATGGCGCGCCCCTTGGGCACCGCCCGTTTCTAGAATGGGCGGATGAGCGGCATCCCTCAGGCGCTGGCCCAGGCCGCAGCCCGATTCGTCGTCGACGACGGCCTCGAATACGGCGCCGCCAAACGCAAGGCGGCGCGCGAGCTCGAGCGCCGCGGCGGACGGCGCAGCGAGTTGCCGAGCAACGAGGCGATCGAGGACGAAGTGCGCGACTACCTGGCGCTGTTCCAGGCCGACACCCAACCCGCCGAGCTCGAGGCGCTGCGCGAATTGGCGCAGGCCTGGATGCTGCGGCTGAATGAGTTCCGGCCGCACCTGACCGGCGCCGTCTGGCGCGGCACGGCGACGCGGCGCTCGGCGATCCAGATCGAGTTGTACTGCGACGATCCCAAGGCGGCCGAGATCGGCCTGCTCGATCGCCACATCCGCTTCGAGCCGGTCGGCCAGCCCGACGGCCCCGACCTGCTGCGGGTCGACGTGCCGTGCCGCGAATTCGGCGACTCGGTGACGCTGTTTCTGCACGTGCTCG
Organism: Burkholderiaceae bacterium; assembly: GCA_035499355.1. GTDB lineage: Bacteria > Pseudomonadota > Gammaproteobacteria > Burkholderiales > Burkholderiaceae_C > JAEUPI01. The sequence goes on along the minus strand of DATJYZ010000277.1, from coordinate 5,933 downwards.
ATCGCGATGACTTGCGCGGTGGCCTCAAGCCGGACAGTCGCGGTCGCACGTGGCGTGGCGACTTGGCGGCGCTGCAACGGCTGATGCGCGCCGAGGCACCGTGATGGCCACCGTCGATCGACGTGTGGTTCTCGCCGCAGGGGTCGGCGCGCTGGCCGCCGCCGCAGGCGGCGCCTTCGCGGTGTGGCGACGTCGTGTCTCGGAGCAGGACACGCAGGCGGTCGATGCCTTCTGGTCGTTGCGCCTCGAGCGCCCGGAAGGCGGTACGTTGGCGATGGCTGACTTTCGCGGCAGGCCGCTGGTCATCAACTTCTGGGCCACTTGGTGTGTCCCGTGCGTGCGCGAGTTGCCGGCGCTGCAGCGGTTCGCGCGGGAGCACGCGGTCCGGGGCTGGAAGGTGCTGGCGCTGGCGGTCGATCAACCGGTGCCGGTGCTGGAGTTCGTTGCCCGCTTCAAGCTCGACCTGCCGGTGGCACTGGCTGGCATCGACGGCCTCGAATGGCAACGTGCCATGGGCAACCGTGCGGGGGGCCTCCCGTTCAGCGTGGTTCTCGATGCGAGCGGTCGCGTGCGCCAGCGCCGCCTGGGCGAGTCGCACTACGACGAACTCAAGCAATGGGCCACGGAGATCGCGGCGCGACCTTGAGGGAGCCCACCGGGGCCTCGCTCGCGCCTTTGCGCGCTTTTTTTGCCCGATCGGTGTTGAACTGTCGCGAAATCAGCTAGAGTCCGCCCGCGCCGACGATCCGACGTAGCTCTCCTTCGGCGCCCGGACAAGCCCGTGTGCTGCCGGTTCTCGCACAGCCGACCCTTGCTTGGCTGACTCGGAGACGAACGAACGAATCAGCTTTAACGACCGATAGAAGCAGAAAGTCGAAGCAGGGGGTGGTGCTGTCGTGGCGACCGAGCGGGTCGCCTGGAGGAAACGAATGGATCTGCGCAAGCTGAAGACGCTGGTCGATCTGGTGTCCGAGTCCAACATCTCGGAACTCGAGATCACCGAGGCGGACGGCAAGGTGCGCATCGTCAAGGCCGACGCCAGCCTCGTCCGACCAGCGGGATCCTGGGTCCCCGCGCCGGCGGCCGCCACGCCGGTGATGGCCGCGCAGCCGGTGGCCGCGGCGCCGATCGCCCTGGCGGCCGGGGCCGCAACCGCGTCGGCACCCGCCGCGCCGCCCGAGACCGGGCATGTGATTCGCTCGCCCATGGTGGGCACGTTCTATCGGGCCTCGAGCCCTGGCGGCAAGCCGCTGGTCGAGATCGGCCAGGCGGTCAAGGAGGGCGACCCGATCTGCATCATCGAAGCGATGAAGATCATGAACGAGATCGACGCCGACACGGCCGGCACGGTCACCAAAGTCCTGGCCGAGAACGGCCAGGCGGTCGAGTTCGACCAGCCGCTGCTCGTCATCGAATGAGTGATCGGTCGCCCGGCGCCGGAGCGATCGAGCCAAACGCCTCATGTTCAACAAGATCCTGATCGCCATCCGCGGCGACAGCGCCGCAGGCGCCGCGGCGAAGCGAAAACGCGTTGCGTGCGATGCACGCCAATGCCATTGAGCCCGGCACGATGTTCAAGAAGATACTGATCGCGAACCGGGGCGAAATTGCATTGCGCATCCAGCGCGCCTGTCGCGAGATGGGCATCCAGTCGGTGATGGTCTATTCGCAGGCCGATCGCGACGCCAAGTACATCAAGCTCGCCGACGAGGCGGTGTGCATCGGCCCGGCGCCGTCGGCGCAGAGCTACCTCAACATGCCGGCGATCATCGCCACCGCCGAGGTCACCGACGCCGAGGCGGTGCATCCGGGTTACGGCTTCCTGTCGGAGAACGCCGACTTTGCCGAGCGGGTCGAGCGCAGCGGTTTCGTCTTCATCGGTCCCACGCCCGATTCGATCCGCATGATGGGCGACAAGGTCACCGCCAAGCAGACGATGATCAAGGCCGGTGTGCCGTGCGTGCCCGGCTCCGAAGGCGCGCTGCCCGACGACCCGAAAGAGGTCATCAAGATCGCCCGCCAGGTCGGCTACCCGGTGATCATCAAGGCGTCGGGCGGCGGGGGCGGACGCGGCATGCGGGTCGTGCACACCGAGGCGGCCCTGGTGCACGCGGTGGCCACCACCCGCGCCGAAGCGCAGGCGGCGTTCGGCAACCCGGCCGTCTACATGGAGAAGTTTCTCGAGCATCCGCGCCATGTCGAGATCCAGGTGCTGGCAGACACCCAGCGCAACGCGGTGTGGCTCGGCGAGCGCGACTGCTCGATGCAGCGGCGACATCAGAAGATCATCGAGGAGGCGCCGGCGCCCGGCATCGCGCGGCGCGCGATCGAGCGTGTCGGCGACCGTTGCGCCCAGGCCTGCAAGAAGATGGGCTACCGCGGCGCCGGCACGTTCGAGTTCCTCTACGAGGACGGCGAGTTCTACTTCATCGAGATGAACACCCGCGTGCAGGTCGAGCATCCGGTCACCGAGTGGGTCACCGGCATCGACATCGTGCAGGCGCAGATCCGCATCGCGGCCGGCGAAAAACTGCCGTTCACGCAGCGCCAGATCCAGATGCGCGGCCACGCCATCGAGTGCCGCATCAACGCCGAGGACCCGTACAAGTTCACCCCGTCGCCCGGGCGCATCACGGTGTGGCATCCGCCCGGCGGCCCCGGCGTGCGCGTCGACTCGCACGCGTATGCCAACTACATGGTGCCGCCCAACTACGATTCGATGATCGGCAAGATCATCGTGCACGGTGATACCCGCGAGCAGGCGCTGGCACGCATGCGCACCGCGCTGTCGGAGACGGTGGTCGAAGGCATCCACACCAACGTGCCGCTGCACCGCGAGCTGATGGCCGACGCCAAGTTCATCGAGGGCGGTACCAGCATTCACTACCTCGAGCACTGGCTGTCACAGCGCAAGCGCTGACGCGCCAGGCCGGCTCGCGATGCACCAACTCGTCCTGCTGGCCGGGGAGGCGGCTGTCGAGGCGCTGACCGACGCGCTGATCGGCCCGCTGCAGGCCCTGTCGGCGTCGGTCGAAGACGCCGACGCCGCAGGGCCGCTCGAGGAGGCCCTGTTCGGCGAGCCGGGCATGCCGGTGGCGCGAGCGGCCTGGCAGCGATCGCGCGTGGTGGCGCTGTTCGCCGACGAGGCCACGGCGCAAGCCGCCGCGGCGTACCTGCTGGCGCATCACGGCGGCGTGCGACTCGAAGCGCTGCGTGAGCTGCCAGACCAGGACTGGGTGCGGCTGACCCAATCGCAGTTCGAACCAGTGCCGATCACCGACACCTTCTGGATCGTGCCGAGCTGGCACGACGTGCCGGCCGCCGCCAGCTGCGTGATCCGCCTCGACCCTGGCCTTGCGTTCGGCACCGGCACGCACCCGACCACGCGCATGTGCCTGCGCTGGCTGGCGCGCCACGCCGGCGCGCTGGCACCGTCGTGGCTGCGCACGCTCGACTACGGCTGCGGCTCCGGCGTGCTGGCGATCGCCGCCGCGCTGCACGGCGCACGCGGCATCGACGCGGTCGACATCGATGCCGCGGCGATCGACGCGGCGCGTGCCAACGCGGCGGTCAATGGCGTGTCGGTGCGCTGCGGCCCACCCGAGGCGGCCAGCGGCGCCTACGACCTCGTGCTGGCCAACATCCTGGCCACGCCGCTGCGCCTGCTGGCGCCGGTGCTGTGCGCGCACGTGGCACACGGTGGTCACCTGGTGCTGTCGGGCATCCTGCAACGCCAGGCCGATGAATTGACGCAGGCGTATGCACCGTGGCTCGCGTTGCGGGTGGCCGACCATGACGACGGCTGGGTCCTGATGCACGCGCAGCACCCGGGTTGAGGGCATTCGCGCCAGGGGCGCGTGGCATCATTTCCGCATGAGCCTGGCCACTCGCTGTCCCGTCTGCCAAACGGTGTTCCGGGTGGTGCAGGACCAGCTCAAGGTCTCCGAGGGCTGGGTGCGCTGCGGCCGCTGCGCCAAGGTGTTCAACGCGTTCGAGGGTTTGTTCGACCTCGAGCGCGAGTTCCCCGCGCTGCGCCAGCCGACACCGGCGCAACGCGTCCTGGAGGACCTCGCCACTCGCAACCGCCAGCCCAAGCCACCGTCGAGCTGGGACGGCGACCTCGGCAACGGCGGGCAGCCACCAGTCGCGTCGACTGAAGGCGCGACCACCTCGCCGCCGACGCGGGCCGCGATGCCGTCACCGCCCAGCGTCCCGAGCCCGACCATCGCTGCCTCGCCGGTGTCGGCCAAGCCCGCCACCAGCCCCGCCACCGCGGCGGCCGCGCCGAGTGCAGCGCCGAGGCAAAGCGCCGCGTTCGCCCTGCGCGCGCCGCAAGGCGCGCCCGCGGATCCAGTCAGGCCGCCCGCCGTGCCACACGGCACGCGACCCGGCGCGTTGAACGAGGCAGAGCGCCCCGCGCCGCCGCCGGCACCGTCGGTCGCGCAGCCCGCACCGAAGGAAGCTGCACCGGTGGGCCCAGTCACGGCCCGTGGCGGCGACGAGATCGCCATTCGCGACGAGCCGGCTCCCGTTGCGGGCTCGGCCGATGCGGAAGCGGCCGAGCAGGACGAGTCGTTCGATGCGCTGTTCCGCAGTGATGGCGAGCTGGCGCAGCCCGACACCGCGGCCGATCTCGACCTCAACCTCGACAGCGACGTCGAGCCCGCCGCCCTCGACGATGCCGTCGACTCGCGCCTGCTCACGTTCGTGCAGCAGGCCGAGCGCGAGGAGCGCTGGCGCCGGCCGTGGGTGCGCGTCGCGATGGCGCTGGCCGCGCTGGGGCTGACCGCGACGCTCGCGGCGCAGCTGCTCGTGGCACAGCGCGACGCCGTGGTCGCGCAGTGGCCGGGCCTGCGTTCGCTGATGCAGGGGTTGTGCGGGCCGCTCGATTGCCGCATCGAGCCGCTGCGGCGCATCGACCAACTCGGCGTCGAGAGCAGCGGGCTCACGCGCATCGACGAGGGCCCGGTCTATCGCCTCGTGCTGGTGTTGCACAACCGTGGCGACACGCCGCTGCTGATGCCGTCGATCGACCTCTCGCTCACCGACGCCGGCGGCGCGCTGGTGGCGCGTCGCATGCTGACCGCGGGCGACCTCGGTACGCCGCGCACCACCATCGGCGCCGGCCAGGAGCTGCCGCTGCAGGCCCTGCTGATGTCGGCCGACCGCCCGCTGTCCGGCTACACGATCGAGATCTTCTACCCCTGAATCCCCGTTGGGAGCGACATGTCCGTTCTGATCTGCGGTTCGCTGGCGTTCGACACCATCACCGATTTCCCGGGCCGCTTCGCGCAGCAGATCCTGCCCGATCAGGTGCACATCCTCAACGTCTCGTTCCTGGTGCCCACGCTGCGCCGCGAATTCGGCGGCTGCGCCGGCAACATCGCCTACACGCTCAAGCACCTCGGCGGCACGCCGCTGGTGAAGGCGGCGCTCGGCAACGATGGCCAGGACTACCTGGCGCGACTGCGCGGCTGGGGGCTCGACACCTCGCTGGTGCACGTGGCGGCCGACAGCTACACCGCGCAGGCGATCATCATCACCGACACCGACAACAACCAGATCACCGCCTTCCACCCGGGCGCGATGCAGCTCGCGCACGAGACCTCGGTGCCCGGCGACAAGGGCATCGAGCTGGCCATCATCGCGCCCGACGGCCGCGACGCGATGCTGCAGAACGCCCAGCAGCTGCACGACCTCGAGATCCCGTTCGTGTTTGATCCCGGCCAGCAGCTGCCGATGTTCGATGGCGACGCGTTGCGCCACCTGGTCGGCCAGGCGAGCTGGATCGCGCTCAACGACTACGAGGCGCGCATGGTGTGCGAGCGCATGGGCACCACACTGCAGGCGTTGTCGGACAGCCATTTGCGCGGCGTCGTCGTGACGCTGGCCGCGCAGGGCTGCGAGGTCTGGCAGCAAGGGCGGCGTACCCA
>DATJYZ010000276.1:0-14439 GCA_035499355.1 Burkholderiaceae bacterium | reverse complement strand
GTCCGCCGGAGGCAGCCAGTGCCCGAGCGACATCGGGAAAGAAACCGATCGCCGCATCGGCGGTGCCGCGATCGAGCTGCGGTCGAGGGTCGCGCGTGGTCAGCGGCTCGATGCGGATGCCGATGTGCGACTGCTCGCCGTCCAGACGCGCGATCAGCGGTGGCACCAGCACCGTGGCCGTCGCATCGGCCATCGCCAAGGCGAAGCTGCGCTCGTCCTCGACCGGATCGAACGCCTGCGGATCGAACACCTCGCGCAGGCGCGCCAACGATTGCCGCACCGCGGGCCACAGCGCGCAGGCTTGCTCGGTCGGCAAGACGCCGGTCGGGCCCGGGACGAAGAGTTCCTCGCCAGTGGCCTCGCGCAGTCGGCGCAGGGCGTTGCTGACCGCAGGCTGCGACATCGCCAGGCGTTCGGCGGCCCGCGTCACGTTGCGCTCGACCATCACGACGTCGAACACGCGCAGGAGATTCAAGTCGAGGGTGCGGAAGTTCACCTATGAGGTTTGCGGGGGTATTCAGGGGCGTGATACCCGCGTTCTGATCGTCAATTTGTCGAGGCTCAGTGTAAACCCTAATCTCAATGCCACGGGCCGATTGGGGCCGCAGCAGAGAAAAGGGTTGGCGGCATGTCGACACAAGTCATTTCGGTCATCGTTCCAGCGCCCGTCGCTGTTCCGCGAGGTGCTCACTGGGCGGCAGCATGGGTCGTCTGGTTGTCGCGCCTCGGCCGCGGAGGACCCCCGCGATGAACACGTGGATCGATCAGGTGGCGCCCGCCGCCGAGGCGCCAACGTATCGGCGTCTGACACCGACGCTGCTTGAAATCATCGGCCGCTCGATCTGGCGGGCGCTTGAACGCGTCGGACGCCGGCGCGCCGCACGCGAGTTGCTGGCGCTGGCGGCGCGGCACGAACCGTTCGATCCGGCGCTGGCGCGCCGTCTGCGCGAGGCCAGCCGCTTCGACCCCGATTCACAGCCGAGGAACTCATCGTGACGACCATCACCTCCTTCTTGACGGACGGCAGCCTGCTGCAACGATGGCGCTATGCCCTGGTGCTGGCGACCGGCGCGATGTTGCGCAGGCCCGCCAGCCGCCGCGCCGCGGCGGCGCTGCGCGAGACGGCCGAAAACCTGGCTGCTGTGCGTGCGCTGGCCCACCGCTATCGCGAGTCCGACCCGGGCTTTGCGAGCGACCTCTACGCCGCCGCCGATCGCCACGAGCGCGAGCACGAAGCGGTGGTTTCGGGTCGGTGAACCTGCAGGCTCGGAGGACGGAACCTCGTCAAGGCCTCACACTGCGCCGGGTTGGCCTTGCCAGGGGAGTCGAGACGAGCAGCACCGCGGTGAGCCGTAACCCCGCGTTCAAGTCTGCGCGCCTGACACCGGACCTGGTGGCCGTCGTCGCGCGCAAGCTCGAAGATCGCGGCCCTGCTGCGGGCGTCGTCGTTCACAACGAGGATGACTACGAGGCGTCATTGCAGGCGTTTCTGGGTGCAGGCGCGTGGCAAGAAGGGCAAGCGGTCTGGGTGTTCGGCTACGGCTCCCAACACTGCACACGGCGGCGTTTTTGCGCTTCATCCAAGGACGTGTTGGGCTAGGCACTCGGACGCGAATAGCCAACTTCAGAAGCGGACTGGCGCGGTCGACGACTCGCGATCGGCCGGTGTGCTAGGCGTGGTGCGAGATCGCCAAGGCGCTGGCGTCGTCGGACGGTTCCTGCCACTGAGCAGGGGCAGCTTCGTGGCATCTCACCGGGTCACGATGAGAGGGTGATGGCGAGGCCGCACTGCAATGCGATGGATGCCATCATGATTTCGGCCGCCGCGAACCGACCAACTGAGCTGGTCGAATCCTGATCGATTTGTTCAGCTCAAATGCGACCCCGTAGGCCTACCAGTTCTCTTTCCAGGGGCGCAGCACCACTTCAAACGCCCAGGTCGACTTGTGCTGGCGGTGAAGTTGCCAATACACCTCGGCGATTCGATCCGGGTGCGCCATGTTGTCATCCACAGTTTCACCGGCGAGGCGATGCGCGCGCGATCCATCTGGTTGCTCCCAGCCGATCGCAGCATCGATCGGCACCTGCGCCACGTGGATGCCCTGCGGCATCAGTTCGCGGGCCATGCTCTGGGCAAGGCCCGCCTTGCCGAAGCAGGCTGCGGCAAACGCACCGCTGCGGGGATAACCCTTCAGGGCAGCGCTGGCGTTGGTGAACACGATCGTGCCTTTGTGACCATCGTGACCTTCCAGCGAAAGCATCGCCTTCGCCGCCTGCTGGCCCACGAGAAACGCGCTGAACGTTGAATTCGTCAGTGTTGCCAGCACCGCAGCCGGATCGACCTCGGTGATCGACTTGCGAAACAGGTCGCGCGGGCGGCCGTCGATGTTGTGTATCACCAGTCTGGGCGCACCCAGCGAGCGCGACACCTCTTTGAACATCGCGGCAACCGACGCGGGCTCCGAGGCGTCACACGAAATGACGGTAACGCCATGCTCTCGTGCCAGCGCCTGCAACGCGGGCTTGTGCGCGTCGCGCGCCGCGACTGCCACTTTCAAGCCCTGATGTGAGAACAGCCGGGCACAGCTGGCGCTGATGCCGGGCCCACCGCCGACGATGAGGGCAACTTCTGCTTTGTCGTCCATCGTCATCCTCTCCAAGTGGTTGATCGCCAAGCCATGTGCACCGCGTCCTGCGCACCTATCGCGCCCAGCTGCCGAGCTTGATCGCAGCGGCGATGATCAAGCCATAGGCGGCCAGACTGATCGCCACCACGACGAAGAAGCCGCCCGCCGCGGTCTGCAGCACGTGCACGCAGGCCCAGCCGCCCAGCGCCACGATCACCAGCCGGACCACGCTGCCGGTGAGCGGCCAGAACATGCGACCGGCGCCTTGCGAGGCAAAGAACAAGGCCAGCCCGAAGCCATACAGCCCGTAGAAGGCACCGACGATGCGCAGGTACGAACCGCCGAACGCCCGCACCGCCCCGTCCTGAGTGAACAGATTCATCCACAGCGCCGGGACGATCGCCGTCACGAGCCCGATGGTGCCGGTGATGGCGGCGACGATCGCCGCGCCCAGCCAGGCGACGCGCAGTGCACGTTTCGGGTTGCCCGCGCCCATGTTGGTCGCGACCATCGCCGTCAGTGCCGTGCCGAAGCCAAACGCGATGGGCACCAGGATGTATTCGAGCCGCGCCGCCACGCCATAGCCGGCCAATGCGGCGGTGCCGAAGCTGCCGACGAAGGCAGTGGCCGCCGCGATCGACGCATTGCTGACCACCGGGCTCATCGACGCGGGCACGCCCACGCGCAAGATGTCGCGCAACAGCGCCGCGTGCAACCGCCAGGGCGATCGGTTCAGTGGTGCCGGCGCGTCGCTGCGCAGCAGGTGCGCGGCCAGCACCAGCGCGGCCGAGCCGTTGGCCACGAGCGAGCTGACGGCGGCTCCGGGCACGCCCAGGCCGGGTATTGGGCCCCAGCCGAACACCAGCGCCGGGCACAGCAACAGGTGGATCACGGTGGTCAGCACCAGCATCAGCGCCGGCAGCAGCATGTTGCCCGCGCCGCGCACCACGGCGCCCAGCACGTTGGTGGCCCAGATGACGAAGGCGCCGCTGAACAGCACGTTGGAATAGGCCAGCGCCGCGTCGAGCGCCGCACCGCGCCCACCCATGGCCGCGAACACGTTGCGGCCGTAGCCGAGCAGCACGACCGTGAACGTGGCCGCCATCACGCAGGCGATGAACATCGACTGTTGCGCCAGGCGGCCGGCTTCTTCGTTGCGCCCCGCGCCTAGCGAGCGAGCGACAGCGGCGGTGACGGCGCCGCCGATACCGCCGCCCGACATCTGCATCATCAACATCGACAGCGGGAACACCAGTGCAATGCCCGCCAGCGCGTCGGCACCCAGCCGGCCGAGCACGTAGCCGTCGTAGCCGATGACGATCGTCATCGCGAAGAGGCCGACGATGTTGGGCGTGGCCAAGCGCAGCAGCGTCGGCAGCAGCGGCCCGTGCAGCATTCGCTGCGTGCGTGACGCGGCAGGCGTGCCGACGCTTTCGGCGGAGAGGGCCACGGGTGGGCTCATGCAAGAGCCTCATCGAGGTGGAGCAGACGAGGCCGGCGCAGGAACGCCGATTGAATAGTGATCGTCATATTCACGGGCAAACTCATGGCGACGCGGCAAGCGGTCGTCAACTCAGTCGGACGGGTTGTGGTCGTGCTGCGCCAGCAGCGAGCGGCGCGAAGCCCTCAGCAGTGCCCGGCCTTCGGCGTTGTCACCCAGCGCGCGGGCCAATTGCAGCGCACCGACCAATTGACTGGCGATCGAAGGGCCGCTGTCGGCCGGCGCGTCCTTGGGCAGCGCGCGGCGCACGGCGGCGACCATGGCGCGCACGCGCTGCGCCGCTGCCTCGCGGACCTCGGGTGTCTGGCGCGGCATTTCCGAGGCCAGCGCGGCCACCGCGCAACCCGTTTGGATGTCTCCCAGGTGGCGGTCGGACAGGTAGCCTTCCACCAGCGCACGCAAGGGACTGGCACCGCGTGACTGGCGTGTGGCGAGGTCGTCACGGGTGCGCGCCGCGTTGTCCTGGCCCGCACACTCGAGTGCCTCGGCCAGCAAGGCATTGCGTGAGCTGAAGTGGGCATAGAAACCACCGTGGGTCAGCCCCGCTTCTTTCATGATGTCGGCGACGCCCACGCCCTGGAATCCACCCCGACGGATCGCCCGGGCGGCCGCCGCGACGATGCGTTCGTGGCTGGTCTCCTTGCGGCTCGGTGGGTTGTCCATGCTGCACTCTAGCAGGAAATATGATGATCGTCATAATCTCGGCCGGCAGTGGGTCGATCTCGGAGCCAAAGATGAGTGAGACAGACACGATCGAGTCCTGGAATCGCCAGCGCGAGCGCGTTGAAGCGCTGATGCACGCCGGCGGTGGCCACCCCGGCGTGCCCCCTGGCAGCGCGCTGGCCGGCAAGACCGGCCTGCAGATCATGCAGAGCCTGCTCAGCGGTGAACTGCCTTACCCGCACATGGCGCAGACGATGGATGTGGCGCTGATCGAGATCGGCCCTGGGTATGCGGTCTTCCAGGGCACGCCGCGGCTGCAGCACTACAACCCGATGGGTGTGGTGCATGGCGGCTGGTTTGCCACCCTGCTCGACTTCGCGCTGGGCTGCGCGGTACAAACGACGCTGGGCGCGGGCGTCGGCTACACCACGGCACAGTTGAGCGTGCAGATGGTTCGCGCCGCAACCGTCGACACCGGGCCGTTGCGGGCCATCGGCAAGGCGGTGCACAGCGGCCGCCAGATGGCCACGTCCGAAGCGCGCATCGTCGCGCCGGACGGCAAGCTGTACGCCCATGCCACGACCACCTGCATGGTGTTCGCGGCGCGGGCGCGGTAGTCGCTCGAAGCCTAGGCGGCTCGAACGGCCAGCGGCATCTCGAAACCGGCCGCTCGTCAACGGTACGCTTCCGTACCTGTGAACGCGCCAGCCTGCCGCATCAAGTCTCTTGGCGCGGCCTGAGAGGGCGCGCCGGCTGGTTGGGTAACTCTTGGGGTAATTCGATCGGCGCGAATTCGACAGATCAAGCACCGGTGCGGCTCAGCGCGCGGTTCTCAATTGACCCCGGCCATTTGAAGAATCCCGGGACCTCCCAGAAGTCCCCGGATTGTCCAAACCTCCAAGCAAATCAACTGCTTGGAGGTTTCTTCTTGCCCAGACGGTCTCAGGCCGTTTTATTGAATCCCAACCCGAGTTGGGGTAGCTTCAAGGGCAACTGGCCACTCGCACATGCGGTTAGGGACACGTTGGGACGTGCGTGCAACCGTCTCGAGGGATTCGCCGACGGGCCGGGCTACGGCAAGCGATTGTCGCTGCGGACGTTCGACAAGGGTGCTGCCAAGGTCATCGGCGCCCGGTTGCTTCGCACTCGTTAGCCAGGCGGCCGGCCGTTATGGCCAATACCGCCTCGCGATACTGGCCTCGCAGAGCATTGTCGGGACGTCGCAGGACGTCCCGAGTCCCTTGTGCGCTCACCCCCCTGGCGTCAGCCTCTCAACCGTTGCGGAAGATGAAACTGTAGGCATTGAGCGCAGGCGCGCCACCGAGGTGGGCGTAGAGCACCCGCGAGCCGGGCCGGAACTCTCCCTTGCGAACCATTTCGATCATCCCGTGCATCGACTTGCCCTCGTACACCGGGTCGGTCAGCATGGCTTCCTGCCGCGCGCACAGGCGGATGGCCTCCAGCGTGCCTTCGTTGGGCAGGCCGTACTCGGGTCCGCCGAAGCGATCGTCGAGCACGACGTCGTGCTTGGCAATCGGCCTGCCGAGCTCCACCAGCTCGGCGGTGTGACGGGCGATGCGCAGGATCTGCGCGTGCGTCTTCTCCGGCTTCGCGGAGGCGTCGATCCCGATCACTCGATCGGCCCGCCCATCCGCCGCGAAGCCGACCACCATGCCGGCCTGCGTGCTGCCGGTCACCGAGCAGACCACGATGTAGTCGAACTTGAAGCCAAGCTCGGCTTCCTGCTGCCGCACCTCCTCGGCGAAACCGACGTAGCCCAGGCCGCCCAGAGGGTGCTCGGAACAGCCGGCCGGAATCGGGAACGGCTTGCCACCAGCGCGCCGCACGTCCTCCATCGCCTGCTCCCAGCTCGGCCGGATGCCGATGTCGAATCCCGCGGCATCGAGCCTCACGTCGGCGCCCATGATGCGCGACAACTCGATGTTGCCGACACGGTCGTACACCGCGTCCGAGTAGTTGACCCAGTTCTCCTGTACCAGCACGCACTTCAAGCCGAGATGCGCGGCCACCGCAGCCACTTGGCGCGTCTGGTTCGACTGGATGCCGCCGATGGACACGAGCGTGTCGTAGCCACCCGCGAGCGCCTCGGGAATCAGGTATTCGAGCTTGCGCGTCTTGTTGCCGCCGAACGCCAACCCGCTGTTGCAGTCTTCGCGCTTGGCGTAGAGCTCGACTTTGCCGCCGAGGTGGGCGCTGAGCCGCTTGAGCGGCTGGATGGGCGTCGGCCCGAAGGTCAGGCGATGGCGTGGGTACTTCGCGAGGTTCATGGGATTCCCGTGGTTCGTTGGAGATCGCCTGGATTCCCTGCTCGCAAGGAAAGCAACGTGTGTCGGGAATCCGCTCGAGGCACGACAAACATGCTAGCGAGATCGTCGTGCAACAGGATTGCAAAGACGAAGTACATCATCTTTCCATGTTGATGCATATCAGAGTTCAGTGACGTAAAATGGCGCCAATCGAGGTATTGAAAGAACAAAATTGCGTCGTCAGAGAGAAGCCGCCGCATCGCCCCTGGATCTGGACCGGACCGACCGATCGATCCTGCGATCGCTCCAGCGCGACGCGTCGATCTCCAACGTGGCGCTCGCTTACCGGGTGCATCTCAGCCCGGCGGCCTGCCTTCGCCGCGTTGAGCGGCTCAAGCAGAAGGGCCTTGTGCGGCGCATCGTCGCGCTGCTCGACCCGGTGCCGCTGCGCCTTGGCATGCTGGTCGTCATCGGCGTGGTCCTGGACCGATCCACCCCGGAGTCGTTCGCCAACTTCGAGAAGGCGGTGCAGAAGGTGCCGGGTTGCCTGGAGTGCCTGGTGGTGACCGGCGAGTTCGACTATCTGGTCACGGTCCGCACTCAGGACAACGAATCGTTCAATCGTCTGCACGCGACCGAACTTCTCTATCTGCCTGGCGTGCGTCAGATCCGGACTTTCGTGGTCCTGAAGCAGGTGCTGTCGACGACCGAGCTTCCGATCGCCTAGGCTGAATCCAAACTGAGGCAGCGGTCCTCGCGTTCGAACATCGTCGCTAGAATGTTTGTCGTGTTCGTTCGAGCGAGGTCCCGCGTGGACGCTGCCCCTAGTCCGGATTCCTACGAGGTCGCATCGATCTCGGCCTGCATCGACTAGAGCTCGCTCGCGCGCGCTCCGGCGAAGTCCGAGATCGCGCACACCGGTCGCTCCGCTGAGGGGTGGTCGACACCTCCGGGTCGGAGCCGACGCCTGCTGCGGTGTTCTCGCACCGCTGTACGCAGGATGTTCCGTTCTGCGACCCTTGTTGGCGAGGGCCAGCTCTCCGCAGATCAGCTCGACGCGTGTCGATCAACTTGCTCGGCCAGATTCGGCGGCCAACGCCCGAGCCTGATGCCGGTGCATCGAGGAGCGCATCGTGGTTGCTGTCCTGAAGAACCTGTACGCCCGCTTCCTGCGCATGCACGGCATGGCGAGGCACTTCCGCAGCCTGGCGATCTGGGACGCCTTCCGCCGCCTCGACGTGGGCTCGCACGCCATGTCGCGCGAGCTCTCCGAGCGTCTGGTGAACGCGTCGGATGCCGAACCTGCTCGACTGCTGGAGTCGTTGGGCACCACGCTCGCAGGCCTGAGCGCCGAGCGCGCCGATATGGTCCGGCGCGAGGTCGGCAGCAACGAGGTGGGACACGACAAGCCGCTGCCGTGGTGGGAACACCTGTGGCTGTGCTACGCCAACCCGTTCAACCTGCTGCTCACACTGTTGGCGACCGTGTCGTACGTCACCGAGGACATGAAGGCCACCGTCGTCATCGGCAGCATGGTGGCGTTGTCGACCGTGATCCGCTTCGTGCAGGAGATGCGCTCGAACAAGGCCGCCGACGCGTTGAAGGCGCTGGTCAGCAACCGGGCCACGGTGATGCGGCGCGACCTGTCCGACGAGGCGGCCGACGAAGCGCAGCAGTTCTTCAACATCGCGCTGCAGCGCAAGCCGCCGCGGGCGCAGGAGATCCCGCTGAAGGACGTGGTTCCCGGCGACATCGTCGTTCTCTCGGCTGGCGACATGATTCCCGCCGACCTGCGGCTGCTTGGCGCCAAGGACCTGTTCGTGGCCCAGGCCGCCATGACCGGCGAGTCGCTGCCGGTGGAGAAGTTCGTCGACGCGCGAACCAAGGCGGGCAACCTGCTCGAGCGCGAGAACCTGCTCTTCATGGGCACCAACGTGGTCAGCGGCTCGGGCACCGCGGTGGTGCTGGAAACCGGACCGCGCACGTATTTCGGGGCGCTGGCCACCCGCGTCACCGCCATCGATCGCGCGCCCACTGCGTTTCAGGCCGGGGTCAACCGCGTGAGCTGGCTGCTGATCCGCTTCATGCTGGTGATGGTGCCGCTGGTGCTGTTGCTCAATGGCTTCACCAAGGGCGACTGGGTCGAGGCGTTCCTGTTCGCGCTGTCGGTCGCGGTGGGCCTCACGCCCGAGATGCTGCCGATGATCGTCACCTCCACGCTCGCCAAGGGTGCGGTCGTGCTGTCGCGCAAGAAGGTCATCGTGAAGCGGCTCGACGCGATCCAGAACTTCGGTGCCATGAGCGTGCTGTGCACCGACAAGACCGGCACGCTGACGCAGGACCGCATCTTCCTGGAGCGCCACACCGACGTCAACGGCGACGAGTCCGACGAGGTGCTGCGGCTGGCCTACCTCAACAGCCACTACCAGACGGGACTGAAAAACCTGCTCGACGTCGCGGTGCTCGAGCACGTCGAGGTCCATCGCGAGCTCGGCATCGGCACCAACTACCGCAAGGTCGACGAGATCCCGTTCGACTTCCAGCGCCGGCGCATGTCGGTGGTGGTGTCCGAACGCGAGGACCACCACGAGCTGATCACCAAGGGAGCGGTCGAGGAGGTGCTGCAGGTCTGCACGGCGGTCGACGATGGCGGGCGCACGGTCGCGCTCGACGCGCAGCGCCTGGCTGCCATCCGAGCCAGCACGGCCGAGCTCAACGGCCAGGGCCTGCGCGTGGTGGCGGTCGCGATGAAGGAAGAGCCGCCCGGGAAGGAGGTCTACGGTGTGGCCGACGAGAGCGGACTGACCCTGATGGGCTACATCGCGTTCCTCGATCCGCCGAAGGAGTCGACCGCGCCGGCGCTCAAGGCCCTGCGCGAGCACGGCATCGAGGTCAAGATTCTTACCGGCGACAACGACCTCGTGACCGCCAAGATCTGCCGCGAGGTCGGCCTCGAGCAGCGCGGGATGGTGCTCGGGCCGCAAGTCGAGGCGATGTCGGACGCCGAGCTCGCGTCCGCCGCCGCTCAGGCCAATGTCTTCGCCAGGCTGAGCCCGGCCCAGAAGGAGCGCATCGTGCGCACGCTCAAGCAGGCCGGCTGCGTGGTCGGCTTCATGGGCGACGGCATCAACGACGCGCCGGCGCTGCGCAGCGCCGACATCGGCATCTCGGTGGACTCGGCGGTCGACATCGCCAAGGAGGCGGCCGACATCATCCTGCTGGAGAAGAGTCTGATGGTGCTGGAGGAGGGCGTCGTCGAGGGGCGGCGCACCTTCGCCAACATGCTGAAGTACATCAAGATGACGGCCAGCTCCAACTTCGGCAACGTGCTGTCGGTGCTGGTGGCCAGCGCGTTCCTGCCGTTCCTGCCGATGCTGCCGATGCAGCTGCTGGTGCAGAACCTGCTCTACGACATCTCGCAGATCGCGATTCCATTCGATCACGTCGATGCCGAGTCGCTGACGCGGCCGCAGCGCTGGAACCCGGAGGACATCGGCCGCTTCATGGTCTGGTTCGGGCCGGTGAGCTCGGTGTTCGACATCACGACCTACGCGCTGATGTGGTTCGTCTTCAAGGCGGACAGCCCAGAGCGGCAGAGCCTGTTCCAGTCGGGCTGGTTCATCGAAGGGCTGTTGTCGCAGACGTTGATCGTCCACTTGATCCGCACGCGCCAGATTCCTTTCGTGCAGAGCCGCGCGGCCTGGCCGGTGATCGCGATGACCGTGGCGGTGGCGTCGGTGGGCGTGTTCTTCGCGATGGGTCCGGTGGCGCACTACTTCAAGATGGAATCGCTGCCGCTGGCCTACTTCGGATTCCTCGTGTTCATCCTGCTCGCCTACATCGCGCTGACGCAGACAGTGAAGTCGATCTTCGCCCGCAGGTTCGGCTGGCAGTAGTCAGGCTGTCACTCAGCTTTGTAGCCGACGCGCCCGCGCTAGCACGTTCTCGAACGAGCGATCGGGTCTTACATCTCTGCCGGCGACCCGCTTGGGTGCGCTCACTTACCCCTTGCGTGGACGCATTTCGGCGTGACTTACGCATGCGCCGATGTAACCCCACAAACGGGTGTTGATTCGATCACTTCATTGTGATCGCGCGATCAGTAGGCTTTGACCAAACAAGAAATGGCAGAAGTTGTTTCGGCGCGAGTGGCGCCAGAAGCACCGACCAATTGCTGAGGGAGCAATAACATGCCAAGGCCGACGACGCTCAACATCGTTCTCAACGGGACACCCAAGTCGGTTCCGGTCGCGGACGGCAGCGAACCGCTGCTGTTCGTGCTGCGCAACCAGCTCGACCAGATCGGTCCCAAGATCGGCTGCGGCGCATCGCAGTGCGGCGTCTGCACGGTGCTGGTCAACGGTTCCGCGGTGCGCGCTTGCTCGGTCGAGGTCAACGCCATTTCCGGTGGCGCCGAGGTGCTCACCCTCGACGGGCTGGCCGACAGCAAGCCAGGAAGAACCCGGCGCCTGCATGCCCTGCAGCGCGCGTTCATCGACGAGCAGGCGGCGCAGTGCGCGTTCTGCTCGAACGGCATCATCATGAGTGCGCTGGCCTGGCTCAACGCACGTGGCGACCGCGGTGTGCCGAGCGACGACGAGGTCAAGCGGTTCCTCTCGGGCAAGGGTCCGGGCGCGGTGTCGGCGACGCTGTGCCGCTGCGGGGCGCACCTGCGCATCGTGCGCGCCATCCAGCGCGCCGCGAAAGACATGCGCCACGGCGGGTTCGATCACGGTCGCCCGGAGGATGACGACGACGATGGCCATGACGACGATCGCGGTGGCCCGTTCAAGGGAGGTCGCCCATGAACACCGCCCAGCTTTCGCGGCGCCGCTTCCTGGCGGCCACCGGCACCCTGACGGTTGGCTTCAACCTGTCGGTCACCCTCAGCGGTCTGGCCTCCGCGGCGCCCGCGGGCGGCCGCTTGGACGTGGATTCGTGGATCGAGGTCGGCGGTGGCGACGACACGCTGGTCACGATCTACGCCGGCAAGGTCGAGCTCGGCACTGGTGTGCGCACCGCGCTGACGCAGATCGTGGCCGAGGAACTGGCGGTGACGCTGCATCAAGTCGCTTATGTCCAGGGCGATACCGACCGCACGCCGGGCAGCCAGGGTTACACCGCAGGCAGCAAGACCATTCAGAACGAAGGCCCCTCGCTGCGCCTGGCCGCGGCCACGGCGTACCAGGGGCTGCTGGGCCTGGCCGCTGCGCAGTTCGGTGTGGACGCGTCGCAGCTGCGCGCTAGGAACGGCCGCATCGGTGTGGGTGACCTTCGTTCGGGCAGCAGGAGCTACGGCCAGCTGATCGGCGCCCAGAACTATCAAATGGCCAGCAGCGCAAATGTGCCGGTCAAGGCGACCAGCGACTATTCGATCGTCGGCAAGTCTGTCCGGCGCGTCGACCTGCCCGGACGCTTCACCGCGACGACAGGCTTCCTGTCCGAGTTCAAGTTGGCCGGCATGTTGCACGCGCGGGTGGTGCGGCCCGCCGGGCGCAATGCATCGTTCATCGGCTTCGATGCCGGTTCGTTGACCGCGGTGCAATCGATCCCGGGCGTCGTGCAAGTCGTGCGCCAGGGCAACTTCGTCGCGGTGGTGGCGACCGAGGAGTACGCCGCGTTGGTCGGCGCGCGGACCTTGCGCGTCAACTGGAAGGCGGGCGCCCCGATGATCCCGCAGTCGACGCTGCGCACGGCGCTGCAAGACCCCGCCAACGTCTACGCCAGCGGCATCGAGGTCAGCACCGGCAACGTCGACGCGGCGCTAGCGGCCTCGGCCGCTACGCTCAGCGCTACCTACTTCACGCCGTTTCAGATGCATGCCTCGCTGGGGCCATCGTGCGCGGTGGCCGATGTGAGGATGGGCGAACAACGCGCCAGCGTGTGGTCGTCGACGCAGGGGCCATTTCCGCTGCGAGGTGCGTTGTCGGTGCTGCTGGGTCTGCCCGAGACGTCGATCCGCGTGATCTTCGTCGAGGGTTCGGGCTGCTACGGCCACAACGGCGCCGACGACGCGGCGGCCGAAGCGGCGCTGATCTCCAAGCTGGTCGGCAGGCCGGTCCGCCTGCAGTGGACGCGTGCCGACGAGCACGGCTGGGAGCCGCTGACGCCGGCGATGGTCCACAACCTGCGCGGCGGCATCACCGGCATGAGTTGCATGGCCTGGGAGCACTCGGTGTACAGCCCGAGCCACAACGCACGACCCAGCCTGGCCGCGGCGAGCAACCTGCTGCCGATGCAGCAGTCGGGTTCGGCACCTCCGGATGCACCCGCCCTCGCAGCCAACTCGGCGACGCGCAATGCACCGGTCACCTACAGCTTCGCCAACCAACGACTGATCCGCAACTTCGTCAAGAGCTTCAATCTGGTGCCCGGCGCGCGCAAAGCAGCGTTGCCGGTGACCTGGTCGCTGCCGCG
Source organism: Burkholderiaceae bacterium (assembly GCA_035499355.1). Classification (GTDB taxonomy): domain Bacteria; phylum Pseudomonadota; class Gammaproteobacteria; order Burkholderiales; family Burkholderiaceae_C; genus JAEUPI01. The sequence goes on along the minus strand of DATJYZ010000276.1, from coordinate 964 downwards.
GACGTCCGCGTTGCGCAGCCTGGGTGGCCTGTCCAATTCGTTCGCCAACGAATCGTTCATGGACGAGTTGGCCAAGAAGGCCAATGCCGATCCGCTGGCCTTCCGTCTGCAGCACACCGCGGATTCGCGCGCTGCCGCCGTGATGCAGGCCGCTGCGGCGAAGGCTGGCTGGGGCAGTGCGCTTTCCGCACCGCGCGGGTTCGCGGCCGGACGCGGCATCGCGTTCCTCCGCTACGAGACCTTGGAGGCCTATGTCGCCGCGGTGGCCGAAGTGCTGGTCAACAAGGCGACCGGCGACGTACGGGTCACCCGCGTGGTGGTGGCACACGACTGCGGGCTCATCATCAACCCCGACGGACTGCGCAGCCAAATCGAAGGCAACGTGATCCAGGGCATCAGTCGCACGCTGAAGGAAGAGGTGCGATACAGCGGCGACCAGATCACCACGCTCGCCTGGCAGGATCAACCAGGCGAACTGGGCTACCCGGTGTTGCACTTCGACGAAGTGCCGGACATCGAGATCGTGCTCATCGACCGTCCCGGCGAGCCCGCTTGGGGCGCGGGCGAAGCGGCCGTCGGCTGTCTGCCTGGCGCCATCGGCAACGCGATCTGCAGCGCCACCGGTGCTCGGGTCCGCAGCCTGCCGATGACACCCGCGGTGGTGAAGGCCGCGCTGGAGGGCAGGCCCACCGCGTGACGCACGTCCCGCCGCGCGCAGCGATGCGCGCCTATCCTTCCTCGCCTCCTCTTGGACTTCGTGGCCAGCGGCGTGCGGCACGTGTGGCTACCGTCATCGGGCTTCGTGATCCCCGATGCGCTGCAACCCCGGTCGGCAGAAGGACCGTGGGCAACGGGTGGCTGAGCTTGTCGGCCGACGATTGGGACTGCATGCATCTTCGGCCGACCGGCATGCACGAGCTCGCCCGCCTGCCGCTCTACCGCGAACGGGTCTCGCACGCTTGAC
>DATJYZ010000275.1:0-2574 GCA_035499355.1 Burkholderiaceae bacterium | reverse complement strand
GAAGGTCGGCGGCGCGATCCGGTTCGAGGGCCGCGACCTCGCGCAAGCCGCCGAAGACGACATGCGCAAGCTGCGCGGCGACCGCATCGGCATGGTGTTCCAGGAGCCGATGACGGCGCTCAACCCGTTGCACACCATCGGGCACCAGATCGCCGAACCGCTGCGGCTGCACTTGGGTCTGCCGGCGGCCCAGGCGCGGCAGCGGGCGCTGGCGCTGCTCGAGCGCGTGCGCGTGCCGCAGGCGGCGCAGCGGCTCGACGCGTACCCTCACCAACTGTCCGGCGGGCAGCGTCAGCGCGTGGTGATCGCCATCGCGCTGGCGTGCGAGCCCGATCTGCTGATCGCCGACGAGCCGACCACTGCGCTCGACGCCACCGTGCAACGCGAGGTGCTCGAGCTGATCGGCGAACTGGTCGCCGAGCGCGGCATGGGCCTGCTGCTGATCAGCCACAACCTGGCCGTGGTTGGGCGCACGGTGCGGCGCATGCTGGTGATGTACGGCGGCATCGTCGCCGAGGCCGGGCCCACGGCCGGCGTGTTCGAGCGGCTGGCGCACCCATACACGCGCGCGCTGTTCCGCTCGCGGCCGCGGCTGGGGCTGCCACGCGGCACGCGGCTGGCGACCATCCCGGGGCGCGTGCCCGAACTGGTGGACCTGCCCGCGGGGTGCCCGTTCGCCGAGCGCTGCGAGCGCGCGGTCGACGCCTGCCGCGGCGCGGTGCCGCCGGCCGCGCCGGTGGCCGCGGCGCACGAGACGCGCTGCATCCGCCCGTACGAGGCGGCGGAGGCACGCGGTGGCTGACACGGCAACGCCACTGCTGGTGGTCGAGCGCGTGTCGCGCCACTACCGCCTGCCGCGCGAGACCGTGTTCGGTCCGGGGCCGGTGGTGCGCGCGCTCAACGACATCAGCTTCACGCTGCATGCCGGCACGAGCCTGGGCATCGTCGGCGAGTCGGGCTCGGGCAAGAGCACGCTGGCACGCCTGGTGATGGCACTTGAGCGGCCCGACGAGGGCGCGGTGCGCTTTGCCGGCCAGGATCTGGCCGCGCTGGAGGCGCCGGCGCTGCGGCGCGTGCGCAGCGGCTTCCAGATGGTGTTCCAGGACCCCTACGGCTCGCTCGATCCGCGCCGCACCGTGGCGCAGACGGTGGCCGAGCCGCTGGCAGTGCTGCACGGGGCAGGCGGGTCCGAGCAGCGCGAGCGCGCCGCCGAGGCGCTCGACGCGGTGGGCCTGCGCGCCAGCGACCTCGACAAGTACCCGCACGAGTTCTCCGGAGGGCAGCGCCAGCGCATCGCGATCGCGCGCGCGTTGATCACGCGGCCGCAGCTGATCGTGGCCGACGAGCCGGTGAGCGCGCTCGACGTCTCGGTGCAGGCGCAGGTGCTCAACCTGATGCAGGATCTGCAGGACCGCTTCCGGGTGACGTATCTCTTCATCAGCCACGACCTCGCGGTGGTCGACCTGGTGTGCGACGAGGTGCTGGTGCTGCAGCACGGCGTGGTGGTCGAGCGCGGCGCCACGCGCGAGGTGTTCGGGCGCCCGCAGCACGAGTACACGCGCACCCTGCTCGCCGCCGCGCAGTTGGCCTAGGGTTGCCACGCCATGCCGGGGTTCCCGAAATCAGGCACCATCGACGAACCCCCCGGTTTCGAATCCAGGAGAACCGCATGAACCTGCACCGACGCGCGGCTGCTGCCGTGGTCGTCGTGGCCGCCGCCACGCTGGCCGCGCCGCTGGCGCTCGCCCAATCGAAGAAGGACACCGTCACGCTGGCGATGGTGCTCGAGCCGCCGGGCCTCGACCCCACCATCGCGCCGGCCGCTGCGATCGGCGAGATCGTGCACTACAACGTGCTCGAAGGGCTCACCAAGATCAACGTCGACGGCTCGGTGACGCCGCTGCTGGCCGAGAGCTGGACGATGGATCCCGACGGCAAGAGCTACACCTTCAAGCTGCGCAGGGGCGTCAAGTTCCAGGACGGCGAGCCGTTCGACTCGTCGGCGGTGAAGTTCAGCTTCGAGCGCGCGAAGGATGAGAAGAGCACCAACAAGGCCAAGAAGGCAGTGTTCGACAACATCAGCTCGATCGCTGCGCCCGACCCGACCACGGTGATCCTCACGCTCAACAACGCCGACGGCAATTTCCTCTTCCGCATGGGAGAGAACACGGCGGTGATCCTGCACCCCAAGAGCGCCGCCAACGCTGCGACCAAGCCGATCGGCACCGGGCCTTATCTGCTCGAGGACTGGAAGAAGGGCAACTCGGTCACGCTGACCAAGTGGGACGGCTTCCGCGACGCCAAGTCGGTGAAGATCAAACGCGTCACGTTCCGCTTCATCAACGACCCCGCCGCGCGCGTGGCCGCGCTGTTGGCCGGCGACATCGACGCCGTGCCGCGCCTCGACGCGCCGCAGGCGGTCAAGCAGCTGCAGGCCGACAAGCGCTTCGTCGTCGACATCGGGTCGACCGCCGGCAAAGGCATCATGACGATCAACAACAAGCGCAAGCCGTTCGACGACGTGCGCGTGCGCCGCGCGCTGATGCACGCGATCGACCGCAAGGCGTTCATCGA
>DATJYZ010000274.1:0-2681 GCA_035499355.1 Burkholderiaceae bacterium | reverse complement strand
TATGCCGTTGCTTGATTTGTGGGCGGTTGGTTGTTTCTTCGTCATGTCGGTGCTGCCGATCGATTGCCCCGAAATGCCGTATCATCCGGTCATTCCGATGCACGCGTGGCATGCCGGTTGCCTCGCGTGGAGACAGCCATGAAGCCCGTCGCCTTCGACTATCGTGCCGCCGAGACGCTCGAGCAGGCGCTGGCGCTCAAGCGCGAGCACGGCGACGAGGCGCGCTGGCTGGCCGGCGGCCAGAGCCTGGTGCCCGCGCTCAACCTGCGCCTGGCGCGCCCCGCGTTGCTGATCGACATCAATCGGCTCGTCGGGCTCGACACGCTCGCGCCGACCGACGGCGGCGGGCTCGAGATCGGCGCCCTGACGCGCTACCGGACGCTCGAGCGCGATCCGCGCGTGGCGCGCCTCCAGCCGCTGCTCGGCGAGGCGCTCGGCCACGTCGCCCACCCGCAGATCCGCAATCGCGGCACGCTGTGCGGCAACCTCGCCCATGCCGATCCGGCCTCCGAGCTGCCGGCCGTCATGCTGGCGCTCGATGCGCGGCTCAAGGCGCGCTCGGCGGGCGGCACGCGCTGGATCGCGGCAGCCGCGTTCTTCCGCGACATCTTCACGACCGCGCTGGCCCACGACGAGCTGCTCGAGACGGTTGCGCTGCCGCCCCTGCCGGCGCGCACCGGCACCTGCTTCCTCGAGGTGGCGCGCCGCCGCGGCGACTTCGCCCTGATGGGCGTCGCCGCCGTGGTGAGCCTGGCGGCCGACGGGCGCTGCGCGGCGGCCAGCCTGGCCTACTGCAACGCCGGCGCGACGCCGCGGCGCGCCGCCGACGCGGCGCAGGCGCTGGTCGGCCGAGCGCTCGACGACGCACCGATCGCGGAGGCCGCCGCGCTGGCCCAGCGCGCCATCGATCCGCCCGGGTCGGTGCATGCCAGCGCCGCCTTCCAGCGCCACCTGGCCGGCGTGCTGACCCGGCGCGCGCTGCGCACCGCGGCGACCCGCGCCGCGACCGCGGCGGCGGCATGAGCGCGCCGCGCCATCGCGTCGCCGTGACGGTCAACGGCGCGCCGCGCCGCTGCGAGGTCGAGGGCCGCGCGCTGCTGAGCGACATGCTGCGCCACCAGCTCGGGCTGACGGGCACCCACGTCGGCTGCGAGCAGGGCGTGTGCGGCGCCTGCACCGTGCTGCTCGACGGCGTGCCGGTGCGCGCCTGCCTGATGCTCGCGGCCCAGGCGAATGGGCATTCGATCGCCACCGTCGAGGGACTTGCCGCCGCCGACGGCACATTGCACCCGTTGCAGGCGGCCTTCCGCGACTGCCACGCCCTGCAGTGCGGCTACTGCACCCCCGGGATCTTGATGACCATGGTCGCCTTCCTCGACGAGCATCCGAGCCCGAGCGAGGACGCCGTGCGCGAGGCGCTGTCGGGCAACCTGTGCCGCTGCACCGGCTATCAGCACATCGTCGACGCGGTGCTGCTGGCCGCGCGGCGCCGCCGCGAGGCGCCGTGACGACGCGCGTCTTCGGCGCCCCGATCACGCGCAACGAGGATCCGCGCCTGCTGACCGGCAAGGCGCTGTTCGTCGACGACGTCGAGCTCTCCGGCATGCTGCACGCGGCGCTGCTGCGCAGCCCGCTGGCGCATGCCCGCATCCGCTCGATCGACTTGACCGCGGCGCGCGCCTTGCCGGGCGTGCTCGGGGCGTGGACGGCGGCCGATCTGGGCGCCGTCTGGCAGCCCGGGCCCCTGGTCGTGCCGCCGCCGCCGCTCGAGCAGGTCGTCTATCGCACCCGCACCCAGGGGCCGCTCGCCAAGGACAAGGTGCGCTATGTCGGCGAGCCGCTCGCGTTCGTGGTGGCCGAGAGCCGCGCGCTGGCCGAGGACGCGCTCGAGGCCATCGAGGTCGACTACGAGCCGCTGCCGGTCGCCGCCGACCTGGAGAGCGCCGCGGCACCCGACGCGCCGCGCGTGCACGACGACCTGCCCGACAACGTCGCCGCGCGGCTGCGCCAGACCAAGGGCGATTATGCCGCCGCCGTGAAGGACGCCGCGGTGGTGATCAAGCGGCGGCTGCGCTACGACCGCGGCTGCTCGTCGCCGATCGAGACCCGCGGCGTGGTCGCCGAATGGAATCCCAAGGCCGACCGCCTGACCGTGTGGGACACCACCCAGGCGCCGGTGTTCCTGCGCTCCGGCCTGGCCGGCGTGCTCGGCCTGAGCGAGCGCCAGGTGCGCGTGGTGGCGCCGTTCATCGGCGGCGGCTTCGGCCCCAAGATCGTGATGTTCTATCCCGAGGAGATCCTGGTGCCCTGGGCCGCGCTGCGGCTGGAGCGCCCGGTCAAGTGGATCGAGGATCGCGCCGAGCATTTCGTCGCCACCACGCACGAGCGCGACCAGACCCACGACGCCGAGATCGCGCTGGCCGCCGACGGCCGCATCCTCGGCGTCAAGGACGTGTTCGCGGTCGACGTCGGCGCCTACGACCCCTACGGCCTGACGATCCCGCTCAACAGCCAGTGCACGCTGCTGGGCCCGTACGCGATCGCGCACTACGACAGCACCTTCACGGCGTACTTCACGCACAAGCCGATCGTGACGCCCTATCGCGGGGCCGGCCGCCAGCACGGCGTGTTCGTGATCGAGCGGCTGCTCGACCTGGGGGCCCAGGCGCTCGGCCTCGACC
>DATJYZ010000273.1:0-12079 GCA_035499355.1 Burkholderiaceae bacterium | reverse complement strand
GTTCAGCACCACGATGTGGTCCGACAGGCTCATCACCAGGCTCATGTGGTGCTCGACCAGCAGCACGGTGATCTTGAGCCGGTCGCGGATGTCGCGGATCACGTCGTCGAGCGCGGCCAGCTCTTCGTGGTTGAGCCCGGCGGCGGGCTCGTCGAGCATCAGCAGCTTCGGCTCGGCGGCCAGCGCACGCGCCAGCTCAACCCGCTTCTGGGTCGCGAACGGCAGGTCGCCCGCCAGGCGCCTGGCGAACGGCCGCAAGCCGAGGTAGGCCATGATCTCGTCGGCGCGCTCGCGCAGGCGTTTCTCCTCGAGGCCGACTTTCGGCAGCCGCAGCGCGCTGGCCACGAAGCCGGCCCCGGAGCGCGCGTGCGCGCCGACCATCACGTTGTCGGTCACCGTCATGCGCGTGAACATCGCCAGGTTCTGGAACGTGCGGCCGAGTCCGAGGCCGGCGATGCGGTGGACCGGCACGTCGGTGAGCGACCGGCCCTCCAGCAGGATGTCGCCCGACTGGTACTGGTACAGCCGGCTCATGCAGTTGAACAGCGTGGTCTTGCCAGCGCCGTTGGGGCCGATCAGCCCGCAGATGTCGCCACGGGTGACGTCGAAGCTGACGTTGTCGAGTGCCACAATGCCGCCGAAGCGCACCGACACGCCGCGCACACTGAGCAACGCGTCGCCGTTGGCCGGCACGGATGCGGAGCGGGAAGGGGATGCCATGGTCGGTGCGAGCGTCTTTCGTCCTGGGGTCCGCAAGGGCGCCTGGGTTATAGGAGGGTGCACCGGATCTGACAATGCGCGCTTGCACTGTCCGCTGCGCGACAGGGGCACTGCAGCATCGGCCTGATGCACTTGCCATCGATGGGAGACCGACGATGAACATCTATCAACACGGCCTGGACCGCTGCGCCGCCAACCACGCGATGCTGAGCCCGGTGAGCTTCGTCGAGCGCAGCGCCGAGGTGTTCGGCGACTTGCCGGCGGTGATCCACGGCGCGCGGCGCTATACGTGGGGACAAACCCGCACTCGTGCCGCGCGCCTGGCGGCCGCGCTGCGTGCCATGGGCATCGGACCCGGCGACACGGTGAGCGTGATGCTTGCCAACACGCCCGAGATGGTCGAGGCCCACTATGCGGTGCCGGCGCTGGGCGCGGTGCTGAACACGCTGAACACGCGGCTGGATGCGCCGCTGCTGGCCTGGCAGCTCGACCACTGCGAGGCGCGCGTGCTCATCACCGACACCGAGTTCTCGCCGGCGATCGACAAGGCACTGCGAATCCTGAAGGCCGAGCACGGGCGCACGCTGCGCGTCGTCGACGTGGCCGACAGCGAGTACGGCGGCGCCGGCAGCCGGCTCGGCGACCGGGAGTACGAATCGCTGCTGGCGGCCCACGAGCCGCTGGCGCAGCTCGAGACGCCGGCCGACGAGTGGGACGCCATCGCCGTCAGCTACACCAGCGGCACCACCGGCGACCCCAAGGGCGTGGTCACCCACCACCGCGGCGCCTACCTGAACGCGGTGTGCAACGCGCTCACCTGGACCATGCCGCACTTCCCGATCTACCTGTGGACGCTGCCGATGTTCCACTGCAACGGCTGGTGCTTCCCGTGGACGGTGGCGTTGCTGGGGGGCACCCACGTGTGCCTGCGCCGGGTCGAGGCGAAGGCGATCCTCGACGCCATGCGCGAGCACGGCGTCGATCACTACTGCGCGGCGCCGATCGTGCACAACCTGATCGTCAACTCAGCCCCGGCGCAGCGCGAGGGCATCACGCAGCGCGTGCGCGGCATGGTGGCCGGCGCGGCGCCGCCGGCGGCGATGATCGAAGGCATGGCGAAGATCGGCTTCGACATCACCCACGTCTACGGACTCACCGAGACCTACGGGCCGGCGGCAGTGGCGGTGAAGCGCCGGACCTGGGAAGCGCAAAGTCTGTCGGAACAGACGCGCCTGAACGGCCGGCAGGGCGTGCGCTATCCGATGCAGCAGGGCATGACGGTGCTCGACCCGGAGAGCATGGCCGAGACGCCGGCCGACGGGCAGACGATGGGCGAGATCATGTTTCGCGGCAACATCGTGATGAAGGGCTATCTCAAGAACCCCGAGGCGACGCGCAAGGCGTTTGCCGGCGGCTGGTTCCACACCGGCGACCTCGGCGTGATGGAGCCCGATCGCTACGTCAAGATCAGGGACCGCAGCAAGGACATCATCATCTCCGGCGGCGAGAACATCAGCTCGCTCGAGGTCGAGGATGCGCTGTACCGGCACCCGGAGGTGCTGGCGTGTGCGGTGGTCGCCAAGCCCGACCCCAAGTGGGGCGAGACGCCGCTGGCTTACGTGGAGCTGAAGGCGGGCGCCAGCGTCGACGCAGCCGAGCTGATCGCGCACTGCAAGTCGCTGCTCGCCGGCTACAAGGTGCCCAAGGAGATCCGCTTCGAGGAGATTCCCAAGACCTCGACGGGCAAGATCCAGAAGTTCGCGTTGCGCGAGCGCGCCAGGTCCGCGAGCGCGATCGAGTGAGGCCGCCATGCTGACCACCGACGAACCCCTGCTGCATCGCGCGCGCGACGCGCGCGGCGTGGTGACGCTCACCTTGAACCGGCCGCAGTCGTTCAATGCGCTGTCGGAGGCGATGCTCGACGCGCTGCAGACCGAGCTCGATGCGCTGGCCCGGGACGACAGCCTGCGCGTGCTCGTGATCGCCGCCGCGGGCAAGGCCTTCTGCGCCGGCCACGACCTGAAAGAGATGCGCGCCGCGCCGTCGCTCGACCACTACCGGGCGCTGTTCGAGCGCTGCACGCGCATGATGCTCGCGATCCAGCGCCTGCCGGTGCCGGTGATCGCGCGCGTGCACGGTGTCGCCACGGCCGCCGGCTGCCAGCTGGTGGCCATGTGCGACCTCGCGGTGGCATCGCGCGAGGCCCGCTTCGCGGTCAGCGGCGTCAACTTCGGGCTCTTCTGCAGCACGCCGAGCGTGGCGTTGTCGCGCAACGTGGCACGCAAGGCGGCATTCGAGATGCTCGTGACCGGCGACTTCGTCAGCGCCGACCAGGCGTTGGCCAAGGGACTGGTCAACCGGGTGGTCGACGCCGCGGAGCTCGACGCGGCGGTCGACGCGCTGGCCTCGAGCATCGTGGCCAAGCCCAGGGTCGCGATCGCGATGGGCAAGGCGCTGTTCTATCGCCAGATCGAGACCGGCATTGCCGACGCCTACGCCGACGCCGGCCAGACCATGGCGTGCAACATGATGGATGCCTGCGCGCTCGACGGCGTGCAGGCCTTCATCGACCGGCGCAAGTCCAAGTCGGGCTGAAGCGCATCGTGCCCCCGGTAGGATGCGTGGATGACATCGCCTCGCGTCCCGGGCCGCCGCTTCCTCCACTCGCCGGGGCCGACCCCGTTGCCCGACGCCGTCCTGCACGCGATGAGCGTGCAGCCGATGGACCTCGGCGACCCGCGCGTCGACGCCAACATCGAGGCGGTCGAACGCGGCCTGAAGCGGCTGCTGCAGACCGACACGGCGGATGTCTTCCTCTATGCCGCGAACGGGCACGGCGTCTGGGAGGCGGTGGTCGAGAACCTGGCAGCGCACGGGCAGACCTTCCTGATGCCGGGCACGGGGCATTTCTCGGAGTCGTGGGCGCTGCAGGCCGAGGCGCTGGGGCGCCGCATCGTGCGCACGCCGTGGCGCGAAGGCTGGCCGATCGATGTGGCCGCCATCGAGCAGGCGCTGCGCGACGACCGCTCGCGCGACATCCGTGCCGTGCTGGCGGTGCACACCGACACCGCCAGCGGCGTCACCAGCGACATCGCCGCGATCCGCCACGCAATCGACGCCGCGCGCCACCCGGCGCTGCTGGTGGCCGACGTGGTGGCCTCGCTCGGTGCGGCGCCGTTCGCGATGGATGCGCTGGGCGTCGACGTCGCGGTCGGGGCCTCGCAGAAGGGCTTGATGTGCCCGCCGGGCGTCGGATTCATCGCCGTCAACGCCAAGGCGATGGCAGTGGCGGAGCAATGCCCCGCGCCGCGCTTCTATTGGGACTGGGTGCGCCGCCGCAGCGAGGTGTCGTATCGCAAGTTCTGCGGCACGCCACCGCAGAACCTGCTGTTCGGCCTCGAAGCGGCGCTGTCGCTGATCTTCGACGAGGGCCTCGACGCGGTGTGGGCGCGCCACGCCAGGCTGGCCGGCGCCGTGCAGGCGGCGGTCGGTGGCTGGCGCGAAGGCCGCATGCTCGACTTCTTCGCGCAGGAGGCGGCGAGCCGCTCGGTGTCGGTGACCACGATCGCGGTCGGACCTGGCATCGACGTCGATGGGTTGCGGTCGATGGCGCGCGAGCGCTTCCAGGTGGCGATCGCCGGCGGACTGGGGCCGCTCACCGGCCGTGCGTTTCGCATCGGGCATCTCGGCGACAGCAACCCGGCCGTGATTCTCGGTGCGGTTGCCGGCGTCGAGGCGGCGCTGCGCGCGCTCGGCATCGCGGTGGGCGAGGGCGGCGTGCAACGCGCGGTGCAGTACCTCGCCGCAGACTGAACTGCTCAGCCCTTGGCGGGCGACGAGACCTTGTGTCTCATCAAGCGTCCCTTTTCTCGCTCCCAGTCACGCTTCTTCTCGGTCTCGCGCTTGTCGTGCTGCGCCTTGCCCTTGGCCAGTGCGATCTCCGCCTTGACCCGGCCTCCCTTGTAGTGCAGGTTCAGCGGCACCAACGTGTAGCCGCGCTGCTCGACCTTGCCGATCAGGCGGCGGATCTCGTCCTTGTGCATCAACAGCTTCTTCGTGCGGTCGGCCTCGGGGTGGACGTGGGTCGAGGCCGATCGCAGCGCGTTGATGCGACAGCCGATCATGAACAGTTCGCCGTCGCGGATCACCACGTAGCCATCCGTGAGCTGCACCTGTCCGGCACGAATGGCCTTGATCTCCCAGCCCTCCAGCACCAGACCGGCCTCGAAGCGCTCCTCGATGGTGTAGTCGAAGCGGGCACGCCGGTTTTCGGCGATCGGTGCGGTCATGCGGTCATCGCTCTCTAGAATCGCGGCATAGTATGAAGCGAGTGCACAAGTCGATCCTCCTGTGGTACTCGCCACGCGAGATGTACGACCTGGTCACCGCGGTCGACCAGTACCCGAACTTCCTGCCCTGGTGCGAGCGGGTCGAGGTGCTGCAGCAAGAGGGCGACACGACGACCGCGCGCCTGCACATGGCCTACGCCGGCGTGCGCCACGCGTTCACCACGCGCAATCGCCATCAGCCGAACCGCTCGGTGCTGTTGCAGCTGGTGGACGGCCCGTTCTCGATGCTCGACGGGGTGTGGCAGTTCGAGTCGATCGGCAACGCGGGCGAGCAGGCGTGTCGCATCGAGTTCGAGCTCGACTATGCGTTCGCCAGCAAGCCGCTGGAGACGGTGCTGAGTCCGGTGTTCGACAAGGTCGCCGACACGCTGGTCGACCGCTTCGTGCAACGCGCCGAAGCCGTCTATGGCCCTCGATGACCTGCTGATCGAGGTGGTGTACGCCGCCGCGCCGCACGACGTGAGGCAGGTGGTGCTGCGGCTGCCGCCAGGCAGCACGCTGGCCGATGCCGTGCGCGCCAGCCACCTGATCGACGGTCTGACCGCGATGCAGGCCGATGCACTGAAAGCCGGGGTTTGGGGCCGCGCGACGCCATTGGATTCGGCGCTGCGCGATGGCGATCGGGTCGAGCTGACGCGCGCGCTGCAGGTCGATCCGAAGGAGGCGAGGCGCCAGCGCTTCCGGCGCGACGGCGTGCGCGGCAAGGCGCGCCGCCCGAAGGGCTGACCGCGCTAGCGGCAGTCGGTCTCGATGCCCTGACGGGCGCGCTGCATCTCGGCGGCGCGCTGGTCGTCGTCGAGGTACTCGCGTTCGCCCTTGTCGTTGAGGCGCGTCAGGCGGATGCCGGAGTTCAGCGTCTCGACGTAGGCCCGGGCGCGCTTGCAGTTGTCGGCGCGCAGCGCGGCGACCTTGGCTTCCTCGGCCTTCTGCTTCTCCTGCTGCTCGGCCTCGGTCTTCTTGCGACGGGCCTCGAGCTCAGGGTCGACCTTCGCCTTGGCCGCGGCTTCCGGCGACGGCGCGCTGGCCGCGACGGCGGCGGGGGCCTGCCGCTGTACCACGAGATTGGGCTTTTGCAGCACATCGCGCTCGGGGATCTCGCGCGGCGGCGGCGTGTCGCTGATCACCACCTGGCCGCGCGCGTCCTTCCACTTCCACTGCGCCGCCGCGGGCAGCGTGGCCACGCACAGGCTGAATCCGACGCAGAACCAGACAGACAAGCGCATCGCGCACTCCGGGATACCGGCTCCTGGCGGCCGGTGGCGGCAGTGTAGCGGGCGCCTCGTGAAGTGCGCCGTGCGTCACGTTGCGTGGGCCTTGCCCATGTGGGCAATACCGCACAGGGCGATCCGTATAATTCGGTTTTGCAACCGGAGCGAGTCTCATGCGCCTTCTGGGCAAAGCGCTGACCTTCGACGACGTGTTGTTGGTGCCTGCCTACTCGCGGGTGCTGCCCCGGGACACGAACCTCTCGACCCGGCTGTCGCGCAACATCACCCTTAACCTGCCGCTGGTGTCCGCCGCCATGGACACCGTGACCGAGGCGCGACTGGCGATCGCCATCGCGCAGGAAGGCGGCATCGGCATCGTGCACAAGAACCTGCCGCCGAAGTCCCAGGCGGCCGAGGTGGCCCGCGTCAAGCGCTACGAATCGGGCGTGCTGCGCGATCCGATCACGATCACGCCGGAGCTGCCGGTGCGCGACGTGATCGCACTGTCGAAGCAACACGGCATCTCGGGCTTCCCGGTGCTGCAGGGCAAGACGGTGGTCGGCATCGTCACCGGCCGCGACCTGCGCTTCGAGACGCGCATGGACGCGCCGGTGCGCGAGATCATGACGCCGCGCGAGCGCCTGGTCACGGTGCGCGAGGGCGCCACCATCGACGACGGCAAGGCGCTGATGCACAGGCACAAGCTCGAACGCGTACTGGTGGTCAACGATGCCTTCGAGCTGCGCGGCCTGATGACGGTGAAGGACATCACCAAGCAGACCGACTTTCCCAACGCCGCGCGCGATGCGCAGGGCAAGTTGCGCGTCGGCGCCGCGGTCGGCGTGGGCGAGGGCACCGAAGAGCGGGTGGAGCTGCTGGTGAAGGCCGGTGTCGACGCCATCGTGGTCGATACCGCGCACGGGCACAGCGCCGGCGTGGTCGACCGCGTGCGCTGGGTCAAGCGCCACTACCCGAAGGTCGACGTCATCGGCGGCAACATCGCCACCGGCGCGGCGGCGCAGGCGCTGGTGGAGGCCGGCGCCGATGCGGTGAAGATCGGCATCGGTCCGGGCTCGATCTGCACCACGCGCATCGTCACCGGCGTCGGCGTGCCGCAGATCTACGCCATCGAGTCGGTGGCCAGCGCGATCGCCGGCAGCGGCGTGCCGTTGATCGCCGATGGCGGCGTCCGCTACTCCGGTGACATGGCCAAGGCCATCGCCGCCGGCGCCGACAGCGTGATGATGGGCGGCATGTTCGCCGGCACCGAGGAGGCGCCCGGCGAGACCATTCTCTACCAGGGCCGCACCTACAAGAGCTATCGCGGCATGGGCTCGCTCGGCGCCATGCAGCAAGGCAGCGCCGACCGCTACTTCCAGGAAGACAACGCCAACAATCCGAACACCGCCAAGCTGGTGCCCGAAGGCATCGAAGGCCAGGTGCCGTACAAGGGCTCGGTGGTGGCGGTGATCTTCCAGCTCGCCGGCGGCCTGCGCGCCTCGATGCACTACTGCGGTTGCGCGAGCATCGAGGAGATGCACCGCAAGGCCGAGTTCGTCGAGATCACCGCCGCCGGTGTGCGCGAGAGCCACGTGCACGACGTGCAGATCACCAAGGAAGCGCCGAACTACCGCATGGAATGAGCGCACGCGATGCGAGTTAGCGAGAGCGGGCCGAGCGCCGGGCCGCCCCAAGCCGGCCCGCACCCCCTCGGGGGGCCGACCGGCGTACTCGACGGGCGGGGTGCTCCACGAACGGCTGCGATGCCGTTCATCCTGGTCGCGGTGCTGATCGACATGATCAGCATCGGCCTGATGGTGCCCGTGCTGCCGCACATCGTCGGCCGGTTCACCCACAGCAACGACGAGCAGACGCTGGCGTTCCTCGCGGTGACCCTGACGTTCGGCATCGCCAATTTCGTGAGCTCGCCGATCCTGGGGGCGCTGTCCGACCGCTTTGGCCGACGTCCGGTGCTGTTGCTGGGCTTCGCCGGGCTGGCGCTGAGCTTCTTCGTCACCGCCGCCGCCACCGCGTTGTGGATGCTGGTGGCGGTGCGCATGTTCTCCGGCGCGATGCAGAGCAACATCTCGATCGCCAACGCCTATGTCGCCGACATCAGCGCACCGCACGAGCGCGCGCGCCGCTTCGGGCTGCTGGGTGCGATGTTCGGCGTCGGCTTCATTCTCGGCCCGGTGATCGGCGGCGTGCTCGGCGACATCGATGTGCGCCTGCCGTTCGTCGTGGCCGGTTGCATGGCGCTGATCAACTGGTGCTACGGCTACTTCGTGCTGCCCGAGTCGCTGCCGGTGGAGCGGCGTCGCCGCTTCGACTGGCGGCGCGCCAACCCGGTGGCAGCGCTCAAGGGCCTGGCCGCGCTCAAGGGCGTCGGCGCGCTGGTGTGGGTGATCGCGCTGGCGAGCCTGGCGCAGTTCATGCTGCACATGAGCTGGGTGCTGTACACCAAGTTCAAGTTTGGCTGGGGGCCGGGGCAGGTGGGCTGGTCGCTGTTCGCGGTGGGCGTGGTGTCGGCGTTCAGCCAGGGTGTGCTGCTCAAGCCGTTGCTGGGGCGCTTCACACCCCGCCAACTGGCGATCGTGGGCCTGCTGGTCGGCTCGGTCACCTACCTCGGCTTCGGCCTGGCCACCCAGGGCTGGATGATGTACGTGGTGATCTCGTTCGGCCTGCTCGGTGGCGCCGCCCAGGCCGCGATGCAGAGCATCGTCTCCAACGCCGCCGACCCGACACGGCAGGGCCAGACGATGGGTGCCGTCTCGTCGCTGAACAGCCTGATGGCCGTGGTCGCACCGGTCATCGCGCTCGAACTGCTGCGCTGGGTGTCGCATCGGCCGCCCGGCGACTGGTTGATCGGCCTGCCGTTCTTCGTCTGCTCGACGTTGCAGTTCACGGCCGCCATGGTGGCCTGGCGGTTCTTCCACAGCCACAAGGAGCTCCGCGCCCACGCAGCCTGAGCGGCGAGCGCATCACCGTCATGTCGCACGACAAGATTCTGATCCTCGATTTCGGCTCGCAGGTCACCCAGCTGATCGCGCGTCGCGTGCGCGAGGCGCACGTGTACTGCGAGATCCACCCCAACGACGTGTCCGACGCGTTCATCCGCGAGTTCGCGCCGAAGGGCATCATCCTGTCGGGCAGCCACGCCAGCACCTACGAGGCGCGCGATCTGCGCGCGCCCGAGGCGGCCTATCGGCTCGGCGTGCCGGTGCTCGGCATCTGCTACGGCATGTTCACGATGACGGTGCAGCTCGGCGGCGAGGTCGAGGCGAGCTCGCATCGCGAGTTCGGCTACGCCGAAGTGCGCGCGCGCGGCCACACCCAGCTGCTCGACGGCATCGAAGACTTCCGCACCGGCGAGGGCCACGGCATGCTCAAGGTGTGGATGAGCCACGGCGACAAGGTCACCGCGCTGCCACCGGGCTTCAAGCTGATGGCCAGCACGCCGAGCTGCCCGATCGCCGGCCTGGCCGACGAGCAGCGGCGGTTCTACGGCGTGCAGTTCCATCCCGAGGTCACCCACACGCTGCAGGGCCGCGCGCTGCTGGAGCGCTTCGTGCTCGGCATCTGCGGCGCCAGGGCCGACTGGATCATGCGCGACCACGTCGCCGAAGCGGTGGCGCGCATCCGCGAGCAGGTGGGCGACGAGGCGGTGATCCTCGGGCTGTCGGGCGGCGTCGATTCGAGCGTCGCCGCCGCGCTGATCCACCGCGCGATCGGTGAGCAACTGACTTGCGTGTTCGTCGACCACGGTCTGCTGCGGCTGAACGAAGGCGCGATGGTGATGGAGATGTTCGCCGGTCGGCTGCATGCCAAGGTCGTGCACGTCGATGCCAGCGCGCAGTTCCTCGGCGCGCTGAAGGGGGTCAGCGATCCGGAGGCCAAGCGCAAGATCATCGGGCGCGAATTCGTCGAGGTATTCCAGCGTGAGGCGAAGAAGCTGGAGCGCGCCCGCTGGCTCGCGCAAGGCACGATCTATCCCGACGTCATCGAATCCGGCGGCGCCAAGACCAAGAAGGCCACCACCATCAAGAGCCACCACAACGTCGGTGGCCTGCCCGAGACGCTGGGCCTCAAGCTGCTCGAGCCGCTGCGCGACCTGTTCAAGGACGAGGTGCGCGAACTCGGCGTCGCGCTCGGTCTCCCGCACGAGATGGTGTACCGCCATCCGTTCCCCGGGCCGGGCCTGGGGGTGCGCATCCTGGGCGAGATCAAGCGCGAGTACGCCGACTTGCTGCGGCGGGCCGACCACATCTTCATCGAAGAGTTGAAGAAGACGCTCGACGAGCCCAGCGGCAAGACTTGGTACGAGCTGACGTCGCAGGCCTTCGCCGTGTTCTTGCCGGTCAGGAGCGTCGGCGTCATGGGCGACGGCCGCACCTATGAGCACGTGGTCGCGCTGCGCGCAGTGCAGACCAGCGACTTCATGACCGCCGACTGGGCCGAGTTGCCCTATGCGCTGCTGAAGCGCGTGTCGAGCCGCATCATCAACGAGGTGCGCGGCATCAACCGCGTCACCTACGACGTGTCGAGCAAGCCGCCGGCCACCATCGAGTGGGAGTGAGGTACCCCAGCCTTGGTGCACGAGCGCTCGCCGTCGCACTCTGCGTCTTTGCCGCGCCTGCCGTCTGGGCGTCGGACTACGAACTGCTCAACGTGGGCGTGCGGGCGCGATTCAGCCAGGCGCGGGTGCTCGGTCAGGAGCAGCCGGAGTCGTTTCGCGAATACGACGTGTCGACGACCGTGCGCCTGCCCTGGTCGGAACCATGGAGTCCTGAGTGGGAGCTGGGTACCAGGCTGATGGCAAGTGCCGGCGTTCTTCGAGGTGAGGCCGACAAGACGGGCTTGGTCGCTTCCGCCATTCCTCTGCTGGCGTTGGCCAGGCAGGACGGCGGATTCACGCTCGACTTCGGCGCCGGGTTCGCACTGCTCGGCAGGCCGGCCTACACGCACCAGGACTTCGGCGGTGCCCTCCAGTTCGCACTGACCCTCGGCCTCAGCGTGCCGCTCTATGAGCGGCTTGGCGTCGGCTACCGATTCCTGCACTACTCCGACGGGGGTGCCTACGGGCACGAGAAGACCGGCGTCGATTTGCACATGATCGAGCTGACCTATCGCTTCTAGCGCCCGACGCCGCCGGATCTCAGTTCAGCGCAAGGCGGCCGCTGCGGTCTGGCGTGCGGCTGTCGACGCTGAGCGGCCCCGCGCCCAACGCTGCGACCATGAACATGCCACCGGCCACCGCCATGTTCTTCAGGAACAGCAGTTGCTGCACCATCTGTTGCGCCTCGGGAACGGCCCAGAACTTGTGGAACAGCACGCTGGCCAGCAGCGTGAACACGCCCAGCGCGAGCGCGGCCCAGCGCGCCTTGAACCCGACGGCCAGCGCCAGGCCACCCAGCAGTTCGAACAAGCCGACCAGCACCGCCAGCACGGCGGGTACCGGCAGTCCCCCGCTGGCGATGTAGGCCGCGGTGCCGTCGATGTTGCCGAGCTTGCCGAAGCCCGCCTTCACGAACATCAGGGCCAGCAGCACGCGGCCGATCAGGGCCAGCGGCGTCTTCAGGGAATCCAACATCGAAAGCTCCTTGCGTGGCGATTTCATTCGAAGCGCGAGCGTAGACCGTCGGTGGTGCGTCATCGTGCGCAGGCTTTTGAACGGCGCGTTCAATCCCGATGAGCGGTGCGGGTACAGTTCGCTCGCGCGACGTCCGACGCCGGTGTCGTGCGGTGGCGGCACCGGCCTGGCGACAGCGCCGGTGAGGTCGCAAGGAGTGATGGATGCGCGCG
>DATJYZ010000272.1:0-25065 GCA_035499355.1 Burkholderiaceae bacterium | reverse complement strand
AGCTCACGCTGGAGGTTGTTGAGGCTACACGTTCGAAATACGTGGAAGCGCTGGCTCGTATGACCGACCATGAATAGTGATCTCTTGTCGAGACTTCAGTCGCAGGCGGACGCTGCGACTACTGAGCTTGAGCGATGGACCCTCCGGGCTCAGTGGGCCTGCGCGGCCGCAAGGCTTGGTCAAATCGAGCTTGCACGAGCAGAGATCGCTCTAAGCTTCGCCTACACCACACCGCATACGCCCCTACCCTGACAGTCTGGATCTTTCTAGCCGAGGGGCGATCAGCGCTGCGTCGCAAGCAGAGTCCCAACCAATTGATAGAAGTGATATGGACGACCGCGCGGCCTGCCACGCAAGGTTGTCGCTTTGCCTGTCGAAGCTTGGTCAAGCAAAAGTAGCCGAAGCCCACATGCAAGCTGCCATCGGCAGCCGAAATGCGTTCGCCAGATTCCAGGCCGAGCATCGCGAGCGAATCGCGACCATCGCATTGGGGGTCGCCTAAGAAAAAACCCGGCCGAGGCCGGGTCGGTTCGTTGGCAAAGCAAGCGCTAGGGCTTGTTTCCGGTCGGAAACGGCCACGCAGCCGCTGGACTGAGCGCGGTCTTTGCCATCGGCGCAGCCGCTGCCGCAGGCGCGGCCTTCTTGGCTGGCGCCTTCGCCTTCTTCTTGGCTGGCTTTTTCTTGGCAGCCTTCTTCTTGGCGGCCTTCTTCTTCGCAGGCGCCTTCTTCTTCTTGGCGGCCTTCTTCTTCGCAGGCGCCTTCTTCTTGGCAGCCTTCTTCTTGGCAGCCTTCTTCTTGGCAGGCGCCTTGCGGGCAGCCGACTTCTTGGCCGGGGCCTTCTTCTTGGCCGGGGCCTTCCGCTTCGCTGCCTTCTTGGCCGGAGCCTTCTTCTTCGCAGTTGCCATTTCGATCTCCTTGATCAAGTTGACAAAAACACCGCGCTGCTTTCGCAGGTCGGCGATTCACCGCTGAGCGTCGCTATGGGTTCGCGCCCTGTTGCGACTCCCCATCGGTGAATGGGGCGGTGGCGGCGGTCGTCGCTTCTGGCGTCGACGCTGCGCCGGTCACCAATCTTGATCTCTCACTATCGGCCTGGGCGTCACTGCGCTTGAGGCGCGCAGTGCCTCAGTCCCAGGTCAGTGCGCCACCGGTCTGGTACTCGATGACGCGGGTTTCGAAAAAGTTGCGTTCCTTCTTGAGGTCGATCATTTCGCTCATCCAAGGGAACGGGTTCTCCTCGTTCGGGAAGAGCGCATCCAGGCCGATCTGCGTGGCGCGCCGGTTGGCGATGAAGCGCAGGTAGCCCTTGAACATAGAGGCGTTGAGCCCCAGCACGCCGCGCGGCATGGTGTCCTCGGCGTAGCGGTACTCGAGCTCCACCGCCTTCACGAACAGAGCCTTGACCTCGGAGCGGAACTCCGGCGTCCACAGCTGCGGATTCTCGAGCTTGATCTGATTGATGAGGTCGATGCCGAAGTTGCAGTGCATCGACTCGTCTCGCAGGATGTACTGGTACTGCTCCGCGGCACCGGTCATCTTGTTCTGGCGGCCCAGCGCCAGGATCTGCGTGAAGCCAACGTAGAAGAACAGGCCTTCCATCAGGCAGGCAAAGACGATGATCGACTTGAGCAGCGTCTGGTCCGACTCGGGCGTGCCGGTCCTGAAGTTGGGGTCCATGACCGCGTCGATGAACGGGATCAGGAACTCGTCCTTGTCGCGGATCGACGGGATCTCGTGGTAGGCGTTGAAGATCTCGCCGTCGTCCAGGCCCAGCGATTCGACGATGTACTGGTAAGCGTGGGTGTGGATCGCCTCCTCGAACGCCTGGCGCAGGAGGAACTGCCGGCACTCCGGCGCCGTGATGTGGCGGTAGGTGCCCAGCGTGATGTTGTTGGCGGCCAGCGAATCGGCGGTGACGAAAAAGCCGAGGTTGCGCTTGATCAGACGGCGCTCGTCTTCGGTGAGACCGTTGGGGTCCTTCCATGTCGCGATGTCACGCGACATGTTGATCTCCTGCGGCATCCAGTGGTTCGAGCACGCCGCGAGGTACTTCTCCCACGCCCACTTGTATTTGAACGGCACCAGCTGATTGACATCAGTCTGGCCGTTGATGATGCGCTTCTCGGCCACATTGACGCGGCGCGAACTGCCCGACTGCACGGTGGACGCAGCCGCCGCCGGCTTGAAGGGCAGTGGGGAAACCTGGGTCTCGGAAGCGCGGAGGGCCTGCAGCTGCGGCGATGAGAGGGCCGCTGCCCGCACGACGTCAGGGTGGTGTGCGGGGCTTCTGGGTGTGATCGTCGATGTGGTTCGGATGTCTTCGTCCCAGACGAGCATGTGAGTGCTTCCTGTAGTTGCGGATTATCAGAGTGTTGTGTTGAAACACCAAGCACTTCTTGACATTTGGACCGTCGCGTTGTTGCGCACGTGCATCGTTGCAGCGCACGCGAGCAGCACGATCGACGTCGTCGCGTCGCCGCGCATCCGCGTCACCACGTCGGTGATTCGTGACGACGCTGCGTGCACCCGTTCGCTCACTGACATGCCTCGCAGTCCGGGTTGTCGATCGAGCAGAACTTCACGTTCGACGCCGCGTCGTCGACGTCCTGCGCCCGCTGCGCAGGCGCATCCGCAAGGTGTCCGCTGCCGTCGGCCATCGGCACCGCGTTGAGTGCACCGCTCTTCACGGTGGACTTCTCGGCGTGCGTGGCGCCCATCGTGCGCAGGTAGTAGGTGGTCTTCAGTCCCCGCACCCAAGCGAGCTTGTAGATCTCGTCGAGCTTGCGGCCCGACGCGCCAGCCATGTAGATATTGAGCGACTGCGCCTGGTCGATCCACTTCTGGCGACGCGCGGCGGCCTCCACCAGCCACTGCGGCTCGACCTCGAACGCGGTGGCGTACAGCTGCTTGATCTCCTCGGGCACGCGATCGATGCGGCGCAGCGAGCCGTCGAAGTGCTTGAGGTCCATCACCATCACGTCGTCCCAGAGGTTCAAACGCTTGAGGTCGCGCACCAGGTATTCGTTGACGATGGTGAATTCGCCCGACAGGTTGCTCTTGACAGACAGGTTGCCGAAGCAAGGCTCGATCGACGCGTCGACGCCGACGATGTTGCTGATGGTGGCCGTGGGCGCGATCGCGACGCAGTTGGAGTTGCGCATGCCCTGTCGGGCGATGCGCGCACGCAGGGCGTTCCAGTCCATCGTCGCGCTGCGGTCGACGTCGACGTACGACGCCGCACCGGCGGGCCGGCCCGCATTGCGCTGCGACGCCAGCAGGTCCAGCGTGTCCTGCGGCAGGATGCCGCGCTCCCACAACGAGCCGCGATAGCTCGAGTAGCGGCCACGCTCCTCGGCCAGCTCGGTGGAGGCCCAGTAGGCGTGGTAGCACACGGCCTCCATCGCACGGTCGGCAAACTCCACCGCGGCCTCTGATGCGTACGGCAGCCGCAGCTGGTACAGCGCGTCCTGGAAGCCCATGATGCCCAGGCCCACCGGCCGGTGGCGCAGGTTGGAATCGCGCGCCTTCTTCACCGCGTAGTAGTTGATGTCGATCACGTTGTCGAGCATCCGCATCGCGGTAGCGACGGTCTTCTTCAGCTTGGCCTGATCGATCTGGCCTTCCTGCAGGTGCTGCGCCAGGTTGACCGAGCCGAGGTTGCACACCGCGATCTCGGAAGGCCCGGTGTTCAGCGTGATCTCGGTGCACAGGTTCGAGGAGTGCACCACGCCCACGTGCTGCTGCGGACTGCGCACGTTGCAGGCATCCTTGAACGTGATCCACGGATGCCCGGTCTCGAACAGCATCGTCAGCATCTTGCGCCACAGGTCGCGCGCCGCCAGGCGCTTGTGCAACTTGAGCTCGCCGCGATCGACCTTGGCTTCGTAGGCCGTGTAGGCGGCCTCGAACTCGGCCCCGAACTTGTCGTGCAGGTCGGGGCAGGTCGACGGCGAAAACAAGGTCCAGTGGCCGCCTTCGACCACCCGCCGCATGAACAGATCGGGGATCCAGTTGGCCGTGTTCATGTCGTGCGTGCGCCGACGGTCATCGCCGGTGTTCTTGCGCAGTTCGAGGAACTCCTCGATGTCGAGGTGCCAGCTCTCCAGGTAGGCACAGACGGCGCCCTTGCGCTTGCCGCCCTGGTTGACCGCCACCGCAGTGTCGTTGACCACTTTCAGGAACGGCACCACGCCCTGGCTCTTGCCATTGGTGCCCTTGATGTATGAGCCCAGCGCGCGCACGGGCGTCCAGTCGTTGCCCAGGCCACCGGCATACTTGGACAGCAGCGCGTTCTCCTTCAGCGCTTCGTAGATGCCGTCGAGGTCGTCGGCCACGGTGGTCAGGTAACAGCTCGACAGCTGCGAGCGCAAGGTGCCGGAGTTGAACAGGGTGGGCGTGCTCGACATGAAGTCGAAGCTCGACAGCACGTCGTAGAACTCGATCGCGCGCGCCTCGCGATCGATCTCGTGCAGTGCCAGGCCCATCGCCACGCGCATGAAGAACGCCTGTGGCAGCTCGATGCGGCGCTCATGAACATGCAGGAAGTAGCGGTCGTACAGCGTCTGCAGCCCGAGGTAGTCGAACTGCAGGTCGCGCTCGGGCTTCAGCGCCGCCCCCATCCGCGCCAAGTCGAACTGCCGCAGCGCCGGATCGAGCAACTCCGCCTCGATGCCACTGGCAACGAACTGCGGAAAGTATTCGGCATAGCGCTGCGCCATCGCGGCCTGCGCCACCTCCTCGCCCAGCACCTCCTTGCGGATGGTGTGCAGCAGCAGCCGCGCGGTGGCGCGCGTGTAGGCCGGCTCCTTCTCGATCAGCGTGCGCGCCGCCAGGATCGCCGCCTTGTGCACCTCGTCGATCGGCACGCCGTCGTACAGGTTGCGCCGCGTCTCGGCGAGGATCGGCTCGGCCCGGACGTCCTCCCCGAGACCCGCGCACGCGGCCTCCATCAGCGCCTGCAGCGCCGGCAGATCGAGTGGCACGCGACGGCCGTCATCGACCACGTGCAGCACGGCTTCGCGCGGCGCCATCTCGGTCGTTTGCTTGGCGCGCTCCTGCGCGCGGCGCTCGCGATACAGCACGTAGGCGCGCGCCACCTCATGGTGGCCACCGCGCATCAGGCCGAGTTCGACCTGATCCTGAACGTCCTCGATGTGGAACGTGCCGCCGCCGGGGCGCGAGCGCAGCAGCGCCCGCACGACGATCTCGGTCAGCGCGTCGACGGTTTCGCGCACGCTCGCCGATGCCGCGCCTTGCGTGCCATGGACAGCGAGGAAGGCCTTCATCAAGGCCACCGCGATCTTGTTGGGCTCGAACATCACCACCGCACCGTTGCGGCGGATGATCTGGTAGCCGGCGTAGGCCGACTCGGTGGCAACGGTCGCTGCCACCCGGTGCGGGATCGCGCTCAGCTCCTCAGCCCGGGATGTCACTGCTTGCATGGGTTCCCCAATTTGATTCGTGTCTCAAGGATCGACGGAGCAATAGCCAACGCCGCGTCCACCTGCTCGCCGGCCGATCTCAGTGGATCGCTGGCGCACAACGGGTTTGTGCGCCACGGGCTGGCTTCGTGCGAGCGAATGAATCGCGACGTTGCTGCGTGTGCGGGGCCGCGACCGGCTCGGTCGCCGCTGTCGATGGATCATCGTTCAGTGGCTGCAACCTGGGCATGGCGGCGGCGTTGGTATGAAGCTTATCACGCACGGGACACTATATCTGGGGCCTCCCGGGGCATCAACCCACTAGCAGTAGCGTGCTTTTCCCTCTTGACGCTGCGCGTGAATGCTCCGCAGCGAGCACGCGCGCGATCTGCATGACGCGGTAGCCCGCACCGCATCGACGCCACGTGCGCATGGTCCGCGTCGGCATTGCGCCGGCGCGCGATTCGGCCTTGCGGGCCGCGTCAATGCTGCGCGGCGAAAGGTACGCGCTCGCGCGACCAGCGCAGCGCACGGGCAAGGCGGGTCCAGTCAAAGCCCGCGCCGGGGTCGTGCTTTCGCGACGGTGCGACGTGCTCGTGGCCGACAACGGCATCGATCGCGTAGCGCCGCGACAACGCGCGCAGCAGTGCCGCCAGCTGCGTGTACTGAGCGGCCATGAAACGCTCGCCCTCGAGACCTTCGAGTTCGATGCCGATCGAGTAGTCGTTGCAGTTCGGGCGATCGCGCCACGTCGACGCGCCGGCGTGCCATGCGCGCCGATCACACGAAACGAACTGCAACAGCCGGCCGCTGCGGCGGATGAGGAAATGCGTCGACACCCGAAGGCCACGGATCGACTCGAAGTACGGATGCGCACCCCAATCGAGCCGGTTGGTGAACAGGCGCTCGATGGCATCTCCGCCGTACCGCCCCGGCGGCAGACTGATCGAATGCACGACTGCCAGCGACACCGTTGCGCCCGGCGGCCGCTCGTTGTGATTGGGCGATGGCACCTCGAGCGCCCGCCACCACCAACCGTCGCGCCACGCCACGCGGCGCGGTGGTGGGCGGTTCGTCAGCACGCGGTCAGAACGCGCTGTCGCCGCGCTCACCGACATGGTCGGCCACGTTGACGCCGAGCCGCGCCATGCGGTAGCGCATCTGGCGCAACGACAGCCCCAGGCTTGCACCGGCCGCGGTGCGGTTGAAGCGGTGCTGCTCGAGCGCACGGATCAGGATGTCGCGCTCCACCTGGTCCAGGTAGGCGACGAGGTCGCTCGGCAGCTCGCCCGGCGGCGCCGCCGCGACGGCCTTGCGCGCAGCCTCGCTGGCGGCGTGGAGCGCGTCGAGGTCGACGATGCCGCTGTCGACGAACACGTCGTCGGGCAGGCCGAGGTCGGCCCATTCGATGGCGTCGCCGGTGGTCAGCGCGAGCGCACGGTGCAGCAGGTTCTCGAGTTCGCGCACGTTGCCGGGGAACGCATAGTCGGACAGCCGCTCCATCGCCTGCGGCGACAACCTCGGCGGCGGTGAAATGCCGGCCTCGTCGGCGATGCGCGACAGCACCACGTCGCAGATCGCCGGCAGATCGTCGATGCGTTCGCGCAGCGCCGGTACGCGAATCTGGATCACGTTGA
This sequence comes from Burkholderiaceae bacterium, assembly GCA_035499355.1. Classification (GTDB taxonomy): domain Bacteria; phylum Pseudomonadota; class Gammaproteobacteria; order Burkholderiales; family Burkholderiaceae_C; genus JAEUPI01. The sequence continues at coordinate 18,008 of DATJYZ010000272.1, read as the reverse complement.
GACGGTAGAACAGGTCCTGCCGGAACTTGCCCTCGTGCACCTCGCTCGCCAGGTCCTTGTGGGTGGCGCTGAGCACGCGCACGTTGATCGGCGTCTCGGTGACTGCACCGACCGGGCGCACGGTGCGCTCCTGGATCACGCGCAGCAGCTTGCTTTGCATGGCCAGCGGCAGGTCGCCGATCTCGTCGAGAAACAGCGTGCCACCCTGCGCCGCCTGCACGAAGCCCTCGCGGTCCTCGTGCGCCCCGGTGAACGAGCCCTTGCGGTAGCCGAAGAACTCGGCCTCGAGCAGCTGCTCGGGAATGGCGCCGCAATTGACGGCGATGAACGGCGCATCGCTGCGCGTCGAGCAGGCGTGGATCGCTCGCGCGACCAGTTCCTTGCCGGTGCCCGATTCGCCCTGCACCAACACCGGCGCCATGCTGCGTGCCACCCGCTCGACCATCGACCGCACCTGCTGCATCGCCTGCGACCGGCCGGCCAGGCGCACCAGCGCCGGATGAACGCGACCGGGGTCGGTGCCCGGCTCTTCGGAAGGCCGCAGTTCGGCGACCGCCGCGGCGTCCTTTCCCGGCGGAGCGGCCGGCGCGCGGCCGAGTGCCGAGGCCACCACGCTGCGGAACTGGCGCAGGTCGACCGGCTTCGTCAGGTAGTCGAAGGCGCCGGCCTTCAGCGCCTCCACCGCGCCCTCGGCCGACCCGTAGGCCGTGATGACGATGGCCTTCTCGCGCCGCTTGGCCTGCTCGAGGCGCTTGAGCAAGTCGAGCCCCGAGCCGTCGGGCAGCCGCATGTCGGTGATCACCGCGCTGTAGGTGCGGCTGGCCAGTCGCTGCCAGGCGTCGTCGACCGACGCCGCCGACTCCACGTCGTAGCCCTCGCGCAGCAGCGTCAGCTCGTAGAGCGTGCGCAGATCGGGCTCGTCGTCGACCACCAGCAAGCTGTAGTGGGCGGGGCTGCTCATGCTTGACTCGGTGCCTCCTGCGTCTGCATCGCGGCGCGCTGCATCGTGACGCGGAATTCGTTGCGATGTCGCTGCCCGCCGTCCAGCGGCCTGAAGTCGATGCTGGCGCCGTGGCGCACGCACAGCTCGCGGCAAATATACAGGCCCAGTCCGGTGCCGCGGCTGCGCGTCGAGAAGAACGGCTCGAACAGGTGGCGCTCGACGTCCGCGCCGATCGCCGCCCCGTCGCTGGCCACTGCGAGCACCGCGCCGCGCTCGTCATGGGCGAACAGCTGCACCCGGATCGCACCGGGTGTATCGCTGGCATGTCGGTGCGCATTGTCGAGCAGGTTCACCAGCACCCGTCGCAGGTGCTCGGGGTCGAAGGCGACGCCCAGCGGTGCGCCCGGCAGTTCGAGCTGCAGGCGACTGCGCTCACCGAGCGGCAGCTGCACCGTACGCGCCCAATCGGTGCACACCGTGCGCACGGTGGCGCCGGCATCCAGTACGCGTTGCTCGCCGGCGGCGCCCGGCGCGGCCTCCATCACATCGTCGACGATGCGCTTGAGGCGGTGGACGTTGTCGGCGACCATGCGCGCCAGGTGGAGCTGTTCGCTCGACAGCACGTCCTCCAGCAGCAGCGCGTTGGCCTGGGCAATGGCCGCCAGCGGGTTGCGGATCTCGTGAGCGATGCCGGCCGACACGCGCCCCATCGCCGCGAGCTTCTCCTGACGGCTGCGCGACTGCACGGCACGCAGATCCTCCAGGAACACGACGCAGAACTCCTCCGGCGGCGCGCCCTCGCTGTCGAACGAACGTCGCCGCGTGAACCGCGCCCGCACCTGCACCGTGCGCGACTGGCCGTTGGAGAACATGAGCCGCACTTCGCGTGCCGATTCGGGCCACGTGCCCTGCTCGAAGGCCCGCTCGATGGCCGCCTGCAAGGTCGCCCAGGCATCGTTGCTGTGCAGCGGGAACGGCGCCGGGTCGGCCATGCCCGACGGCGCGAGCAGTGCCCGCGCGGCCGGATTGGCGGTGCGCACCCGGGCGCGCCGGTCCACCACCAGCACGCCATCGGACATCTCCTCGATCACCAGGCGGTTCAACTGCGCCTGCTGGCGGGCGATCTCGAGGCTGCCGCGGGCCGCCATCTCCTCGCGCACCAGGCGGCCAGAAAACTCGCTGGCCAACAAGGCAATCATGAAGACGCCGATGCCGGCGAGGCCGGCCTGCGTCAGCAGCACGCCGCCGTCGCTCAAGTTGGAGGCGGCCCGCCAGACGCCGCTCAGCAGCACCAACGTCACGGCCGCCGCCGTGCCCATCGCCGCCAGGCGGGTGGTCATCACGCCGGACATCAGCACCGGCAACACCAGCAGCGCCCCGAAGTTCAGGTTGGCGCCGGGGTCGAACAGGTGCAATGCCGCAAACACCACCAGATCGACGCCGATCGTGCTGATCCACTGGCGTCGCCCCAGCCGCGTCATCGGTGCCAGGCTGCCGTCGCGCGTGCGCAGCTGCGGCAGCATCCACAGCGTGACGCTCTGGATGCCGTATGCCACGCACAGCGCGAACAGCGGCAGCGGGCTGTGCACATTGGGCAGCGTCACCACCCATGGCACCGACGCCAGCAACAGGCCGAGGACGGCTCGCGCCACCACGTAGGTTCGGAACACGCGCCGCAGCGCGGTGTCGCTCGACGTCGCGATGCGTCGCGCCTCGCGCGTCTGCTGACGCTGCGCATCAGGCGCCGACGTGGCGGCGCGGTCGGGCGCAGGCGGGCGCGGCGCCTCGTGCACATCGTCGCTGTGCAGATCGGTGTCGCCGTCGCCGAGCGCGCCGAACCAGGACTCATCGAGCATCGGGCGGCTGCGTCGCCGATCGGTCTGGCGGCGATCGGCATGCCGCCGGTCCGGATACGCGTCGTCGCTCACCGCACGCCCGCCAGGCTAGGACCCGTCGCGATCGCGCGGGCCGGCCAGCCGATGCGCTTCGCTGCAATAGGCGACGCCGCCGACGACCACCGCGTCCTTGGCCGGCAGGTGCACGCCACAGTGCGCACAGCGGGCGAAGGCCTGCGGCCGCGGCATCTCGGCCGGGCCGCGCGCTTTGCGCGAGCGTGCGCTCAGGAGCCAGAGAACCACCCCGACTGCCAGCACGATCAGCACGACACGCAACACCACGGTTGACCCTCGACAGTCCTCAGTAGACCGAGCGCCCGAGAATGACCTCGAGCACGAAGCGCGACCCCACGTAGGCGAGCAGCAGCAGCGCAGCGCCTGAGTACAGCCAGCGCGTCGCCTGGCGGCCCCGCCAGCCTCGCAATGCACGGCCGGCCAGCAAAGCGGCAAACACTGCCCAGCCGAGCAGCGAGAACACGGTCTTGTGATCCCAGCGCCAGCGCGTGGCGGTGAGCGCGCCCAGCACCAGCACCACAGTCAGCACGACGAAGCCGGCCTGGACGAAGCCGAAGGTCAGCCGCTCCAGCCGCAGCAGTGGCAGGCCCCATACGGTGCCTTCGCCCGCAGCGCGGTTGCGCAGCCGCCGCTCGGCAGAGTCGAGCATCCACGCGTGAAGCACCGCGACGCCGAACAACCCATACGAGACGATCCCGAGCACCCAATGCAGCGGCGCCCACGGGCTGTGGCTGGCCAGCCGCACTTCGCCCGGGAACACCCACGTCAAGACTACCGCAACACAGCCCGCCGCCGCCAAGACGCGACGCACCGCCGGCAACGGCAGCATGCGACTTTCGATCGCGTGCACCAGCAACACCAGCCAGACGGTGATCGACAGCACCGGCGCGAAGCCCAGGCGCGCGCCGCCACCGGCGCCCGCAATGTCGACCACCAACGCCAGGCCATGAGCAACCCAGCCGACGCCCAACGCCACGGCGTCGAGGCGGGAGCTGCCGCGCCACGGCCACACGGCCACCCCGTACGCCAGCAGCGCCACCACAGCGAGCCATGTCGCGAGAGGACCGCTCGATAAAATCATCGATCCAAGTGTACTTTCGCGCTCGCCACCGCCGACCGGGGCGGGCCGCCAGCTGCGGCGACCGACTCATGGCATCTGCACTCACCGACCGACTTTCGCGACTGGTCAAGTCGCTGCGCGGACAGGCGCGCATCACCGAAACCAACGTGCAGGACATGCTGCGCGAAATACGCATGGCCCTGCTCGAGGCGGATGTCGCGTTGCCGGTGGTGCGCGAGTTCATCGCCCGCGTCAAGGACAAGGCACTCGGGCAGGAGGTCATCGGCTCGCTCAACCCAGGCCAGGCGCTGGTGGGTATCGTGCACAAGGAACTCGCCGCCACCATGGGCGAAGGCGTCGCCGACCTCGACCTCGCGGTGCAGCCACCTGCGGTGATCCTGATGGCGGGCCTGCAAGGTGCCGGCAAGACCACCACGACCGCGAAGCTCGCCCGTCATCTGATCGAGCGGCGCAAGAAGAAGGTATTGACGGTGTCGACCGACGTCTATCGGCCTGCGGCCATCGAGCAACTGCGCATCGTCAGCGCGCAGGCGGGCGCCGAGTGGTTCGCGTCGCAGCCCGGCCAGTCGCCGGTGGACATCGCACGCGCCGCACTCGACCATGCCAGGCGCCACTTCGTCGACGTGCTGTTGGTCGACACTGCAGGTCGGCTGGCGATCGATCAGGCGATGATGGACGAGATCCGCGCGCTGCACGCGGCGCTCACCCCCGTCGAGACCCTGTTCGTGGTCGATGCGATGCAGGGGCAGGACGCGGTCAACGTCGCGAAGGCGTTCAAGGAGGCGCTGCCGCTGACCGGCGTGGTGCTGACCAAGCTCGATGGCGATTCGCGGGGCGGCGCCGCGCTGTCGGTGCGGCAGGTGACCGGCGCACCGATCAAGTTCGCCGGCACCTCCGAGAAGATCGATGGCCTCGAGGCCTTCGACGCCGAGCGTCATGCCGGCCGCGTGCTCGGCATGGGCGACATCCTGGCACTGGTCGAATCGGTGCAGAAGAACGTCGACTTCGAGGCCGCGCAGCAGCTCGCCGCCAAGGTCAAGTCGGGCGACGGCTTCGACCTCGACGATTTCGCGCAACAGCTGGCGCAAATGCGCAAGATGGGCGGCCTCGGCGGCCTGATCGACAAGCTGCCAGCGCAGCTCGCGGCCAAGGCCGGGCAGGCCGACCTCGACCGCGCCGAGCGCGACGTGCGACGAATGACCGGGATCATCCACTCGATGACGCCGCTGGAGCGCCGCAAACCCGAACTTCTGAAGGCCAGCCGCAAGCGGCGCATCGCCGCCGGCGCCGGCGTGCAGGTTCAGGAGGTCAACCGACTGCTCAACCAGTTCGAGCAGATGCGCACGATGATGAAGAAGATGAAGGGCGGCGGACTGATGAAGATGATGCGACGCATGGGCGGACTCGGCGGCTTCGGTGGAGGCTGAAGAGCCTGGCGAGCGGTCGTCGGCGGGCATCTGTAACAGCGACGGCGCTGTTACGCGTTGGTATTAGTTGGCATCCCGAGGCCGTGGATACCCCCGCCCGTGTGGCAGCGAAACGTGTCCTTACGCCTTTCGCCGTGGCTCGGTTGACCGCGATCGGTTGCGGCTCGTAAGTTGCCGTCACAACCGCTGCAGTCCCATCGCGCGCCAAACGAATCATGCCCACCGACTCGCTCTCCGCGTTCGCCCTTGCGGCCGTGCTCGCTCTGTTGATCACCTATGTCCTGATGCGTCGCAAGCCGTCGAAGAGCCGGGCGCGAACCCCGCGCAACGAGGCGCTGGACACAGTCGCCGACTGGCCGCCCGAAGCGGCGCGGGTGATGACGACGTCGGAGCGCAAGGCCTTCGAGATCGTGCGTCGCGCGCTGCCGCAGCAGGTGGTGTTGTCGCAGGTGCCTTTGTCGCGATTCCTGCGCGTTCCGACCCGCCATTCGTACAGCCAGTGGGTATCGCGTGTCGGCTGCCTCAACGCCGACCTCGTGGTGTGCGACCAGGGCTCGCGCGTGCTGGCAGTGATCGACGTGCGCCCGGTTCAGCAGAGCGCCCGCGCGCGCCAACGCCATGAGCGCATGTCGCGCGTGCTGCGCGCGGCGCACATCAATGTCCTTACGTGGTCGGAGGCTTCCTTGCCGACGGTGGCGGAGGTGCGCACGCAGATGGCGCCGATCCTGCAGGATGGTCCGCACGCGATGAACCTGAACTCCGGCTCGCGCCCGATGCCGCTGCTTCCGGTGGCCGAGATGGAGGAGATCCTCGCGCATGGCGACATCGTGGTGCACGACACCGCGATGGAGCCGGTGTCGTCGACGCTGTTCGACGACCTCGATGCGCTGCCCGCCGCGGGCAGCGCCGCACACCGCTAGCGCGAGCTCAACCGAGCAGCGCCTGCGCGAACTCGCGCGCGTTGAAGGTCTGCAGATCCTCGAGCGCTTCGCCGACGCCGAGAAAGTACACCGCCAGCGACGGCAGCGACGGTTGCGTAGCGACACGCTCGCGCGCCCACAGCGCGATTCCTGCCAACACGCCGCCTTTGGCCGTGCCATCGAGCTTGGTGACGATGAGCCCAGTCAAGCCCAGTGCGGCGTCGAACGCGCGCGCTTGCGCCAACGCGTTCTGCCCGGTATTGCCGTCGACCACCAGCAGCACCTCGTGCGGCGCCTGCGGATCGGCCTTGTTGATCACGCGCTGGATCTTCTTCAGTTCTTCCATCAGATGCAGCTGGGTTGGCAGCCGCCCCGCGGTGTCGGCGATCACCACATCGCAACCGCGCGCGCGGCCGGCCATCACCGCGTCGTAGGTCACGGCGGCAGGGTCGCCGCCCTGCTGGCTGACGACCTCGACCGCGCCCCGTGCATGCCTGACCCGGCCAGCCCACACGGCGAGCTGCTCCCGGGCCGCTGCGCGAAACGTATCGGCCGCAGCCAGCAGCACCTTCTGCTGCGCCTCGGCGAGGTGGCACGCGAGCTTGCCAATGCTGGTCGTCTTCCCTGCGCCGTTGACCCCGACCACCATCATCACGGTGCACCCGCTGCGGCCGATCTCCAGCGGGCGCTCGAGGGGCGCCAGCAGGTCGGTCAATGCATCCTCGAGCAAGGCCTTGACCGCAGCGGGCTCGCGTGCCCCGTACTCGCGCACCCGCCGCTTCAGGTCATCGAGCAGGTATCGCGTCGCGCCGGTGCCGGCATCGGCCATCAGCAGCGCGGCCTCGAGCTCGTCGTAGAGCGCATCGTCGATGCGCGCCGCGCTGAACACCTGCGCCAGGCTGCTGCCGGTCTTGCGCAGACCGCTGCGCAGGCGCTCCATCCAGCCACGGCGTTGTTCCGCCGGCGACGCGTCGGTGTCGGCGGCCGGCGCGGTATCCTCGCGCTCGGTCTCGGCCGCCAGGCCTGATGATGCGGCGGGTGTTTCGACTGGCTTTCTGCGGAATAAGCTGAACATGGTCTGCGTGCTGGCACCGGAGCGCGGATGCCGGCGCCGCAATACCGCTCGATATAATCGCTGGCTCGGGCGCTTTAGCTCAGTCGGTTAGAGCGACGGAATCATAATCCGCAGGTCCGGGGTTCGAGTCCCTGAAGCGCCACCATCCCTTGAACCGCCCGCGTGATGCTTGCGCATCGCCGGGATGTCACAGCCGCTGGATGAACACCATGACCCGCTGTGTCGCCGCGTTGTCTCTCACGCTCGTGCTGCTCGCTGGCGGCGTGTCGGCGCAAACCGTGCAACGCAACTTCCCCGCCACCGCGTTGCGCGGCGAGATCAGCTTTGGCCAGCCGCCGGAAGTGTTGGTCAACGGGGTTCCCACCCGGCTGGCACCGGCCGCACGCATCCGGGGACTCAACAACCTGATCGTCATGTCGGGCGCGTTGGTGGGCCAGAAGGCGGTGGTGAACTACGTGCTCGATCCCTTGGGACTGGTGCAGGACGCGTGGATCCTGACCGACGCCGAGCGCGCCAAGCAGCCCTGGCCGACGTCGCAGAAGGAAGCGCAGAGCTGGTCGTTCGACCCGGTCGCGCAGGTCTGGAAGAAGCCCTAGACGCCATCCGCGTCGGACGCCGCGATGAGCAGCAAGAAAGTCTTCATCCGCACCTTCGGGTGCCAGATGAACGAATACGACTCCGACAAGATGGCCGACGTGCTGCGCGCCGACGCCGGCTATGAGACCGTGCTCGACCCGGAGCAAGCGGATCTGATCCTCTTCAACACCTGCTCGGTGCGCGAGAAGGCGCAGGAGAAGGTGTTCTCCGACCTCGGCCGCGTCAAGCACCTCAAACGCAAGGGCGTGCTGATCGGCGTGGGCGGCTGCGTGGCGAGCCAGGAAGGGCAGTCCATCGTCGAGCGCGCACCGTACGTCGACATCGTGTTCGGCCCGCAGACGCTGCATCGGCTGCCGCAGTTGATCGAGCAGCGGCGGTCGCTCGGCCGGCCACAGGTCGACATCAGCTTTCCGGAGATCGAGAAGTTCGACCACCTGCCGCCGGCACGGGTGGAAGGGGCGAGCGCCTTCGTCTCGATCATGGAGGGCTGCTCCAAATACTGCAGCTACTGCGTCGTGCCGTACACGCGCGGCGAGGAGGTAAGCCGTCCGCTCGACGACGTGATGGCCGAGGTGGCCGGGCTCACCGAGCAAGGCGTCAAGGAGATCACGCTGCTCGGCCAGAACGTCAACGCCTACCGCGGCGCGATGGGCGATGGCGGCGAGATTGCGGATTTCGCGCTGCTGATCGAATGTGTGGCCGAACTGCCGGGCATCGAACGCATCCGCTACACGACCAGCCACCCGTTGGAGTTCACGCAGCGGCTGATCGACGTCTACGAACGCGTGCCGCAGCTCGTGAATCACCTGCATCTGCCGGTGCAGCACGGCAGTGACCGCATCCTGATGGCGATGAAGCGCGGCTACTCCGTGCTGGAATACAAGAGCACCGTGCGCAAACTGCGGCGCGCGCGGCCGGGCATCAGCCTGTCGTCGGACTTCATCGTCGGCTTTCCGGGCGAGACGGCCGCTGACTTCGCGCAACTGATGCGCCTGGTGGAGGAGATCGGCTTCGATGCCAGCTTCAGCTTTGTGTTCAGCCCGCGACCCGGCACGCCGGCGGCAGCGCTGCCCGACGACACGCCGCACCACGAGAAGCTCGCGCGCCTGCAGCGGCTGCAGGCACAGCTCGAAACGCAGGCCCGCGCGATTTCGCAGTCGCGGGTGGGCACGCGCCAGCGCATCCTGGTCGAAGGCCGCAGCCGCAGGGACGCCAGCGAACTGATGGGCCGCACCGAGTGCAACCGCATCGTCAACTTCAAGGGCGCCGAGCGTCTCATTGGCCGGATGATCGAGGTGACCATCACCCAAGCCTTGCCGCACTCGCTGCGCGGCGAACCGGTAGTCTCGGAGACGGCCGCGGCCTGAAGCCGGCCGCTCAGGGCCCCACGCGCCGCCAGGGCGCAAAGGCCACCAGCCAGGTGGTGACGGCCAGCGCGACGACCATGGCGCCATAGGTCGACATGGCGCCGTCGTGGCCGGTCCAGACCAGCCCGATGAAGTCGGCGGCCAAGGCAGCCAGTGCGCACCAAAGCGCCAACCGCCACCAAGCCACCCGCGAGAGCCTGTGCCGCCACAGCAGCTTGCAAAGCGAGGCGTGGATCGCCGCCAGCGCACAGGGTGGGAGGAGCAGATTCACCCAATGCCACATCTGTTGCAACGGGTCCATCGGGGCGTGATCGGAATGTCTTGAATTCGCGCAAAGCCCCGCATTGCCGATCCGCTCCGCGTGGCATCCCGAGACCGTCGCAATCTTACAATTCGACCCGTGAGCGTGATCGCGATGGGACTCAACCACGGCACGGCCCCGGTCGAGCTGCGCGAGCGCTTTGCGTTCGCGTCGGAGCAGGTCCCCGCGGCGTTGCGAGCGCTGCGGGACACGTTGGTCGATGCGACACCCGAGGCCGCGTTGCTGTCCACCTGCAATCGCACCGAGCTGTACGTGGCATCCAACGCCACCGATCCGGCGGCGCTGGTGCGCCCGGCGATCGACTGGCTGGCGGCCAAGGGTGGCATCGGCGGCGAGCAGCTGATGGCACACACCTACGTGCTCGAGCGGCGCGAGGCGGCGCGCCACGCGTTCCGCGTCGCCGCCGGGCTCGACTCGATGGTGCTGGGCGAGCCACAGATCCTCGGGCAAATGAAGCAGGCGGTGCGCGAAGCCGATGCCGCTGGCACGTTGGGCACCACGCTGCACCAGTTGTTCCAGCGCTCGTTCTCGGTGGCCAAGGAGGTACGCACGGCAACCGAAATCGGCGCCCATTCGATCAGCATGGCTGCAGCGTCCGTGCGCCTGGCGGCGCAGCTGTTCGAAGACCTGCGCGACGTGGGCGTGTTGTTCGTCGGTGCCGGGGAGATGATCGAACTGGTGGCCACGCACTTCGCGGCCCGCCAGCCGCGCGCGATGGCGCTGGCCAATCGCACGCTGGAGCGCGGCGAAAAGCTCGCCGGTCGCTTCGGTGCCGAGGCGATGCGGCTGGCCGAGATGCCGCAGCGGCTGCACGAATTCGACATCGTGGTGTCGTGCACGGCGAGCACCTTGCCGATCATTGGTCTGGGCGCGGTCGAACGCGCGCTGAAGGCGCGACGCCACCGCCCGATGTTCATGGTCGACCTCGCCGTGCCGCGCGACGTCGAACCCGAGGTGGCGCGCCTGCGCGACGTGTACCTCTACACGGTCGATGACCTCGGCGAAATGGTGCGCAGCGCCGGCGAGAAGCGCCAGGCGGCCGTGCAGCAGGCGGAGGCGATCATCGACGCCGGTGTGCAGAGTTTCAGCCATTGGCTCGAGCAGCGCGCCAGCGTGCCGTTGATCCAGGCGCTGAATCGACAAGCCGACGACTGGCGCGGCGCCGAGATCGCGCGCGCCCGTCGCCTGCTCGCCAAGGGCGCCGACATCGACAGCGTGCTCGACGCGCTGTCGCGCGGCCTGACGCAGAAGCTGCTGCATGGCACGATGGCCGAGCTCCACGCCACCGACGGCGAGCAGCGCGAGCGGCTGGCGTTGTGGGTGTCGCGGTTGTTCCTGCGCGGCAGCGCGCGCGCTCCCGGCGACGACCCGCAGGCCTAGCGAAGCGCCGGGCCGCGCACCTGCGTGGGCGGCCCTTCGCGCCGATTCGACGACACTGCCCGCGATGAAGGATTCCCTGCGCCAACAACTCGAGCGGCTCGCGCTGCGTGTGCAGGAACTCGACGCGCTGCTGGCCGACCCGCAGCTCAGCGGCGACCGTGCGCGCTACCGCGCTGTGGCAAGGGAGCAGGCACAGGCGTCGTCGGTGGTGGCGCTGTACCGCTCGCTGCAGCAGCGCGAGCACGACTTGCAGCAATCGCGCGAACTGCTCGCCGACCCCGAGATGGCCGAGCTGGCGAAGGACGAGGCCACCGCCGCGCAAGCCGATATCGAGGGTCTGCAAGCTCGGTTGCAGACCGCGCTGCTGCCGCGCGACCACGACGACGAACGCAACGTGTTTCTCGAGATCCGCGCCGGCACCGGTGGCGACGAGTCTGCGCTGTTCGCGGCGGACCTGGCGCGCATGTACCTGCGCTATGCCGAGCGGCGCGGCTGGCGCTGCGAGGTGATGAGCGAGAACGCGTCGGACCTCGGCGGCTACAAGGAGATCGTCGTGCGCATCGAGGGCGACAACGTCTACGAGCGCATGAAGTTCGAGTCCGGCGGCCACCGCGTGCAGCGGGTGCCCGTCACCGAAGCGCAGGGCCGCATCCACACCAGCGCCTGCACCGTGGCCGTGTTGCCCGAGCCCGATGAGCAGGCCGAGCTGACCCTGAACCCGGCCGAGTTGCGCATCGACACCTTCCGCGCCAGCGGAGCTGGTGGCCAGCACGTCAACAAGACCGACAGCGCGATCCGCATCACTCACCTGCCCACCGGCATCGTTGCCGAGTGCCAGGACGACCGCTCGCAGCATCGCAACAAGGCGAAGGCGATGGCGGTGCTGCTGGCCCGCCTGCGCGACCGCGAGCGCGACGAGCGGCAACGCAAGGAGGCCAGCGAGCGACGCAACCTGATCGGCAGCGGCGACCGCAGCGACCGCATCCGCACCTACAACTTTCCGCAGGGACGGCTGACCGATCACCGCATCGGCCTGACCCTGTACCGCCTGGCCAGCATCCTCGACGGTGATCTCGACGAGGTCGTGGACGCACTGGCCGCGGCGCGGGCGCAGCAGCAGCTCGAGGCGCTCGAGACCGGCGCATGAATGTCGAGCAGGCGTTGGTGCGCGCTCAGGCACTCGGACTCGGCCGGCTCGACGCGGCGCTGCTGCTCGCGCATCGGCTGCGCAGGCGCCGTGAATGGCTGCTGGCGCACGGCATGGACGAGGTCGACCCGGGCGTCGTTGCGCTGTTCGACGCCGATTGCCTGCGGCGCGTGGACGGCGTTCCCGTCGCCTACCTCACCGGGCAGCGCGAGTTCATGGGCCTGACACTGGGAATCACTGCCGACGTGCTGGTACCGCGGCCCGAGACCGAAACGCTCGCCGAATGGGCGATCGAGCGCCTGCGGGCCCTGCCGCAGTCGAGGCCGCGGGTGGTCGACCTCGGCACCGGCAGCGGCGCGCTGGCCCTGGCGATCGCATCGGCCTGCCATCGGGCCGACGTGACCGCCACCGACGCCAGCCTCGCAGCGCTGGCGGTCGCCAGAGCCAATGCCGAGCGATTGGGCCTGGCCGTCCGCTTTGCCGATGGCGACTGGTGGTCGGCGGTCGGCGAGGCTCGTTTCGACCTGGCGGTGAGCAATCCGCCGTATGTGGCCGCAGGCGACCCCCATCTGCGGGCGCTGCGCCACGAGCCGCAGGCGGCGCTGGTGGCCGGTGCGCAGGGCCTGGACGCGCTGGCCCAGGTGGTAGTTGCCGCACCCCGCCACCTGACCGGCTGGCTGCTGGTCGAGCACGGTTGGAACCAGGCCGACGCGGTGCGTCGATTGATGTCGGATGTCGGTTTTCGCAACGTCGAGACCCGCGCCGATCTGAATGGATTGCCGCGGTGCACCAGCGGCCAAACCGCCGGCTAGCGCACCTGGCGTGGCCGCGGCGCCACTGTTTGGCGGTCACCCCTTAAACGTGGTTGCCACGCTCACATTTGCGTGTTCCCTTGGGGCGCCCACGGACGTAGGATGAACTTATCCGCAGCCGCTTGTCTGCTGCGCCACCCGTCGACGTCATGATGCGCTTGAAGTCGGTTGCCGTGGTCGGGCCTCTGTTGGTCGCTGTTGGGCATGCAGTGGCGGGCAGCGGACAGGGCCTGAGCGTCAGCGATGCCGACCGCCTGGGGTGGCCCCAGTGGCAATCCCGCCTGCAGGTGTTTGCCGAGCCTGTGACACTGGACGCGACAGCGCTCGACACGGCGTCCTTGCGGCCGCGCTCGGCTTCGCTGTTTGGCGACTACTACATGACACGGCCCTATCTGGGGCAGAGCGGCGGCGTGCGTGTCACCAGTGGCCTCGTGACCGGCACGCGCGGTGCCGTTTTCGGTCCGGGGCTGACCACGCCGCCTGGCCCGTTCGGCTTCAGCACGCAATCGCGGCCCAGCCTGGGCTCGACGTCGCTCGACGCCAACGGCGATACCCAGACGTGGCCGTACTTCGGTATCGGTTACAGCGATGCCAGCTTGCGCGGCGGCTGGGGCTTCAGTGCCGATCTGGGCCTGGCGGCGCAGAGTTTCGGCCTATTCCGGGCCGCGCGGTCAGTGGGCAGCCAGTCGCTCGACGACGTGGTGCGCGACATGCGCCTCACGCCGGTGCTGCAGCTGGGCGTCTTGTACCGCTTCTAGCCGGCCGGCAGAGGGCCTTGGCGCGCTCGTCCCGGGCGCACGCGTGCTTTGCCGTATAAATGGCGCCTCGAACCGAGCAATGCTGGACACCACAATGGATGAAGTTCAAAAGCGAATCGACGACCTCGTCAAGGGCAACCGGATCGTGCTGTTCATGAAGGGCACGGCACAGTTTCCGATGTGCGGTTTCTCGGGCCGTGCGATCCAGGTGCTCGATGCCTGTGGCGTGCGCGACCTGACCACCGTCAACGTGCTCGACGATGACGCCGTGCGCCAGGGGATCAAGGAGTACGCCAGCTGGCCGACGATCCCGCAGCTCTACGTGAACGGCGAGTTCGTCGGCGGCTCGGACATCATGATGGAGATGTACCAGTCGGGCGAGTTGCAGCAACTGCTGACCGCCTGACCCGATGGCGGCACGCCTGGTGGTCGGCCTGACCGGCGCCAGCGGTGCAATTTACGGCGTTCGATTGCTCGCGCGCGCCCGCGCGCTCGGTGTGCACACGCATTTGGTGGCCACCGCCGCGGGCGTCCTGAATGCTCACCACGAGCTCGGCCTGGACCGGCAAGCACTGCACGCACTGGCCGACGACAACCATGCGCCGGGCGACGTCGGCGCTTGCATCGCCAGCGGCAGCTTCGACGCTCTCGCGATGGTGGTGGCGCCGTGCTCGATGAAAACACTGGCCGCAATCGCGCACGGCCTGTCCGACAACCTGCTGACGCGTGCCGCCGACGTGATGCTCAAGGAACGGCGCCGTTTGCTGTTGATGGTGCGTGAAACACCGCTCAACCTGGCCCACCTGCGCAACATGACCGCTGCCACCGAGATCGGCGCAATCGTCTTTCCGCCCCTGCCGGCCTTCTACCATCGGCCGCAGTCGATCGACGAACTGGTCGACGATACGGTCGAGCGTGCGTTGGCGCTGTTGGGAATCTCGGGCGCCACACCCAGGCCGTGGCAGGGCCTGTAGTCGCGCTTCAACGGCCGGGGGGCGCGCTGGCTGTCCTGGCCGCCTGCAACCACTCGCGACGCGCGGCGAACACCGCATCGGGATATTCCGGGCGCCCGCGGCTGCCGTTGTAGCGCCCGAGGGCGAGGAACAGATCGCCACGCTCCATGTCGAGGTAGTGCCGCAAGATCACGCAGCCAAAACGGAGATTGGCCTGCATGTGGAACAGGCGGGCCGGGTCGCCATCACCGATCAGGCGCGACCAGAACGGCATGACTTGCATGTAGCCGATCGCGCCCGCGCGGCTGACGGCGTACTTGCGAAAGGCACTCTCGACCTGGACGACGCCGAGCACCAGCTCCGGCTCCAAGCCGGCGCGACGGCTCTCGTACCACAGCGCCTCGAGAAACTCGACCCGTGTCGCGTGCTCCGATTTGCGCCGCTTGAGGCGCTCGCTGGTCAGCCCGAGCCAGCGCAGGTAGGCAAGTCGCTCGTCGATCGAATCGAAACCCGCACGCGGCGGCGCGGAGTCGGCCACCGCGGCGGACAGCGCAGAGCGCACCGAGTCGGCGAGCGGCTCCTCCACCTGCGCGCCGGCCCGCGCCGCGACGCAGAAGGTCCACGCCAGCAACACGACGCCAAGCCGCGCGACGACGCTCGCTGCGGCAGGAATCGTTCGCACCTGAAGCCCGTGTCGGCGCAGCCTGCGACTCGCGGCTCAGACCCGCAGCCGTTCGAGCAGCGTGCGCAGCGCATCGGCCAGCACGGCCTTGCCCGCCGTGCTGTCTCGACGCCCCTGGATCTCGACCTCGCCCTCCCTCAAGCCGCGCTCGGACAGCACCACGCGATGCGGTACCCCGATCAACTCCCAATCGGCGAACATCGCCCCTGGTCGTTCGCCGCGGTCGTCGAGCACGACATCGACCCCGCGCGCCTCCAGTTCGTCGTGCAGCCGCGTGGCCGCGTCGCGCACGGCGTCGCTGCGGTCCCAGCCTATCGGGCAGATCACGACGCGGAAAGGTGCAATGGCATCCGGCCAGATGATCCCGCGCTCGTCGTGCCCCTGCTCGATCGCCGCGCCGAGGATGCGCGTGACACCGATTCCGTAGCAGCCCATCTCCATGAGCTGCGGCTTGCCGGCCTCGTCGAGATAGGTCGCGCTCATCGCTTTGCTGTACTTGGTGCCGAGGTAGAAGACGTGGCCCACTTCGATGCCCCGCTGGATCGCCAGCACGCCCTTGCCGTCGGGCGACGGATCACCCGCCACCGCGTCGCGGATGTCGGCGACCAGATCGGGCTCAGCTAGGTCACGCCCCCAGTTGACCCCGGTGAAGTGAAAGCCTTCGTCGTTGGCTCCGCAGATGAAATCACTCATGCGGGCCACCGTGCGCTCGGCAATCACCTTCACCGGCTTGCGCGTGCCGATCGGACCCAGGTAGCCGGGTTTGCATCCGAAGTGGTCCTCGATCTCGGCCACGGTGGCGAAGCGGAAGCCGTCCTTGAGCCCCGGCACCTTGCCGGCCTTCACCTCGTTGAGCACATGATCGCCGCGTACCAGCAACAGCCAGATCGTGGTCCCCTTGTTCGCGCCCTCGTCGTTACGCTCGTCCGTGGCCAGCACCAGCGACTTCACGGTGGTGGCCAGCGGCACCGACAACAGTTCCGCCACGTCCTCGCAGGTGCTCTTGCCTGGGGTCGGTGTCTTCGCGAGCGGCTGGCTCGCCGCGGCGCGTGCGGCCAGCAGCGGCACGCACTCGGCCAGCTCGACATTGGCCGCGTAGTCGCTGGTCGGGCAATAGACCAGCGCATCCTCGCCGGTGTCGGCGATCACCTGGAATTCGTGCGATGCATCGCCGCCGATGGCTCCCGTGTCTGCCGCCACCGCGCGGTACTGCAGTCCGAAGCGATCGAAGATGCGCTTGTAGGCAGCGAACATGATCTCGTAGCTGCGCAGCGCCGAGGCCTTGTCGCGATCGAACGAGTACGCGTCCTTCATCGTGAACTCGCGGCCTCGCATCAGGCCGAAGCGTGGCCGCCGCTCGTCGCGGAACTTGGTTTGGATGTGATAGAAGTTGCGCGGCAGCTGGCGGTAGCTGCGCAATTCCTGCCGTGCGATGTCGGTGACGACCTCCTCGCTGGTCGGCTGGATGATGAAGTCGCGCTCGTGGCGATCCTTCACCCGCAGCAGCTCGGGTCCGTAGGCCTGGAACCGCCCTGACTCCTGCCACAACTCGGCTGGCTGCACCACCGGCATCAGCAGCTCGACCGCGCCAGCCGTGTTCATCTCTTCGCGGATGATCGCCTCGACCTTGCGGATCACGCGCAGGCCCATCGGCATGTAGCTGTAGATGCCGGCGCTGAGCCGCTTGATGAGACCGGCGCGCACCATCAGGCGATGGCTCACGATCTCTGCGTCAGCGGGCGCTTCCTTGAGCGTGGCGACGAAGAAGCGAGAGGCTTTCATGGCACGAGGCCGGCGGACCCCGCGCATGCGGGAAAGCGAGCTTCAGGCCTCTGAGGCCGCCGATGCAATAATGATTTCAGTTCAAGAATCGGGGTTCGATTATGCTCGACCGAGAGGGCTACAGGCCCAACGTCGGCATCGTCCTGCTCAATTCGCGCAACCAGGTCTTCTGGGGCAAGCGGTTGCGCACCCACTCGTGGCAGTTCCCGCAAGGGGGCATCAAGTACGGCGAGTCGCCCGAGCAGGCGATGTACCGCGAGTTGCAGGAGGAGGTGGGGCTCAGGCCGGAGCACGTGCGCATCCTCGCCCGCACCCGCGACTGGCTGCGCTATGAGGTGCCCGAACACTACATCCGCAAAGACGCGCGCGGCCATTACCGCGGGCAGAAACAGATCTGGTACCTGCTGATGCTGGTCGGACGCGACAGCGATCTCGATCTGCGCGCGAGCGATCATCCGGAGTTCGACGCTTGGCGCTGGAACGACTACTGGGTGCCGCTGGAGATGGTCATCGAGTTCAAGCGCGACGTGTACGAACTCGCACTCACCGAACTGTCGCGGTTCTTGCCGCGAGCGGTTCACCACACGCGGTACCTGCGGGCCGGGATCCGTGGACGGCCAAGAGACAGCGCTTCGGAACCGCAGGACGCACCGGAGGCCGACCCTGCCGCGCCGGGTCAGGAAGCACCCTAGGTACGTACCATGTTGTCGCGGTGGATCAGCTCCGGACCGTTGGAGTAGCCGAGCACCGATTCAATCTGCGACGATGGCCGACGCGCGATCAGCCGCGATTCGCCGGCCGCGTAGTTGGCCAGACCGCGCGCGATTTCAACGCCATCGGGCCCGCGCACCG
>DATJYZ010000271.1:0-4138 GCA_035499355.1 Burkholderiaceae bacterium | reverse complement strand
AGGCACAAGACACGCCGCCACCCGCTCCGTCACCGGCCGCGCCGGCGCAGCCCGCAACCACGCTGCCGCCGGTGACCGTCAGCGCCGGAAAAGGCACCGATATCGAGAAGCTCGACGTCAGCACGACGGTGCTGTCACGCGAGCAGGTCCAGGCGCGGCCCGAAACAGGTGTGGACCAGATCATCAACCGTGTCCCCGGCGTCTGGAACTTCACCATCCCGACGGGCCAGCTTCATCCGACCGGCCAGCCCTTCAATATCCGCGGCTTCGGCACCAGCACGACCATCAACACCCTGGTGATGGTCGACGGCGTGCCGATGAACGATCCCTATTTCAGGACGATCGACTGGAGCATGGTGGCCAAGGACTCGGTGCAGAGCATCGAGGTGATCCGCGGCGGCGGCGCCACCAGCCTGTGGGGCAACATGGCAATGGGCGGCATCGTCAACATCATCACCAAGGAACCAACGAGAACAGGCGCCTCAGGCGACGCCGCCTACGGCAGCTACAACACGTTCAATGGGGCGGCGAGCGCCACCGTCCGCTTCAACGATCGCGTCAAGGCCGGCATCGACTACGCGAACGCCACCACCTCGGGCTACAACCTGACGCCCGCGCAGTACCAGAACGGCCATCTCGTCGCCACGGCATCGGAGGTCAACAACGTCACATTGTCGACCTACCTCACGCCCAGCGACAGCCTCAAGATCCTCACCAAGGCCTACTATCATCAGTCCTACGAAGACGGCCTGGTGTGGACCAACGCCCACAACAACTGGTCGACCTACCGCTTCCTGCTGGGCGCCAGCTATCAACTCGACGAGAGGTCGGCGATCAACTTCAGCGGCTGGCTGGGCGGCGGCAGCTTCGGCACGATCAACGTGGCGTCCGGCACCGGCTACACGCTGAACACCATCAACGCCCTCAACCAGTTCATCAGCCAGACCGAGACCGCGCCCAACAACAACCAGGGGGGATCGGCCTTCTACCAGCTCGACACCAAGTACGTTAAGGACGTGAAGGTCGGCGTCGACGCGCGGCGCACCTACGTCACCGACAACATTAACCTGTTCGCCAGCGGCACCTCCCCGCCCACGACCTTCATCAACCAGGGCGAACACCGGCTGGAGGGCGTGTTCGGCCAGGGCACGATCGTCGTGCCCGGCGTGCCGCTTTACATCACCGTCGGCTTGCGCGGCGATTTCTACCAGGCGCTCAACGCCAGCCAGTTCACGGTCAACTCGGCGACCAACAACATCATCCCGAATTCGAGCGCCGCCAGCTTCGATCCTCGCGTCGGCCTGAAATACTACCTGACCAACGAGCTGGTCCTGCGCGGCGCGATCTACCGCAACTTCTCGGAGCCGGGCATGAACCAGATGTATCGCAGCTTTGCCAGCGGCACGAGCTTCACGACCACCAATCCCAACCTGCAGCCGATGTACAATTTCGGACAGGAGGTCGGGTTCGACTTCAACTGGCGCCAGTACAGCCTGTCGGCGACCGTCTACAACAACAACCTCGACAACTTCATCGACTTCGTGAAGATCTGCAACACCAACGCCGCCTGCGCCGCCCCGTTCATCACCGCGGCGGGCCTGAGCCCCGCCTTCACGACAGTGAACCAGTACAACAACGTCGGCAGCGCCAACATCTATGGCTTGGAAGTCATGGGCAGCTGGCAACCGCTGGAGCAACTCAAGTTCACCGCCGGCTTCACCCGCACGGCGGCCCATCTCACCAGCAGCAACTTTCCGACGCTCGAGTTCACCGGCGTGCAGCTCGGCCAGGTGCCGGAATGGATGCTCAATGTCGGTGCCGAATGGCGGCCGGTCGAGGGGCTGGCGCTCAATGTCGCCCTGAAGTCGTTCCCGGCCTACTGGAACGACACCGGCCACACCCAGCTGAACGAGGCCGCGACCCTGGTCGATATCGGCGGAAGCTTCTCGCTGGCGAAGAACGCCGAGCTCTATGCGTCAGTGCAGAACCTGTTCAACAGCCAATACCTGGCGCAAGGCTACACGTTGACATCCTTCCAGGGACCGACCGTCAGCACGACGTCGATCCCGGCGCTCGGCATGCCCCTGTGGGCCATGGTCGGGCTGAGAGCGAGGTTTTAATGCGTGGATTTTTCTCGATCTTGTCTCTCCTGCTGCTCGCCGCGGCGCCTGCGTCGGCGCAGCATCACCATGGCGGCGGCATGCAGCCGGAATCGTTCACCGCCACGCCGGCCTTCGGTCCCAACGGCACGCTATAACCGCGGGGTCAGGGTTGGCAAAAGTCGCGGTCAGGGACCTCATCGTTTGATTCGGTCGACGAGCGCGGTCGCCTGCCCGATGGGTTTTCAATCGGGATCACCTTTCGGGGAGCAGATCAGCTTGATTGTTGTCAGGCCGCATTTGGATGCGCATGGTGGTGCCAAACCCTTCCGTGGCTGGAGCAGTATGTGAGAATTCTGTTCTACTCCTTGTCGGCGGCTTCGCTGGTCGGCTGCGCGACGGTCCACCCTGAAGATACCGAGGCCTGGATAGGGCAACCGACCTCTGTCCTGGAAAAGCAACCACTGTTCCTCACCATGCAAGTGGTGAAGACGCGCGCCGCCGATGGTACCGAAATCTGGAACTATGTGAGCGGACAAGCTGCCACTTCCTGCAACGGCGACTGGTTTGGCGGCCGACGAGTCGGTTGGGGCGTCTATTCAAGCTTCACCGACTGCGTTTCGCGGGTTCAAGCCTGCAACAATATCTTCTACATCAGAGACGACCGCGTGCAGCGGGTCGTTATCATGCCGAGCGGCGGTGCCCAGTGCTCGACGGACAAGCGATTCCTGCCCACCTATACCGGGCCCAACTATTCTGGATAGCGGACGAACGTCGGCAGCCACGCGGGCCCTTGATTGCGCCGCCGCGAAATCAAGAATGCGGGTCGGGCCGCTGTGGACGTGTCGTGACACTGCTGTATTGACGAATTGCACACTCGCTGCCACGATTTCTGCAGTGGTTCCCGCAAGGGATCAAAAGGGAACGCGGTAATCCGCGGCTGCCCCCGCAACTGTGAGCGGCGAGCTTGCGACCGACAAACCACTGGAGCCGGAAGGCTCTGGGAAGGTGGTCGCCGGCAATGACCCGTAAGCCAGGAGACCTGCCACTAGTCGCGGTCACACGCGAGCACGTCGGGCGGGGTGTCCTGATGTAGCAGCCGGTGTCAGGCGTGCGCGCGAGTGCATGTCGCGATCCGGCTGCGGGTTCGCGGTGACGGATGTTGTGCCGCGAGTCCGTCTTGTCTGTCTCGTCGCGATCTTCAGCCGGCCGGCGCCGCCCTATCGATCCCCTCGAGCTCTATGCCGCGGCGATCGACACCTCGGACTATGTCGTCCGTGTCTCCCCGCTGGTGCGCCGGCTGGTGCCCGAGATCGGCGAACTGCTCGATGTCGGTGCGGGCGGCGGTCAACTCGGCGCCGCGCTGCAGGAGCGCGGCCGGCCGTGGACCGCGATAGAACCCTCGGCATCGATGCGAGCCCGCCTTGGCCGGCTGAATTGCCCACCGCGCGTCGTGGCGGCCGGCTGGCAGGACGCGTCGGTGCCCGAGGGCGACAACGACACCGTGCTGGCCGCCACCATGCCTGGATTCTTCGATCATCCCGAAGTCTTTCTGGCGCGCTGCCTGAGCTGGGCACGCCGCGCGGTGGTCTGGGTGGTGCCGGCTCATCAGGGCCCGCGCGGCCTCTGCTTCGCGGGCTGCCTGCCCGCGCCGTGGCATCTCGAGGACGAGACGCCCGGCATCGAGATCGTGCTGCGCGGCCTCGCGCGCGAATCCTGGCCTCACGACGTCGCCTTCGTCGACTGGACCTTCTCGGGAGTGGTGAAGGATCTCGGCGAGCTGGCCACCTACCTTGCTGACCGCTTGGGCTGGCCCGCCACCGACATCCGTCGCGCGCAGCTGGAAGCGCGTCTCGTCAAGCAGGCCAAGCCCGAGGCTGCGGGCTCGCGGCTCAACATTGCGCGCAAATCAGCTGTTCTCGTGTGGGGGAGACAATGAAGAAGACGCACCTGTACATCGCCGCCGCCGGCCTCGCGCTGGCAGCACCCGTCAACGCACAGACGGTCAATCCGCCGCCCGCGCCACAGGCACCCGCCGC
>DATJYZ010000270.1:0-11492 GCA_035499355.1 Burkholderiaceae bacterium | reverse complement strand
GCCGACATCATCGGCACCAGCGTCAGCGATACCACCGCCGAGATCAGGATCGTGATCGCCAGCGTGACCGCGAACTCGCGGAACAGGCGGCCGACCACGTCGCCCATGAACAGCAGCGGAATCAGCACCGCCACCAGCGAGACCGTGAGCGAGATGATGGTGAAGCCGATCTGCGAAGCACCTTCCATCGCAGCCTTGAGCACGATGTTCTGGCTTCGGCCGGGCGCTGGCCCGTCCTTGGCCCCGGCTGCGCCGGCGTCGGCCTTCGCCGACCCATTTCTCGCCATCTCCAGATGGCGAGAAATGTTCTCCAGCATCACGATGGCGTCGTCGACCACGAAGCCGGTGGCGATCGTCAGCGCCATCAGGCTGAGGTTGTTGAGGCTGTAGCCGAGCAGATACATCAGCCCGCAGCTGCCGACGAGCGAGATCGGCACCGCGATGCTGGCGATCACGGTGGCGCGCAGGCTGTGCAGGAAGAAGAAGATCACCAGCACCACCATCACCACCGCGAGCAGGAGCTCGATCTGCACATGCATCACCGATGCGCGGATGCCGGTGGTGCGGTCGCTCAGCACCTCCACCTGCAGCGACGCCGGCAGCTGCGCGCGCAGCAGCGGCACCTGTGCCTTGATGGCGTCGACGGTGCTGATCACGTTGGCGCCGGGCTGGCGCTGCACGTTCATGACGATGGCCGCGATCAGGCGGCGAGACGTGCCGGCCAGGCAGCCGTCGCCGGCTGCCTGCGATGCCGCGGTCGGCGGGCAGTCGGTGCCGGCCCAGGCGCCGAGCTGCGTGTTCTCGGCGCTGTCGACCACGCGCGCCACCTCCGACAGCCGCACCGGCGCGCCGTTGTTGTAGGTGACGATCAGGTCGCGGTAGTCGTTGGCGGTGACCAGCTGGTCGTTGGCGTTGATGTTGTAGCCGCGCGTGGGGCCGTCGAAGCTGCCCTTGGCGCTGTTGGCGTTGGCCGCGGCGATCGCGCTGCGCAGCGCGTCGATGCCGATGCCCTTGGCCGCCAGCGCCTGCGTGTCGGCCTGGATGCGCACCGCCGGCCGTTGCCCGCCGGCCAGCGTGACCAGGCCGACCCCGGGCACCTGGCTGATCTTCTGCGCCAGCCGCGTGTTGACCAGGTTCTGCACCTCGGTCAGCGGCATCGAATCGGAGGTGATCGCCAGCGTCAGCACCGGTGCATCGGCCGGGTTGACCTTGGCGTACACCGGCGGCGCCGGCAGGTCGGCCGGCAGGATCGAGCCGGCACCGTTGATCGCTGCCTGCACCTCCTGCTCGGCGACGTCCAGCGGCAGCGTCAGCGCGAACTGCAGCGTGATGATCGAGACGCCCGACGCGCTGGTCGAATTCATGCGGTTCAGCCCCGCCATTTGGCCGAACTGGCGCTCCAGCGGCGCGGTGACGACGCGGCTCATCACCTCGGGGCTGCCGCCCGGGTACAGCGTCTGCACCTGGATGGTCGGGTAGTCCACCTGAGGCAGTGCCGACAGCGGCAGCAGCCGCAGCCCCACCAGGCCCGACAGCACGATGGCCAGCATCAGCAGCCCGGTGGCCACCGGCCGCTCGATGAAGGGGCGCGACGGATTCACGCTCGCTGCCGCGGCGTCGCCGCCCTCATGGGGCCGGCGCCGATGCGGCGCGGTCGCCGCGGTCACCGCGGCGGGGCCGCGACGCGCCATCGCGCGGCCAGCTCGCGCCGTC
Source organism: Burkholderiaceae bacterium (assembly GCA_035499355.1). GTDB lineage: Bacteria > Pseudomonadota > Gammaproteobacteria > Burkholderiales > Burkholderiaceae_C > JAEUPI01. The sequence continues at coordinate 9,779 of DATJYZ010000270.1, read as the reverse complement.
GGCCCGCGACGTGCCGCCGCGCGGACCCGACGCCGCGCGCGCCCCCGCGAGATCGGCCGCCAGCTGGACGCTGGCGCCGTCTTTCAGGCGATCGGCACCCTCGGTGACCACCGGTTCGCCGACCTGCAGTCCGCTGGCGATGACGACGCGATCGGCGCTGGCGGTGCCGCGCTTGACGCTGCGCTGGCTCACCGTCTTGTCCTCGTTGAGCACGTAGACGAAGTCGCCGCTGGGCCCGTTGCGCAGCGCGCTCACCGGCACCACCACGGCGTCGCCGATGGTGCGCAGCTCGAGCTGCAGGTTGACGAACTGGTAGGGGAACAACATGCCCTTGGCATTGGCGAAGCGGGCCTTGCCCTTCACCGTGCCGGTGGTGGTGTCGACCAGGTTGTCGAGCGTGGCGAAGCGTCCTTCCTCGAGCAGGGCGCTGCGTGTGCGATCGAACGCGCGTGCCGGCAACGGGCCGTCGGCCAGGCGCGCCAGCACCTCTTGCACGCGGTCTTGCGGAATCGTGAACTGCACGTCGATCGGCGACAGCTGCGTGATCACCGCGACGCCGTTGGTGTCGGTGGAGCTGATCAGGTTGCCGGGGTCGACCATGCGCAGGCCCACGCGGCCGGCCACCGGCGCGACGATGCGCGTGTACTCGAGGTTCAGCTTGGCGGTGCCCTCGTTGGCGCGATCGGTGACCACCGTGCCTTCGAGCTGCTTGACCAGCGCGTCCTGCGTGTCGACGTCCTGCCGGGCGATCGAGTCCTGCGACAGCAGCGTGCGGTAGCGCTCGAGCGTCAGGCGTGCGTTCTGCAGCTGCGCCTCGTCGCGCTGGCGCGCCCCGGTGGCCTGCATCAGCGCCAGCTCGAACGGCCGCGGATCGATCTGCGCCAGCAACTGGTTCTTGCTGACCATCTGCCCTTCGGTGAACAGCACCTGCGTCAGCACGCCGGACACCTGCGGATGCACGGTCACCGTGGCCAGTGGCGTCACCGTGCCCAGCGAGTCGAGCAACACCGGCACGTCGGCGCGGCGTGCCCGCACCACCGCCACCGTGCTCGGCGGGGCGCCGCCGCGTGCGCCTCCGAGGGCGCCGCGCCCGACCGGGCCGGCGCCGGGCGGGCCGCCAGCTGCGCCCTGGGCGGGAGCGGCGGCGGGTCGCTGGGTCAGGTACCACGCCAGGGCGCCGAGGGCGACGAGGCCCACGATGGCGATGAAGGTGCCCAGCCAGCGGCGGGGCCTGGCCGGCGGGGCGTGCGGTGGTGGTTCGGCGGGAGGGATTGGCATGTGCAGGGCAGGGACGATCGACACGATGCCCCCGCCATGTAAACGGGGCCAGTCCCGCATTGTTAAGGGTTTGTAGCGGCGTGGGGATTCGTGACGCCGGCCGCACCCCGCGGCCCGGGCCAAGAAGCAACCGAACGGTTGCATAACGGGCCTGATGGCATCAGAATCCAACCTGCAACCGATTGGTTGCATCTAGGAGTTCGCATGAATCACTACCAGCACAGCCTTCGCATCGAGGCCACGCCCGCGGCCGTGTACGCCGCGCTCACCACGCCCGCCGGCCTGCGCGGCTGGTGGACGCAGGATTGCGACGTCGCCGGCGAGGTCGGCGGTACGCACCGGTTCCGCTTCGAGTGCGCGCACAAGGACATGCGCGTCGAGCATCTTGATCCAGGCCGCGAAGTGCAATGGCTCTGCACCGCGGCGCACATCGGAGCCGGCGGGATCTCGCGCCCCGACGAATGGGTCGGCACGCGATTGGCGTTCCGCCTGGCCGCCGATGGCGCCACCCACACGAGGCTCGACTTCGAGCACGTCGGGCTGGTGCCGACGCTCGAGTGCTACGAGCTGTGCCGGGGTGGTTGGCAGCACTACTTGCGCAGCCTGCAACAATGGTCCGAAACCGGACACGGCACGCCGCACCGGCTTACCGCGGCCGCGGCGCACTGACCGATGGGGAGCGAACGTCCGATGAGCAGCAACCGCATCGAGCGCAGCGTCGTCCTCCAGGCTCCGCGCGAACGGGTCTGGCGCGCGCTGTCCGACGCCGAGGCGTTCGGCACCTGGTTCGGCGCCGACCTCAAGGGGCAGCGCTTCGAGGCCGGCCGTCGGACACGCGGGCGCATCACGATCGCCGGCTACACGCATGTGTGGTTCGACGTCGTGATCGATCGCATCGAACCGCAGAGCCTGCTGTCGTACCGCTGGCATCCGTACGCGGTGGACCCGGCGATCGACTACGGGCAGGAGACGCCGACGCTGGTGACCTTCACGCTGCAGGACGCGCCGGGCCGTGCCACGCGGCTCACCGTGGTGGAGAGCGGCTTCGACAAGGTGCCGCCGCAGCGAAGGCTGGAGGCATTCCGCATGAACGACCAAGGCTGGGACGCGCAGATCCGCAACATCGTCCGTCATGTCGGCGCGCAGTGACAAGGGCAGGGCCAGGCGTGCGCCGCGGCGCGACATCGGGCTGCCCGCGGTCGTGCAGGCGAGCGACGCTCTGGCTGGCGTGTTCGCGGCGCTCGGCGATCCGACCCGCTTGAAGCTGGTGGCGGTCCTCTGCGCGGGCGGCGCGTTCTCGATCGCGCAGCTGACCGCCAACACCGCCATCAGCCGTCAAGGCGTGACCAAGCACCTCCAGGTGCTCTCCGACGCCGGCATGGTGCGCGACGTCAAGCTCGGGCGCGAGCGGCTGTGGCAGTTCGACCCGGCGCAGATCGACGAGGCGCGGCGCACGCTCGAAGTCATTGGGCGGCAGTGGGAGGTGGCACTCGGCAAGCTCAAGGCGTTCGTCGAGTCGGGTTGATCGCGCGGCCGCTACCATCGGCGGCACCGCAACTGCGAACACGCTCGACATGGACGACAGCGACCTGGGGTTCCGACTGCCACGCATGCTGCTGCCGCGGCCGGGCATCGACCTGCGCAAGTGGGCGGTGATCGCCTGCGACCAGCACACCGCGGAGCCCGGGTACTGGCAGCAGGTGGCGCGCGAGGTGGGCGAGGCGCCGTCGACGCTGCAGCTGATCTTCCCCGAGGTCCACCTCGGGGCCACCGACGCGCAGGCGCGCATCGCCGGCATCCAGCAGGCGATGCGCCGCTACCTCGACGACGGCCTGTTCGTCGAGCACGACGGCACGTTGCTGGTCGAGCGCACGGTCGGCGGGCGCACGCGGCGCGGGCTGATGCTCGAGCTCGACCTCGAGCACTACGACTTCAGCGAGACGTCGTCGAGCCTCATCCGACCCACCGAGGGCACGATGGTGGCGCGGCTGGCGCCGCGCATCGCGGTGCGCCGCGGCGCGCCGCTGGAGCTGCCGCACATCCTGGTGTTGATCGACGACCCGCAGCGCACGGTGATCGAGCCGCTGGCGTCCGAGCGCGACGCGCTGGCGCGGCGCTACGACACCGAGCTGATGCTCGGCGGCGGCCGCGTCGCGGGCTATGCGCCCGACGCCGTGCGCAGCGCGCGCGCCGTGCAGGCGCTGCGCCGGCTGGCCGACGCGCCGGCGTTCGCGGCGCGCTATGGCGTGCCGGCCTCGACCCCGGTGATGTTGTTCGCGATGGGCGACGGCAACCATTCGCTGGCCACCGCCAAGTCGATGTGGGAAGGCGCCAAGGCCAACGTCGGCCTCGACCATCCGAGCCGCCACGCGCTGGTCGAAGTGGTCAACATCCACGACCCGGCGCTCGATTTCGCCGCCATCCATCGCCTGTTGTTCGGCGTCACCGCCGACGTGCGCCAGGCGCTGACGCAGGTGTTCGGCGCGCGCGTGACGTGCACCGATGTCGCGTCGGCGGCGCAGATGCGCGAGCAGGTCGCGGCCGCAGGCGACGGCCGTGTCACCGTGGGGCTGATCGGGCCCGGTGCGCGCTATTCGGTGGTCGAGATCGCGCAGCCGCCGTCACCACTGGCGGTGGCGACCTGGCAGCCTTTCATCGACGGCCTGATCGGGTCCGGCGGCGCGCGCGAGGTCGACTACGTGCACGGCGACGACGTGCTCGAGCGGCTGGCGCTGCAGCCGGGGCACCTCGGCGTGCACTTCGCCGCCATCGGCAAGAGCGAGCTGATGCGCCGCGTCGTGCACGAAGGGCCGACGCCGCGCAAAACGTTCTCGATGGGCGAGGCGCACGAGAAGCGCTACTACATCGAGGCGCGGCGCATCGCCTGAATTCGCCGCTCAATGGCCGACCACGGCGCCGCGCATCTGGCCGAGGATGGCCAGCGACTCGCGCCGCTCGGCGGCCGGCACCTTGAACTTGTCGAACGACTTCGCGATGTCGTCCATCAAGGCGTCGAACTCGTCGTCGCGGATCATCATGCCCTCGTGGGCGTCGGCCATGTTGCGGCCCTTGTAGACGAACGGGCCGCCGGCGCGCTCGCACAACAGGTCGACCAGGTTGCCTTTGAGGTGTTCGGGGTTGGCGTTGCCGAAGCGCCGCTTGACGCGCGGATCGGTCGCGATGTTGTTCACCGCGTCGTCGAGCAGGGCCGTGATCGCCGTGCGGCCGCCGAGGCGCTCGTAGAGGCTCGGGCCGGGCGCCGGCGGTGACGGCGCGCAGCCGGCGAGCAGGCACGCCATCGAGAGCAGCGCGGCCACAACGGCGCGCGTGGAAGTGACGGGGACCATGGGGTGACGGGGCAGCAGCGATCGGGACGCCAGTGTGCACCGTCGGCCGGCGCGACGCTCAGGCCGCGCGCGGCGGCAGCAGATACAGCGTCAACGCGAAGATCACGTACACCATCAGCAAGAGCACGCCGACGAACCACGCCGAGCGCCCGCTGTTGGTGACCAGCGAGGCGGTCATCGTCGCCACCAGCATCATCAGCACCGCACCGGGCCAGAACTGCAGGTCCATCGGCGCCGGGCCGACGACATGGCTCAGCAGCACCAGCACCGGGGCGACGAAGAGGGCGATCTGCGAGGCGCTGCCCAGCGCGATGCCGACGCTCAGGTCGAGCCGGTTCTTGCGTGCCCCGGAGAACGCCGAGGCCATCTCCGCCGCGCCGCCGACCAGGGCCACGACGATGAAGCCGACGAAGGCCGGCGTCATGCCGAACGATTGCGCCGCCTCCTGCACCGAGGCGACGAACACCTCGCTGACCAGCGCCACCAGCACGGTGACCACCCCCAGCGTCGGCAGTGCCAACCCGATCGGCCACGGCGACTCGCCGTCTTCGCCGTGTTCGGCGCTGGCGAACAGCTCGCGGTGCGTCTTGAGCGAGAACAGCATGCTCAGCGCGTAGGCCGCGATCAGCAGCACCGCCAGCCCGACGCTCAGGTGGGTGGCGAAGCCGTTGGCCTGGGCACCGTCGACGTCGGCGATGGCCGACGGCACCAGCAGGGCCACCGTGGCGAGGAACAGCAGGGCCGCCTGCACGCGCGCCGTGATGCGGTTGTACTCCTGCGTGTGGTGCTTCAGCCCGCCCAGCAGGAACGATGCGCCCAGCATGAACAGCGTGTTGGTCACGATCGCGCCGGCGATCGACGCCTTCACCAGCATCGTCTGCCCGGCGCGCAGCGCCGAGATCGCGATCACCAGCTCGGTCAGGTTGCCGAGGGTCGCATTCAACAGGCCGCCGACCGCGTCGCCGGTCTTGGCGGCCACCGACTCGGTGGCGTGGCTCAGCAGCGCCGCCAGCGGCACGATCGCCAGCACCGACAACACGAACAACAGCGTGTGTGCCTGCGGCGAGACGTGCTCCGCGACGAGCACCACCGGCACGGCCACCAGCAGCCACAGCAGCGGTGTGCGGCGAATCTCGTGGAGCAGAGCATTCATGGCGTGCGCACCCTCTCTCGATCGCAAGTCAGACCCGCAGCGATCCAGTATTGAGCAACAGCGGGGTCCGGCGGCTGACGCCGATCAAGTCAGGCAACGCCGTCCTGGCCATCGTGCGCCGGCCGCGGTCTCGGAAGCGGGCGTTGACGACTCGGCCTCGCAGGCCGACAGTGCAGGCCGATCACCCGCGAGGTTGCGATGCATCGACGCCTTCGTCTGCTGTGGCTGCTCGCGCTGCTGGCCAGTGGCGCGGTATCCGGTGCCGAGCTCACGCGCCAGCAGGCGCTGCGTGCCGCCGAGCAGCCCGACGCCGCGACGCGGCTCGCCGGCGTGGAGCGCCTGGGCGAGATCGGTCAGATGGCCGATGCCGACCGCCTGTTGCCGCGGCTGCGCGACGGTGACCCGCGGGTGCGCGCATCGGCCGGCGACGCGATGTGGCGCATCTGGAGCCGCTCGGGCGATCCTGGGATCGACGCGTTGTTCGCGCGCGGTGTCGGTCAGATGCAGGCCGGCGATCTCGACGAGGCGCTGGCCACGTTCGACGACATCGTGCAGCGCAAGCCGGCGTTCGCGGAGGGCTGGAACAAGCGCGCGACGATCTACTTCCTGATCGGCGAGAACGAGAAGTCGCTGCACGACTGCGACGAGGTGTTCAAGCGCAATCCCAATCACTTCGGGGCGTTGTCGGGCGCGGGGCAGATCCACCTGAAGCTCGGCCATCCGGAACTCGCGCTGGAGTTCTTCAAGCGCGCGCTGCAGGTCAACCCGAACCTCGAAGGGCTGGATCAGCTGGTGCCGCTGCTCGAGCAGCACCTGCGCGACCACAAGGGTCCGCCGCGCGTCACCACCTGAGCGCGCGCGGCCGCCGGCGCTACGCGGCGTCGCGCTCGCGCAGCCACTGGCCGAGCAGCGTGTAGGCGATCGCCAGCGCCACCGGGCCGACGAACAGCCCGATGATGCCGAACGCGATCAGCCCGCCGATCACCCCGGCGAAGATCAGCAGCAGCGGCAGGTCGGCCCCCTTGCGGATCAGGAACGGCCGCAGCACGTTGTCCATCGTGCCGACGATCACGCTCCATACCAGCAGCGCCACGCCCCAGCCGGTCTGGTTGTTCCAGAACAGCCAGACCACCGCCGGGAGCAACACGATCGTCGGCCCGATCTGCGCGATGCAGCACAGCAGGATGATCGCGGTCAGGAAAGCGGCGAACGGAATCCCCGCCACCGCCAGGCCGATGCCGGCCAGCACCGTTTGCGCCAGAGCGGTGCCGACGACGCCGATGGCCACCGCGCGGATCGCCGCGCCGGCCAGCAGCACCACGCGCTCGCCGTTGTCGCCGGCCAGGCGGCGTCCGAACGCGATGAGCGTCTCGCGCGCCGTCTCCCCGTTGCTGTAGAGGATGACCGAGACCACCAGCGTCAGCAGCAACTGCACCACCAACAGGCCGACGCCACCGGCCGCACGCGCCGCCCACTTGGCGGCGTCGGTGGCGTACGGCGCGATGCGCGACGCCAGTTCGCCCTTGCCGGACGCGGCGATCGAGGCCCATACCGAGGTGACCTTGTCGCCGACCAGCGGGATGCGGGCCACCCAGTCCGGCGGCGGCGGGATCGGCGACTCGGCCACCGTGTGGATCCAGCCCGAGATGGTGTCGGTGTTGTCGGCCAGCGTGTCGATCATCAGCAGCACCGGCCCGAAGAACACCACCAGCATCGCCAGCGACATCACCGCCACCGCCAGGGCGCGCCGCCGCAGCCGCGCCTGCACCATGAGCATCAGCGGCCAGGTGGCGACCACGATCATCATCGCCCACACGATCGACAGCAGGAACGGCCGCAGGATCCACAGCGACGACGCGATCAGCACCACGATCAGCGCCGCCGCGAACAGCGTACGCGGCAGGTCGCGCAGCATCACCGGCGTCGGGGCCGCACCATGCTCGGCAGTCGGCGCAGCGGTCCCGCGCTCGGTCGCGGCGTTGTCGGGTGCGGTCACGCCCAATCCCTCCGGAGTTTCAGATGCCGTTCAGCGGCCCCATGCGGGCCAGCGCGCATTGTCGCTCGCCGCGCCCGAGGCGCCCGACGCCGGCGCCAGGCCAGCCGTGTCGCGCTCGGCAGCGCGGCGCCGCGGGTCGCGCTGGGTCAATTCGCCCCAATTGACCGCGGCGCCCCGCACCGAGTCCAATCGATGCCACCCGCCAGGGTGGAAGAGGGACTTCGTGGGGAAGATGACGACAACGACGGCGTTCCGCGCGCTGAGTCGCGCCTTGCGGGCCGGGCCCGGCATCGCGCTGCTGTGCGCGGCGGCCGGCTCGCTGGCGCAGGCACAGAAAGCGCCGCCGGCCGCGACGGCGGCCGAAGACAAGCGCCCGATCACGCTGCGCATCGGCACCTCCAACGTGCACGCTGGCGCCAAGTACATGGACCAGCTGATGGCCAAGTACCTCAGCGACGCCGACCTCGACGAGACCAACCGCACGCTGTTCGCCTTCGCCTGCTACAACGCCGGCCCCGGCAACATCCGGCGCATGCGCAGCGAGGCTGCCAAGCGCGGGCTCGACGACAACAAGTGGTTCAACAACGTCGAGCTGGTGACGGCGGAAAAGATCGGCATCGAGACCACCAGGTACGTGCGCAACATCTACAAGTACTACGTGGCCTACAAGCTGATGACCGAGGTCGACGAGTTGCAGCGCAAGGCGCGCGAGGGGCTGCAGCAGCCGACCAAGTGAAGACGGCCGCGCCGCGGCGGCCGCGTCCTGCGCAATCTCGACGATGAACTTCGCCTGGTCGCCCGAGCAAGAGCAGATCCGCTCGGCGATCGAGCGCGTGTGCGCGCCGTTCGACGCCGACTACTGGCTGCGCAAGGATCGCGAAGGCGGCTTCCCGGACGACTTTCACCGTGCGCTGGCCGCCAGCGGCTGGCTCGGCATCGCGATGCCCGAGGCGTACGGCGGTGCCGGACTCGGCATCGCAGAGGCGGCGCTGATGATGCACACCATCGCCGCCAGCGGCGCTGGCTTGTCGGGCGCGTCGGCCGTGCACATGAACATCTTCGGCCTGCACCCGGTGGTGGTGTTCGGCAGCGACGCGCAGAAGCGGCGCTGGCTGCCCCCGTTGATCGCGGGGCGCGACCGCGCGTGCTTCGCGGTGACGGAGCCCGACGCCGGCCTCAACACGCTGAAGCTCAAGACGCGCGCGCTGCGCGACGGCGACCACTATGTCGTGAGCGGCCAGAAGGTCTGGATCTCGACCGCGCAGGTGGCCAACAAGATGCTGCTGCTGGCGCGCACCACGCCGATCGAACAAGCGCGCGGCAGCGCAGGCCTGAGCCTGTTCTACACCGACCTCGACCGCCGTGCGGTCGAGGTGCGCGAGATCGACAAGATGGGCCGCAAGGCGGTCGATTCCAACCAGATGTTCATCGACGGCCTGCGCGTGCCGGTCGACGACCGCATCGGCGACGAAGGCCGCGGCTTCGAGTACATCCTGCACGGGATGAACCCCGAGCGCATCCTGATCGCCGCCGAGGCGGTGGGGCTGGGCCGTGCGGCGCTGCAGCGCGCTGGTGCATATGCCAGGGAGCGCATCGTGTTCGAGCGTCCGATCGGGCAGAACCAGGCGATCCAGCATCCGCTGGCCAGGTCGTGGATGGAGCTCGAGGCGGCGTACCTGATGGTACACAAGGCGGCGTGGCTGTACGACCAGGGGCAGCCATGCGCGGCCGAGGCGAACAGCGCCAAGTTCCTGGCCGCCGAAGCCTGCTACCGCGCCTGCGAGAACGCGGTCATCACGCACGGCGGCATGGGCTACGCGAAGGACTATCACGTCGAGCGCTACCTGCGGGAGGCGTGGATTCCGCGGCTGGCTCCGGTAAGCCCGCAGCTAATCCTGTGCTTCATCGCCGAGAAGGTGTTGGGGCTGCCGAAGTCGTACTAGCCGATCAGGGCTCGTAGTCCTCCGCCTGTGCCTTGACGGCGCGTTCGCGCAGCGGCTGCTCG
>DATJYZ010000269.1:0-5622 GCA_035499355.1 Burkholderiaceae bacterium | reverse complement strand
ACGCTGACGGCGACGAACGCCAACACCCACATGGAAGGCTTGGCCGGCAACGACACCCTCAACGGCGCCAACGGCAACGACATGATCTTCGGCGGCGCAGGCAACGACACGCTCAACGGCAACGCCGGCAACGACTACCTGCACGGCGGCGCCGGTACCGACGTGCTGAACGGCGGCGCAGGCAACGACGTGCTGATCGGTGGCAAGGGCAACGACACGCTCACCGGCGGCACCGGCTCCGACGTGTTCCGCTGGCAGCTGAGTGACCAGGGAACACCCGGCACGCCGGCCGCCGACGCGATTGCCGACTTCGACAACAGTGCTGCCGGCGACAAGCTCGACCTGCGCGACCTGCTGGTCGGCGAGAACAGCGGCAACCTCACGAACTACCTGCACTTCGCCATGTCGGGCGGCAACACGGTGGTGTCGATCAGCACCTCCGGCGCGTTCTCGTCGGGCTTCTCCACCGGTGCCGTCGATCAGACGATCACGCTGACCGGCGTCAACCTGGTCGGCAGTTTCACCACCGACCAGCAGATCATTCAAGACTTGCTGCAGCGGGGCAAGCTGCTCACCGATCCGGGCGGCTGACCACCGGTGAGGCGGCGGCGCGCCGCTGCGCGACGAACTGCAGCAGCTCGGCCGACGGCGCGGGGCGGTGTACGCCGTAACCCTGCGCGTAGGTGCAGCCCCAATCGCGCAGCAGCGCGATCGACGCGTCGTCCTCGACGCCCTCGGCGATGGTCTCGAGGCCGAGCGACGCGGCCAACTGCAGGATCGCGCGCACGATCTTCTGGTTGTTGCCGTCCGACGCCAGCGTCCTGATGAACGCCTGGTCGATCTTCAGCGCCGACACGCTCAGCTTCTGCAGGTAGGCCAGCGACGAGTGCCCGGTGCCGAAGTCGTCGATCGCGACACCGTAGCCGCGCTCGCGCAGCTGCGCGATCAGGCGTGCGCAGTGGTCGGGGTCGGCCATCACCGCGCTCTCGGTGATCTCCAGCTCGATGTCCGACGGCGCCAGGCCGTGGCGCTTGGCATGGCCCTCGATCACCTCGAGCAGCAGCCGGTCGGCCAGGTTGCGCACCGACAGGTTGACCGCCACGCGCAGCCGGTACCCGGCGGCTCGCCAGCTGCCGGCGTCGGCGAATGCCAGGGCGATCATCGCCTGCATCAGCGCGTCGATCAGCGTCGTCTCCTCGGCCTGCGGAATGAACGCCGCGGGTGGCACGATGCCGCGCTGCGGGTGGTTCCAGCGCAGCAGCGCTTCGGTGCCGGCGACCTCGCCGCTCGCAAGGGCCAGCTTGGCCTGGTGCCACACCTGCAGCTCGCCGCGCGCGATGGCATCGGGCAGCGTGCCGAGCAGGATCAGGTTGTCGCGACTGGTGTGGTCGTTGGCGCTGTCGTAGCGCGAGATCGCCGCGCCACTCGATGCCGCCCAGTGCATGGCGATGCTCGCCTTCTGCAGCAGCTCTTCCGGCGTCCTCGCATGGGCCGGCGCCTCGGCGACGCCGATGCTCGCTTCGACGTGGATCGGCAGGCCGTCGATCAGGTACGACTCCTGGCTTGCCGCCTCGATGCGCTCGCGCGAAGGTTGCGCCGCGGCGTCGGCGGGAATCACGCAGGCCACGCGGTCGGGCTGCACCAGCGCCAGCAACGAGCCCGCCGGCGCGAGACTCTGCGCGCGCTGCAGCACCTGCGCCAGCACGCGCATGCCGAAGGCGGTGCCGAACGTGTTCTGGATCTCGAGAAAGTTGTTCAGCTGCGTGATCGACAACGCCACCGGGCGCGCGTCGCTGGCGCCACGCATCAAGCGATCGAGCTGCTTGATCAAACCGGCCAAGTTGAGCAGGCCGGTGTCGGGATGGTGCTCGCTGAGCCACTGCATCTCGTGCAGGTGCCGCCGCAGCAGCTGGGCACCGATGCCCACCAGCGCACCGATCAGCGTGAAGAACGTGAGCCGGTAGCTCCAGTTGAAGACGCGTTGCATCTCGCCGGTCGAGGTGTCCTGCGGCATCCAGGGCCCCAGCAGCAAGCCTCCGACCACGCCCGCCAGCACGCCGCCGCCGAGGCCGAACGCGAGGGCCGCCAGCACGACGGGCACGTACATCACGTGCAGATAGGCAAAGCGCACGCCTCCCGTGGCGTGCACCAGCCACGCCGTGCCCAGCAACATCAGCCCGACGGTGATCGACGCCGCGATGCGGGTGCCGCGCGGCATCGCGACGAACAGTGCCGAAGCCTGACGCAGCCACTGCCCAAGCATGCCGCCTCCTGCGGAGCCCGTTGGACGCGCGATCATGCACCCACGGCAGCGCCGTGAATGCCTCGGGCAAGCCCTGCGCGGTTCAATGCCGCGTCACGGCTGGCCCGGTGGCGCCGTCGAAGCCGAGCGCCCACAACACCTGGAGATCCTCCAAGTGGGCCACGCCCTCGGCGTAGACACCGAGGCCGATGCCACGCAGCAGCGTCAGCAGCCCTTCGGCATGGCGCAGCACGGCGGCGTCGTTGCCGATGCCCGCCAGGTGGCGGGCGTCGATGCGCACGTAGTCGAGCCCGAGCTCGGTCAGCCGTGCCATGCCGGGCAACGCGGCGCCGGCGTGCTCGAGGCCGATGCGCGCGCCGAGCGCTCGCCAGTGGCGCGACACCTCCTGGATCACCGCCGGGTGGGCCGCAGCCAGCGCCTCTGGAATGTCGATCCAAAGCTGGCGCGCAGCCCGCGAGTGCGCCTGCAGTTGCGCCGAGATCTCGGCCACGAACTCGGTGACCTGCAGCGATGCTGCCGCGAGGTTGACGCAGCGCGCGATGCCGTCGCGCTCGATCGCCTGCAGCGCCAGCGCCGTGGCGCGCGAGTCGAGCGCGGTGGTCAGCCGGCTGCGGGTGGCAAAAGCCAGCCAGTTGGAGGCGGGTTCGAATACGCCGTCGCGCCGCAGCTGCACGCGCAGCGGACAGTCCAGGTGCAGCAACACGCCGTGCGCATCGCGCACCGGGTACTCGCCCAGGCTCGAGCGCCCTTCGTGCAGGGCCTCGCTCAACTGGCGCTGCCAGTCGCGCTCGCCGAGCAGCGCCTCTTGGTCGCCGCACAAGCGACGCACGACGGCGAACGGCCCCTGCGCCTCGGCCTGCGCCAGCGCCTGGTCGGCCGCCGCGATCGCCGCGGGCAGGCCCACCGCCTGCGCCGCGTCGGCGACGCCGACCGCCAGTGACGCCTGCGCGTCGAGCCTGCGCACGACGTCGCGCAGCACGCGCAGCAGCTCCTCGGCCAGCGGGCGCGCGTCGCCGCGGGCCACCGTGATCGCGAAGTCCGAGCCGTTGAGGCGGCCCAGCAGCGGACGCTCGCGCGGCGCCAGCTGGTCGCGCAGCACCTGCGACAGGTCGCGCAGCATCGCGTCCACCGCGGCATGACCGCAGCGGCGATTGAGCCCGTCGAGGTCGCCGATGCGCAGCAGCAGCAGCGCCTGAGCATCGCCGGCCGACGACTCGAAGCGCTGCTGGGCTTCGAGCATGAAGCGCCGGCGATTCAGCAGGCCGGTCAGCGCGTCGGTCTGCACCTGCTGGCGCAGCGCCTCGACCTGCTTGGCCTGCGTGTCGAACATCGCGCTCAGCCGATCGACCATCGTGTTCATGCTGCGTGCCAGCGGGCGCAGCTCCGCCACATCGGGCTCGGGCACGGTGACGAATCGGCCCTCCTGCAACGCATGCGCCTGCTCGGCCGCGGCCTCGAGCGGGCGCCGGATCGCGCGCAGACCCCACACCGCCAGCACGCCGCCGGCCAGCCCCACCAGCGCGAGCAGCTCGGCGGCGCGCGCGCCGGCTCGCCACAGCGCGTCGGTGGCATAGGCCGATTGGCTCACCAACTCGAGCTGGCCGATCGGTCGCCAACCGTCCGACACCTGCGCGACGCCAGGCTCGGCACGCAGCGGCAGCGCGCGCGCGAACCACGCCGGCGCCACGGTGGACAAGGCCTCGGCTTCGCGGCGAAACGGCGCCCGTCCGTCACCGCCGGCGAGCGCGATGCTGCGGTAGTGCCCGGTGTCGAACTGCGCCGCCAGCACCAGATCCATCAACGCCGGGTCGCCGCGCTGCTGCGACAGCGCGAGCGCGAGCGCCTGTGCGTTGTCGCGGTTCTTCAGGCTGAGCTGCGTCTGCAGCGTGTCGCGCGCGGCGATCAGCGTGGTCAACACGCCGCCCACCAGCGCCAGCACCACCACCAGCACCATCAGCAGACTCACTCGTCGGATCAGCGACATGGCCGACCTCCATCGTCAAGAGAAAGACACGCCGTCACAGGAAACCTTCCGCTCGCGCCTTGCGCAGCACATCGCGCCACGGCGACAGGCGCTCCACCGGATCGCCCATGCGCTGCGCGCCGTTGCCTTGCCACAGGCCTTCGCTGTTGAAGCTGAACACCGGTGTCAGATCGGGCCGCCGCGATGCGGGGCGGATCTCGGTGACCAGGTTGTCGAGGATCAGCGGCTCGGCCTGCGCGCTCGCGTAGTACGCCAGCACCATGTGCGGCTGCGACGGGCCCTGCGGGCCACCGACCTGCAGCCGCACGTACACCAGGCGCAGTTGCGACGCCGGCATGCCGGTGGCAAGCAGGCTGAAGTACTTGGCGATTGCGAAGTCCTCGCAGTCGCCCATGCCCTGCTGCAACGTCTCCAACGGGCTGGCCCAGTAGTCCTCGACGTGCCACACCTCGATGTCCTCGCGGAAGACGATGCGGCGATTGAAGAATCGGTTCACGCCATCGAGGCGTGCCGCATCGTCGGCCTCGGCCAGGCCGACGAGCAGCGGTTGCAGCACGCGCACCGCCTGCACCGCCTGCGGGCCGAGCCGCTGCGCAGCCTGCGACATGCGCTCGACATCCCACGCCAGCGGCGCCAGCGACTGTGCCAGCAACGCGAGCGCCAGCCACGTGCGCCGCGCGAAGCTGCAACACGTCGCCATGACTGGATGCGGTGGGTGTCGCATGGCTGGGCCAGCAACGGCGCTGGAGAGACCGTGCTCTCCCTGTTTCGTCGCGCACGGCAACGACTTGAGTGCCCTGCCCGGCAAGGCCGCACGAACTCGGGTGGACCGTGAAACAAGTTGCTACCGGAGCGTGACTTACGGCGGATTCGGTGCGCCCGCGGCGCCCCGGATCGCTGAAGCGACCCCCTACACTTGCCGGGTTTGCAACAGCCGCCCCGCGCGGTGCTTTGGCACACGCGTCACCCTCAAGCCCGCATGACGTCGACTTTCCGTTCGATCGCCCTGGCCGCGCTGTGTGCGCTGCTGCCGCTGGGCGGACTCGCGCAGGCCGACGATCCGATGGCCAGGGCTGCGCGCAAGTCCCTCGAGACCAACCCCGACGTCACCGCGCGCGTCAACGCGCTGCGCGCATCGCTCGATGCGGTGAGCGCGGCCCGCGCCGGCTGGCTGCCGCGCGTCGATGCCGAGGCCGCCGCGGGACGCACCGACGACCGCTATTCGACGCGCACCGCCGCCAACAACACGTTCGATCACAACGGCGTTGCGCTCAGCATCTCGCAACTGCTGTGGGATGGCACCGCGCTCACCTCGCAGATTCGGCGCCTCGATCACGAGCGCCAGACGCGCTGGTTCGAGTTGCTCGACATCAGC
>DATJYZ010000268.1:0-3907 GCA_035499355.1 Burkholderiaceae bacterium | reverse complement strand
CGGGCCAGGTCTGGGTCAACACCGACTCCAAGGTCTATCACTGCCCGGGCACCAAGTACTACGGCAAGACCAAGAAGGGCGAGTACATGACCGAGGAGGCAGCGAAGGCGGCGGGCGCCCACGCCGACCACGGCAAGGCGTGCAAGGCCTGACCGCGAACCGCGCTCGAGCGGTTGCCTGAGCGGGCGCGCGAGCGGCGTTCGCGGGGCGGGCACCTCGCTCGCTGTCGGCGCGGCAGCGGGCGCGCGAGCGCCCCTATGATCCGGTGCGAACCTGCCGGATGCGAGCGCCCTTGTCGTCCCTGATCGTCTTCTCGCACGCCAACAGCTTTCCCGCTTCCACCTACGGCGTTCTGTTCAAGGGCCTGCGGGCCCGCGGCTTCGTGGTGCGCGCCGTCGAGCGCTACGGCCACGACGAGCGCTACCCGGTGAGCGACAACTGGCCGCATCTGGTGCAGCAGCTGCACGACTTCGCGCAGCGCGAGGTCGACAAGGTCGGCGAGCGCGCCTGGCTGGTCGGCCATTCGCTGGGGGGCTTCCTCAGCCTGATGTGCGCCGCGCGTCACCCCCGGCTCGCGCGCGGCGTGCTGCTGCTCGACTCGCCGTTGCTCGGCGGCTGGAAGGCCCAGGCGCTGGGTGCGATCAAGCTGACGCCGCTCGTCGGCTCGATCTCGCCCGGTGCGGTGAGCCGCCGGCGCAAGAACAGCTGGCCGTCGCAGGCCGCGGCGCTCGAGCACTTTCGCCACAAGAAGGCTTTCGCGCGCTGGGATCCGCAGGTGCTGCACGACTACGTGGCGCACGGCACGCGCGACGACGACAGCGGCCAGCGCGTGCTCGCCTTCGACCGCGAGGTCGAGACCCGCATCTACAACACGCTGCCCGACAACCTGGATCGGCTGCTGCGCCGGCATCCGCTGAAGTGCCCGGTGGCGTTCGTCGGTGGCCTGCAATCGGCCGAAATGCGTCAGGTCGGCATGGCGCTGACGCAGCGCGTGACGGCCGGCCGCATCATGATGCTCGACGGCAGCCACCTGTTCCCGATGGAAAGACCGGCCGCCACCGCCGCCGCGATCGAAGCGAGCCTGCGTTCGCTCGACGCGGCGTAGCGCGTCGACATGTCCTCGCCGCCGTCGGCCCGATCGCCCGTCGCCGTCGGCCTCGCCTGGGGCCTGTTGGCGGCGGCGATCTGGACGGTGTATTCGGTGCTGGCGCGGCTGGGCATCAAGTCGGGTCTGAGTCCGCTCGACATGACGCTGCTGCGCTTCGCGCCCGGTGCGCTGGTGATGCTGCCGTTCGTGTGGCATTGGGGCCTGCGCGATCTGGCCGGCATCGGCTGGGCGCGCGGCGTGGTGCTGGCGGCGCTGTCGGGGCCGGTGTTCAGCCTGCTGATGATGACCGGCTTCGCCTATGCGCCGCTGGCGCACGGCGCGGTGATCGCCCCGGCGTGTCAGATGCTCGCGGGCCTCGCGCTGTCGGCCTGGCTGGCGCACGCGCCGGTCACGCGCGAGACGATGGCCGGTGCCGCTTTCGTGCTGCTCGGCCTGGGTTTCATGGGTGGCGATGCGCTGCTGCACTCCGAAGGCGCGGCCGTGCTGCTGGGCGATGCGCTGTTCGCCGCCGCGGGTTGCAGCTGGGGCCTGTTCGGCGCACTGTCGCGTCGCTGGCGCGTCGACGCGGTGCGCGTCACCGGTGTCGCGGTGGTGCTCTCGCTGGCGATGTTCGCACCGCTGTACGCGGCGATCGGCGACACGCGCGCGCTGCACGCCGCGGCGCCCGGCTTCGTGGCGCTGCAGGCGGTGGCGCACGGCCTCGGCGCGGGCCTGGTGGCGGTGCTGGCGTACAGCCGCGCGGCGGTGCTGCTGGGTCCGGGCCGCGCGGCGTTCTTCGGCGCGATGGTGCCGGGTGCGGCACCGCTGCTGGCGATCCCCGTGCTGGACGAGGTGCCGACCGCGCTGCAGGTGGCCGGCCTGCTGGCCGTCGTCGCGGGCCTGTTGTTGGCGTTTGGCGCGGTGCGGGTGCTGTTGGAGCGCCGGCGCGCTGCTGCGCCGTGACGATCCGTGGGCGTCATAGGCCACCGCCCCAGCGATACTGCCAGGCCAGCCCGAACAGATCGAAGCTGTTGCCGGTGCGTGCCGCGACGCCGTTGCTGGCGTAGACCTTGACCGAATTGCGTGCGTCCACCGGCAGCGCCAGCGTCGCACCGACACGCCAGTTCTGCTGCAGGTCGGTGTTGAGCACGCCGTTGAGCGTGGTGCGCCCTCCGGCGTACACAGTGCCGTCGACCGAGGCCCAGGTGCCGCCCGCGAAGTTGTAGATCACGTGCGCCCGCAGCGAGTACAGCGGATCCTGTGACCGGCGGTTGCCGTTGAAGAAGTCGTCGTTGGTGGTGAACAGCGTCACCGCCGCGGCGCCCTCGAGCGTCCAGGCGCCGAGGGCCTGCGACGCGCCGACCTCAGGCCTGAACGACCAGCGATGGCTGCCGATGTTCACGAGCTTGGTGGCGTCGTATTGTCCCGCCGGCACCGACACCTGCAGGCTGGCGCCGACGATCAGGTCCTGCCGATAGCTGCGGAACTCGGGCAGCGCCATCGCCGGAGCGCCGTAGATGTTGACCGACATGCGCACCAGCGGATCGCCCGGGCCATCGATCTCGCGCGAGATCGGCCCGCCCTGGTAGGTGGCCGATCCCGACAGTCGGGTGTACGGCACCACCACGTCGACCTTGCCCGAACTTCCCCAGAAGTCGAGCGCGCGCGCATAGCCGAGCACGGCGCTCGTGGTGTGCAGGTGCGGGTCGGTGATCGGCAGCGTGTCGAACGCCGCGCCGCCGTTGGTGGAGGCCACGCCGGCGATCACGAAGTTCATGCCCACGGGCGCGTTGGCGTAGGCGCGCGGCTCGATGCTCTGGGCATGGACCGCGGCGACGCTGCCGGCCCATGTGCAGAGGCAGAGCGACGCGAGGTGGCGATTCATGGCTCGGTTTCCTCGTCCTCGTGGTCTCGCTGCTCCGCCCGCGAGATTAGCGGATGTGCCCGAGGCTGACTGTCGGCTGAACCGCGCTGCATGCGGCGACAGAACTTTGAACGCGCGCAGCGAATCGGAAACGTTGGCTGCCCAAGCTGGCGTCCGCCATGCACGTGGAGGTAGCCAGATGAAGTCGCTGAAGTCGTTGCTCTCGTGCAGTGGCCTGCAACGCGCCGTGGCGCCGCTGCTGGTGTCGTGTCTGTGCGGCGCACCGGCGAGTCGGGCCGCGCTCGGTGCGCGGACCGAGACGGTGGTGCGCGATGGCGATGCCCTGCATGGCACGGCGCTGACGGTCACCGCCGGCGCCGGTTACGAGCGCCACGAGATCACCATCGCACAGGGAGGTCGCGTGCGCGAGTACGTCTCGCCCGCCGGCATCGTGTTCGCCGTGGCCTGGTCGGGCCCGGTGGCACCCGACCTGAAGACGCTGCTCGGTTCGAGCTACGACGCCTACGTCGCGGCGGCACGCAACCACCGTGGCAGCCACCACGTGTTCTCGATGTCCACCGACGCGCTGGTGCTGAGCATCGCACAGCCACCGCGCGGCTTTGTCGGCATGGCGCACGTGCCGGCGCTGCTGCCCGCCGGCACCGACCCCCGCGCTCTGCGCTGAACGTCGGAGAGGAAGCACGATGAAGAGACTCTGCCTCGCATTGGCGTGCGTCGCGTCGGCGGTGCTGGCCGCCTGTGGCGGCGGCAGCGCAGCCCCGGCCACCACCAGCGTCGTGGTCGCGCCGACGCCGGCCGCGAACACGATGCCGATCGTCGTCGACCAGGGGCCTGCCGATCTGGTGCAAGCGGGACTGCCGGTGGTCAACACGCCGTTCGTCTCGGTGACGCGGTGCGTGCCCGGCAGCGCCACGGTGTGCCAGACGATCGATCAC
>DATJYZ010000267.1:0-11135 GCA_035499355.1 Burkholderiaceae bacterium | reverse complement strand
GCCGGCGCGCGCACGCAGCTCGCGGCGCTGGTGACCGCGCTGATGGCGGTGGCCACCATGCTGGTGCTGGCGCCGCTGATCGCGCTGATGCCACAGGCGGCGTTGGCAGCCGTGGTGATCGCTTATTCGGTGGAGCTCATCCGGCCCGCCGAGTTCAAGGAGATCCTGCGCGTGCGCGCGGTCGAGTTCCGCTGGGCGGTGATCGCCTTCGTCGGCGTGATCCTGCTCGGCACGCTGCAGGGTATCCTGATCGCGGTGATCGCGTCGCTGCTATCGTTGGTCTATCAGGCCTACAGCCCGCCGGTCTATCAACTCGGACGCAAACCCGGCACCAATGTGTTCCGACCGCTGTCGCCGGAGCATCCGGGCGACGAGACCTGGCCCGGCCTGCTGCTGGTGCGCGCCGAGGGGCGCATCTTCTTCGCCAACGCGCAGCGCGTGGGCGAGAGCATCCTGCAGCTCGCCGAACAGACGAAGGCGCGCGTCATCGTGATCGACTGCAGTGCCATGCTCGACATCGAATACACCGCGATGAAACTGCTGATCGAGGCCGAACAGCGGCTGCGCGAGCGCGGCGTCACGTTGTGCCTGGCGGCCATGAACGCGGAGACGCGGGCCATCGTGGAGCGCTCGGGCCTGTGGCAGACCATGGGCCGCGAGCGCTTGTTCTTCAACCTGGAAAGCGCGGTCGCCAAATACCCGATGATGCTGCCGCCGGCCGGTGCAACCACCTGATCCAGCTTCCGTTGACCCGTCAACCCGGAGAGACCGACCATGAACGCCACCGCATCGAAGAAGTCGAAAGGCAAGGACAGCGCCAAGAAGACCGGCAAGAAGAGCGACAAGCCGAGCGCGGCCGCCGAGCGCCTGAGCGGCAAGGACTACGAGCGCGAGCTCGAGCGCCTGCACGTCGAGCTGGTCAAGCTGCAGGAATGGGTGGTGGCCAAGGGCCTCAAGGTCTGCATCGTGTTCGAAGGCCGCGACGGCGCCGGCAAGGGCGGCACCATCAAGGCGATCACCGAGCGCGTGAGCCCGCGGATATTTCGCGTCATCGCGCTGCCCACGCCGACCGAGCGCGAGAAGGGCCAGATGTTCTTCCAGCGCTACATGCCGCACCTGCCAGCCAAGGGTGAGGTCGTGATCTTCGACCGCAGCTGGTACAACCGAGCCGGCGTCGAGCGCGTGATGGGCTTCTGCACGCAGGAGCAGGCGCAGAAGTTTCTCATGATGGTCCCGCTGGTGGAGAAGGCCATCGTCGAGTCGGGTGTCATCCTGCTGAAGTACTGGCTCGAGGTCGACCACGAGGAGCAGACCAAGCGTTTGGAATCGCGCATCAACGACGGGCGCAAGATCTGGAAGCTGTCGCCGATGGACATCAAGTCCTACACCGCGTGGAACGAGTACACGCGCGCCCGTGACGACATGGTCGCGGGCACCGACACTGTCTACGCGCCGTGGCACATCGCGCGCTCGAACGACAAGAAACGCGCCCGCCTGAACATCATCAGCCACCTGCTCGCCAGCGTGCCCTACAAGGCGATGAAGCGCGAGAAGGTCAAGCTGCCCAAGCGCAAGATCGATACCTCGATCAAGTCACCCGACTTCTCGAGCAAGTTCATCCCGGAACTGTTCTAGCCGCGCGCGCCGAAAAGAAAAGAGCCGGCCGTGGTGGCCGGCTCGGGCGCCCGGTTGCAACGCTTATTGCAGCGTCACCTCGACGCGACGCGCGTCGGCCCAGTTGCCGGCGCTGGTCTGTTCGGGTTTCTTCAGCTCGATCTTGGATTCGTCCACACCGGCGGCCTTGAGTGCGTCGCGCACGGCGAAGGCGCGCTGCTTGGCCAGCTCGGCGTTCTTCTCCGGGTCGCCGGTGGAGTCGTGGTAGCCGCTGATCACGGCCTTCTTGCCTGCGGCCACTCCCTTGATCACGCTGGACAGCGCCTTGGCCGCACCATCGGGCAGGTCGGCCTTGTCGATGGCAAAGAAGAACTTGACGACTTCGCCTTCGACACTGATCGACGCTGCGTTGGCCGCCGTCTGCGCGGCCGTCTTCATCGCATCGCTGCCGGACACCGGCAGCAGCGGCACGATCAGCAGCGCCACGATGTTGATGATCTTGATCAGCGGGTTCACGGCCGGACCGGCGGTGTCCTTGTAGGGATCACCCACGGTGTCGCCGGTGACCGCGGCCTTGTGCGCGTCGCTGCCCTTGCCGCCGTGATGGCCGTCTTCGATGTACTTCTTGGCGTTGTCCCAGGCGCCGCCGCCGGTGCACATGCTGATGGCGACGAACAGGCCGGTGACGATGGTGCCCATCAGCAGGCCGCCGAGCGCCTCGGCGCCGAGCAGCAGGCCCACCAGGATCGGCACCACCACCGGCAGCAGCGACGGGATCATCATCTCCTTGATCGCCGCGCCGGTGAGCATGTCGACCGCCTTGCCGTATTCGGGCTTGGCGGTGCCTTCCATGATGCCCTTGATCTCGCGGAACTGGCGGCGCACTTCCTCCACCACCGAGCCCGCCGCGCGGCCCACGGCCTCCATCGCCATGGCACCGAACAGGTACGGAATCAGGCCACCGATGAACAGGCCGATGATCACGTTGGGGTTGGAGAGATCGAAGCTGGCGTGAATGCCACGCGTCTCGAGTGAGTGTGTGTAGTCGGCGAACAGCACCAGCGCGGCCAAGCCGGCCGAGCCGATGGCGTAGCCCTTGGTCACCGCCTTGGTGGTGTTGCCCACCGCGTCGAGCGGGTCGGTGATGTCGCGCACGCTGTCGGGCAGATCGGCCATCTCGGCGATGCCGCCGGCGTTGTCGGTGATGGGGCCGTAGGCGTCGAGCGCGACGATGATGCCGGCCATGCTGAGCATCGAGGTGGCAGCGATCGCGATGCCGAACAGTCCCGCCAGCTTGTACGAGACGAAGATCGCGATGCAGACGAACAGCACCGGCCAGGCCGTGCTCTTCATGCTGACGCCGATGCCGGCGATGATGTTGGTGGCGTGCCCGGTGGTCGAGGCCTGCGCCACGTGCTTCACCGGCTTGAAGTCGGTCCCGGTGTAGTACTCGGTGATCCACACCATCGCGGCGGTGAGCACCAGGCCCACCACGCAGGCGCCGAACAGCGACATCGCGCTGACCCTCGAGCCGTCGGACATCTCCGCCGGCTGCGCAAACATCGCCGTGGTGACGAAGTAGAACGCGATCAGCGAGATCACGCCGGCGACGATCAGGCCCTTGTACAGCGCCGGCATCACGTTCTTCATGCCGGGGCTGGCCTTGACGAACGAGCAACCGATGATCGACGCGATGATCGACACGCCGCCCAGCAGCAGCGGATACACCACCGCCGCGAGCGTGGCGCCCTTGACCATCAACGCGCCCAGCGCCATGGTGGCGATCAGCGTCACCGCGTAGGTCTCGAACAGGTCGGCCGCCATGCCGGCGCAGTCGCCCACGTTGTCGCCGACGTTGTCGGCGATCACCGCCGGATTGCGCGGATCGTCTTCTGGAATGCCGGCTTCGACCTTGCCCACCAGGTCGGCGCCGACGTCGGCGCCCTTGGTGAAGATGCCGCCACCCAGGCGCGCGAAGATCGAGATCAGCGACGAGCCGAAGGCCAGGCCGAGCAGCGGCTTCAGCGTCTCGGGGTCGACGTTGCTGCCGCCAGACACGTACCAGAAGAACGCGCCCACGCCGAGCAGCCCGAGCCCGACCACCAGCATGCCGGTGATCGCGCCGCCCCTGAACGCAACGTCGAGCGCCGGCCCGATGCCTTGCGTCGCCGCCTGCGCGGTGCGCACGTTGGCGCGCACCGACACGTTCATGCCGATGAAGCCGCAGGCGCCCGACAGGACGGCGCCGAGCACGAACCCCGCAGCCGTCTTGCCGCCGAGGAAGATCGCGATCAGGATGGCCAGCACGACGCCGACGATCGCGATCGTGCGGTACTGGCGCGCCAGATAGGCGGCAGCGCCCTGCTGGACGGCCCCGGCGATCTCCTGCATGCGGGCATTGCCCGCGTCCTTGCTCAAGATGAGCCCGCGTTGCACGAATCCGTAAACCACTGCGGCCAACCCGCAGGCCAGCGCCACAGTCAACGCCATGGTCATCGACATGGAGAACTCTCCTTCCTCATTCAACGGCTGATTTTGTCGCGACCACTGCTTCCGGGGCCGGCGTCGGGAGCCGGCGGCGCGGTTCGCTCGGCGCGCATCCTAAGGGATGTTGTGTGGCGCCCCGCCGACGCCCCGGCGCCGGGCGCCTAAAATCGGGGTTTCCCCTTGTGAGCGCGAGCACGAAATGAGTCTGCACAACGTCGGTCCCGGAGCGCGCGCGCCCGATGAGTTCAACGTGATCATCGAGATTCCGATGAACGCCGACCCGATCAAGTACGAAGTCGACGAAGGCTCGGGCGCGCTGTTCGTCGACCGCTTCATGTCGACGTCGATGCACTACCCGTGCAACTACGGCTACATCCCGAACACGCTGGCCGACGACGGCGATCCCGTCGACGTGCTGGTGATCACGCCGGTGCCGCTGATCTCCGGCGTGGTGGTCACCTGCCGGCCGCTCGGGCTGATGCAGATGGAAGACGAGGCGGGCGGCGACAACAAGCTGCTGGCGGTGCCGATCGACAAGATCCTCTCTCTGTACACGCAGTGGCAGGCGTACTCGGACCTCAACCCGCTGCGATTGAAGACGATCCAGCACTTCTTCGAGCACTACAAGGACCTCGAGCACGGCAAGTGGGTCAAGGTGCTCGGTTGGCAGGGCCCGGACGCGGCGCGTGCCGAGGTGCGCACCGGCATGGCGGCGTGGGCTGCGCGCGAGCGCGGCTGAACACCGCCGCCCACACCGGTCGATCGGTCATTCGTCGCACGGCGCAGCGTCCGTTCAGGGCGTCTGTCTACACTGCCGGCCGCAGCCGGCCGCGGTGCTGGCGTTCAGGAGTGTTCATGCGCATCGTGAAGATGCTCGTCGCCGCCGGCGGAGTGGTGGCCGCGCTGTCGGCGGCGGCGCTGCCGAAGCCGGTGACCGAGGTCGAGGGCATCACCGAGTACCGGCTGCCCAACGGCTTGCAAGTCCTGCTGGCGCCCGACGACAGCAAGCCCACCACCACCGTCAACGTGACCTATCACGTCGGCTCGCGGCAGGAGAACTACGGCGAGACGGGCATGGCGCACCTGCTCGAGCACCTGATCTTCAAAGGCACACCCACGCACCGCACGGTGTGGGCCGAGTTCTCCAAGCGTGGCCTGCGCGCCAACGGCTCGACCTGGGTCGACCGCACCAACTATTTCGCCAGCTTCTCGGCCAACGACGAGAACCTGCGCTGGTACCTCGGCTGGCAGGCCGACGCGATGGTCAACTCGTTCATCGCGCGCAAGGACCTCGACACCGAGATGACGGTGGTGCGCAACGAGATGGAGATGGGGGAGAACGACCCCGGCCGCATCCTGTTCGAGAAGACGCTGGCGGCGATGTTCCAGTGGCACAACTACGGCAAGTCGACGATCGGCGCGCGCAGCGACGTCGAAAACGTCGACATCGGCCGCCTGCAGGCCTTCTATCGCCTGTACTACCAGCCCGACAACGCGACGCTGATCGTCTCGGGCAAGTTCGATCCGGCGCGCACGATGGGCTGGATCGAGCAGTCGTTCGGCCGCATCCCCAAGCCCAAGCGCGTGCTGCCGCGGCTGTACACGATCGATCCGGTGCAGGACGGCGAACGCAGCGTCACGCTGCGGCGGGTCGGCGGGGTGCCGCAGATCATGCTCGGCTATCACGTCCCGGCCGGAGCCGACCCTGACTACCCGGCGATGGAACTGGTGTCGCTGATCGTCGGCGACAGCCCGTCGGGGCGCGCGCACAAGCGCCTGGTCGAGGCCGGGCTGGCATCGGCGGTCTACGCCGAGTCGCTGGCGATGGCCGACCCCGGCGTCGCCCTGTTCGGTGCCCAATTCTCGGCCGGGCAGGACCCGGCGCGCGGCACCGAGGAACTGACTCGCGTGGTCGAAGGGCTCGGCAGCGAGCCGATCACCGACGAGGAGTTCAAGCGCGCCCAGCTCAAGTGGCTGAAGAACTGGGATCAGCAGTACAGCAACCCCGAGACCATCGGCCTCGTGCTGTCGGAGACGGTGGCGCAGGGCGACTGGCGGCTGCTGTTCCTCGACCGCGACCGCGTCAAGGCGATGACGCGCGAGACGGTGCAGCGCGTGGCCGCGGCCCAGCTCGTGCCGTCGAACCGCACGCTGGCGACCTACGTGCCCACCGACAAGCCGCTGCGCTCGCCAACGCCCGAGGCGGTGGATGTGGCCGCGCAGATGAAGACCTTCAAACCGCAGGCGTCGGCCGCCGCGGTGGCGGCGTTCGACTCGTCGCCGGCGAACATCGACGCCAAGACGCAACGCCTGGCGCTGGCCAACGGCATGAAGGTGGCGCTGCTGCCCAAACCCACGCGCGGCCAGACCGTGCGCGTCTCGATGGCGCTGCGCCTGGGCAACGAGCGCAGCCTGACGGGTCAGCGCGAGGTCTCCGAGTTCACCGCGGCGATGATCGACAAGGGTGGTGCGGGGCTGACGCGCGTGCAGATCCAGGATCAGCTCGATGCGCTGAAGTCGGAGTTGCAGATCGGTTCGAGCGGCGACGAGGTGAAGGTCACGATGCTGTCGCACCGCGACACGGTGGTCGACGCGATCACGCTGCTGGCGCAGTTGCTGCGGACGCCGACGTTCCCGGCCACCGCGCTCGACGAGCTCAAGCGCCAGACCGCCGCCGACATCCAGGCGCAGCGTGACGACCCGCAAGCCATCGTCAGCAATGCGATGGCGCGCCGCGGCGATCCATATCCGCGCGGCGACGTGCGCCACGCGCGCAGCTTCGACGAGCGGCTCGAAGATTCGCAGGCGGTGACGCTGGAGAAGATGAAGGATTTCCATGCCCGCTTCTATGGCGCTTCTCAGGCGCGCTTCGCCGCGGTGGGCGACTTCGACGCGGAGGCGTTGCGTCGAGCGCTCGCCACCGGCTTCGGCGACTGGGTGGCCAGCGAGCCGGCGGCACGCGTGCCGCGGCCGAGCTTTGCCATGGCGCCGGGCCGCGAGGTGGTGCGCACGCCCGACAAGCAGAACGCGACCCTCGGCGTCGAGCTGCACTTGCCGCTGTCGGACAGTGACGCCATCCATCCGGCGTTGATGCTCGCCAACTTCATCCTCGGCGGCGGCGGCGACTCGCGGCTGTTCAAGCGCATCCGCGAGCGCGAAGGGTTGTCTTACGACGTCTACAGCTACCTCGACTGGGGCGACCTGGACGCCCACACGCTGTGGCTCGGTGGCGCGATCTTCGCGCCGCAGAATGGCGACAAGGTCGAAGCCGCATACCGTGAAGAACTCGGCCGCGCCGTCAAGGAGGGGTTCAGCGAGCAGGAGGTCGCCTCGGCCAAGGTGGCATTGCTCAACTTCCGCCGCCTGGCTCGTGCGCAGGATGACCGGCTGGCTTCGTCGCTGCAGCGCAATCTCGACCTCGACCGCACGTTTGCGTTCGCCGGCCGCGTCGACGCGGCGCTCGGAGCGCTGCAGGCCGGCCCGGTGAGTCAGGCGCTGCGTGCGCAGATCAAGCCCGAGCTGATGGCCTTCGTGCTGGCCGGCGACTTCAAGCAGCCCTGAGGCCTGCGCAGTCGCTCAGGGCGTGCGCCGGAACGGTGCGCGCTCGTTCAGCTCGTCGACGTACTGGCGCATGCCGTCGCGCTCGGCGAGCAAGAACTCGTCGACCGCGCGCGCGAAGGCGGGGTGCGCCAGCCAGTGCGACGACGCGGTCGGCGCGGGCATCAGGCCGCGCGCCATCTTGTGCTCGCCCTGCGCGCCGCCTTCGAAGCGTTCGATCCCGTTGGCGATGCACCATTGCAGCGGCTGGTAGTAGCAGGCCTCGAAATGCAGGCTGTCGATGAATCGCGTCGCACCCCAGTAGCGGCCGAATGCGGCGCGGCGCTCGCGATCCAGCGCGATCAGCGACACCGCGATCGGCTCACCGCCGAGGCGCGCGACGAACAGCACCCAGTGCTCGCCCATCGAGCGTGCCATCGCGGCGAAGAACGAGCGCGTGAGATACGGTGTCGAGCCATGGGCCTGGTAGGTCAGGGTGTAGCAGCGGTGGAAGAAGTCCCACAAGGGCTCGTCGATCGCCGCGCCTTCGTGCACGGTGAACACCACGCCGGCGTCGGCCACCTTGCGGCGCTGCTGGTTGATCTTCTTGCGCTTGTCGTGCTGCATGCGCGCGAGAAAGTCGGCGAAATCGCGTGGCGCTTCCGCGGCCTCGCGTGTCCAATGAAACTGCACGTTGTGGCGCGCGAACCAGCCGGCGCGTTGCAAGGCCAGGGCGTCCTGTTCGTCGTGGAACAGCACGTGCGCCGACGACAGATCGGCCTCGCGGGTCAGCCGCGTGAGCGCCTGTACCAGCACATCGCGCGCGCGGTCATCGGCGGCCATCAGGCGCGTACCCGGCACCGGCGTGAACGGCACGGCGACCAGCAGCTTGGGGTAGTAGCGCAGGCCGTGGCGCTGGTAGGCGTCGGCCCACGCCCAATCGAATACGTACTCGCCCCATGAGTGCGTCTTTAGGTAGGCCGGGGCCGCCGCGCACAGCTGTGAGCCGGACCACAGCGTGACGAAACGCGGCGACCATCCCGAGCGTGGCCAGGCGCTGCGCGACACGTGCAGCGCCTGCAGATAGGCGGCGCGCATGAACGGCGTCGGCGACGCCTGCCGGGCCAGCAGATCGTCCCACGCCGACGAATCCAGCGCCGCCGGGTCGTCGATGACCCGGATGACATAATCGTCCGGACCGTTTTCGCTCGCGTTGCGCGTCGCTTCGCGCTTGGTCGTCACCCGCTCACCGTCACCGTTGCACGTGTCCAAGGTTCGCGTCGCGCTGGCGCAAATCAATCCCACCGTCGGCGACCTGGCCGGCAACGCGAAGCTGATTGCCGAGGCCGCACGCGCGGCGCATGCCGGCGGCGCGGCGTTGATGATCGCACCGGAGCTGGCGCTGTCGGGCTACCCGCCGGAAGACCTGTTGCTGCGCCCGGCTTTCATGGACGCGTGCGAACAGCAGTTGCAGGCGCTCGCGAGCGAACTGGCGTCGCTGCACGGGCTGTCGGTGCTGCTCGGGCATCCGGCGCGCGGCCACGCGCTGAACGCGCAGCGCACGCGCTCATTGGCGGCGCCGGTGTGCTTCAACGCCGCGTCGGTGCTGGCGCAAGGACGCGTGCAGGCCACCTATTGCAAGCGTGAGCTGCCCAACTACCAGGTGTTCGACGAGCGCCGTTACTTCCTGGGCGGCCGCGAGGCCGGGCTGCCGCCGGTGGTGTTCGATGCCGGTGGCCTGCGCTTCGGTGTGCTGATCTGCGAGGACGCTTGGTTCGACGAGCCGGCGGCGGCCGCGGTGAGCGCAGGCGCTCAAGTGCTGTGCGTGCTCAACGCGTCACCCTTCCACCTGGACAAGGGGGAGGAGCGCGAGGCGCGCATGGCCGAGCGTGCACAAACAGTGGGCGTGCCGTTGCTGTATGCCCATTTGGTGGGCGGCCAGGACGAAGTCGTCTTCGATGGTGCGTCGTTCGTTGCCGACGCACGTGGCCGCATCGTCGTGCGTGGGAAGAGCTTCGAGCCAGGATTGGTGTGGGTGACGCTCGACGAGGACGGCGCCCCCAGCGGCGAGTGCCACGAGGTACCGAGCCTGGAGCAGCAAGCCTGGAGCGCGCTCGTGATGGGCGTGCGCGACTACCTCGGCAAGAACCGATTTCCCGGTGCGGTGATCGGCCTGTCCGGTGGCATTGACTCGGCGCTGGTGCTGGCGATCGCCGTTGATGCACTGGGCGCCGACCGTGTGCGCGCGGTGATGATGCCGTCGCCGTACACCGCCGATATCTCGTGGCTCGATGCGCGCGAGATGGCGCAGCGCCTGGGCGTGCGCTACGACGAGATCGCGATCGCGCCGATGTTCGACGCCTTCCGCGCGTCGCTGGCGCAGGAGTTCCGTGGTCTGCCCGAAGACGCCACCGAAGAGAACATTCAGGCGCGCATCCGCGGCACGCTGCTGATGGCGCTGTCGAACAAGCACGGTTCGATCGTGCTGACCACCGGCAACAAGAGCGAGATGGCCACCGGCTACTGCACGCTGTACGGCGACATGGCCGGCGGCTTCGCGGTCATCAAGGACGTCGCCAAGACGCTGGTCTACCGGCTCGCGAACTGGAAGAACCAGCAGCCCAACCGGCTGGCCGACGGATCGGTGGGACCCGTGATTCCCGAGCGCATCATCACCCGCGCACCATCGGCCGAGTTGCGCCCCAACCAGACCGACCAGGACAGCCTGCCGCCCTACGACGTGCTCGACGCGATCCTGGCGCGTTACATGGAAGAGGACCAGAGCATCGAGCAGATCGTTGCCGCGGGCTTCGCACGCACCGACGTGGAGCGTGTGACGCGCCTCATCAAGGTGAATGAGTACAAGCGCAGGCAAGCTCCGATCGGCATCCGCATCACGCACCGTGCGTTCGGACGCGATTGGCGCTACCCCATCACGTCGGGGTTCCGTGCTTAAATGCGATCGACGTGCATCGCCAACGCCGGAGTTCGCCATGAAGCAGATCACCGCGATCATCAAGCCGTTCAAGCTCGAAGAAGTGCGCGAAGCACTGGCCGAGGTCGGCGTCTCGGGTTTGACGGTCACCGAAGTCAAGGGCTTCGGCCGTCAGAAGGGCCACACCGAGCTCTATCGCGGCGCCGAGTACGTGGTCGACTTCCTGCCCAAGGTGAAGATCGAGGTGGTGGTCAAGGACGGCGAGGTCGAGCGCTGCATCGATGCGGTGGTCAAGGCAGCCAAGACCGGCAAGATCGGCGACGGCAAGATCTTCGTCACCGCGGTCGAGCAGGTGGTGCGCATCCGCACCGGCGAAACCAACGAAGCCGCCGTCTGACGCGCGCGCCGCGCCGCCTCAAATGCGGCGCAGGTCCTCGGGCGTGGCGGCTGCGGCCAACGCCGCGATGTCGTCGAGCAGCGCATCGGGCGTCTCGTGCAGCGTCACCATCGCCAGTTGCTCGGCGGTGACGAAGCCATCGCTTTCGGCCTGTCGCATCATGGC
>DATJYZ010000266.1:0-10049 GCA_035499355.1 Burkholderiaceae bacterium | reverse complement strand
AACAGCAGGCGGGCGAGCTCGGTGCGCCCCGAGCCGAGCAGCCCGCCGACGCCGACCACCTCGCCGCGGTGCAGGCTCAGGTCCACCGGGTGCAGCAGGCCGCGACGTCCGATGCCGCTGGCGTGCAGCGCCGGCGTGGCGGCGCGCGACGTCGCGGCCGCATCGGGCGCCTGCTTGACCGCCGCAGCGCCCAGCTCGCGGCCGACCATCGCGCGGATCAGCGCCGCCGGCGGCAGCTCGTCCTTGAGGTACTCGCCGACGCGCTCGCCGTTGCGCAGCACGGTGATGCGGTCGCTGACCGCGTACATCTGGTCGAGGAAGTGGGTGACGAACAGGATCGCCATGCCCTCGCCGCGCAGCCGCCGCATCACGTCGAACAGGCGCTGCACCTCGCCCTCGTCGAGGCTCGAGGTCGGCTCGTCGAGAACCAGCACGCGCGCGGACACCGCCAGCGCGCGGCCGATGGCCACCATCTGCTGCACCGCCACCGAGTAGCTGGCCAGCAGCCGCGTGACGTCGATGTCGAGGTTCAGCCGCGCCAGCAGCGCATGCGCGTCGGCGTGCATACGCGCCCAGTCGATGCGCCACAGGCCGGCGGCGCCCTTGCGCGGGTAGCGGCCGGCGAAGATGTTCTCCGCGACCGACAGGTTCGGGCACAGGTTGACCTCCTGGTACACCGTGCTGATGCCCAGGCGCTGCGCGGCCGCCGGCGACTCCGGCGCGATCGGCGCGCCGTGCAGGCGCAGCTCGCCGCGGTCGGGCGGAAAGACGCCGGTCAGCACCTTGATCAGCGTCGACTTGCCGGCGCCGTTCTGGCCCATCACCGCGTGCACCTCGCCGGCACGCAGTGCGAAGTCGACGTCGCGCAGCGCCTGCACGCCGGTGAAGGCGCGCGACAGGCCGCGCGCTTCAAGCACGATCGGTTGCTGCTCGGATCCGCTCGGCATGGAGTGCGCTTCGACCTGCGCCGCTTCAGCGGCGCATCCCCCAGCGAACACCGCGGATCCGGCTTCGCCGGTCCGCTGGTGTTGCCCCCTTCGAGGGGGAGGCGGCCGCTAGGCCGCTACGGGGGTGGTCAATACTTCCGGCTCGGGAACTCCTTGGCGGCGACCTCCATCGGGAAGATGCCTTCCTTGGTGACGATGCGCTTGGGCAGCGTCTTGCCGGCCACCAGGTCCTTCACCGCCTCCATCAGCTGCGGCCCGAGCAGCGGGCTGCACTCGACGCTGACGTTGAGCTTGCCGGCGATCATCGCCTCGAACGCGCCCTTCACCGCGTCGATCGAGATGATGGTGATGTCCTTGGCCGGCTTGAGGCCCGCCTCTTCGATCGCCTGGATCGCGCCGATCGCCATGTCGTCGTTGTGCGCGTACAGCACGTTGATCTTCTTGCCCTCGGCCTTGAGGAACGCCTCCATCACCTCCTTGCCCTTGGCGCGCGTGAAGTCGCCGGTCTGCGAGCGGATGATCTTGAAGCGCGGCTGCGCCTTGATGATTTCCTCGAAGCCCTTCTTGCGGTCGATCGCCGGCGCCGAGCCCACCGTGCCCTGCAGCTCGACGATGTTGACGTCGCCCTGGCCTTTGTAGTTCTCGAGCAGCCAGCGGCCGGCCTTGCGGCCTTCCTCGGTGAAGTCCGAGCCCATGAAGCTGACCCACAGGCTGTCGTCCTTCTCGTCGACCGCGCGGTCCGACAGGATCACCGGGATCTTGGCGGCCTTGGCCTCGCGCAGCACCGTGCCCCAGCCCGAGGCCACCACCGGCGAGAACGCGATCACGTCGACCTTCTGCGCGATGTACGAGCGCAGCGCCTTGATCTGGTTCTCCTGCTTCTGCTGCGCATCGGAGAACTTCAGTTCGATGCCCGCCTCCTTGGCGGACGACTTGATCGACTCGGTGTTGGCGGTGCGCCACTCGCTCTCGGCGCCGATCTGCGCGAAGCCGAGCACGATCTTCTTCTGCGCCCACAGCGGCACAGGCAGGCCCGCGGCCGCGAGCGCAGCGATCACGGTTCTTCTTGGCTGGTTCATGCGTGTCTCCTCAGACGTGGATGGAAGTGAGGTCTGCTTCGAGCCGCAGATCTGTTCGTTGTGGGTTGCCGTGGCGGGGTGCGCGTGGCGGCGTCAGACCCAGCCGCCGTCGACGATGAAGTCCTGCGCGGTGCACATCTCGCTGTCGTCGGCCGCCAGGTACATCGCCATGCTGGCGATGTGGATCGGCATCAGGTCGCGGTTGATGCACTGGCCGCGCGCCTTGTCGGCTTTGCCAGCCTCGTCGAGCCACAGCCGCCTCTGCTTCTCGGTCATCACCCAGCCCGGCACGATGGTGTTGACGCGGATGTTGAACGGCCCGAAGTCGCGCGCCAGGCTGCGCGTGAGGCCCTGCACCGCCGACTTCGCGGTGGTGTAGACCGGCATGCCACCCTGCTTGAGCTTCCAGCTCACCGAGCCGAAGTTGACGATCGAGCCGCCGCCGGCGGCCTTCATGTCGGCGCTGACCTTCTTGGCGGCGAAGAACTGGTGCTTCAGGTTCACCGCGATCGCACTGTCCCAATACTCGGGCGTGGTGGCTTCGATCTTGTGGCGCTGGTCGTTGGCGGCGTTGTTGAGCAGCGCGGTGATCGGGCCGAACTTCTGCCGCACGGTGTCGATCGCCGCCTCGAGCGCGGGCGTGTCGGTGATGTCGGTGCGCACGAACAGCGGCGGCGTCTTCGCGCCAGGCGTCAGGCGCTTGACCAGCGCGTCGGCGTTCGGCGCATCGATGTCGATGAAGCCGACGCGCGCTCCCTGCGCCACGAACTGCTCGACCAGCGTCTCGCCGATGCCGGTGGCACCGCCCGTGATGAGCACGACGCGATCGACCAGACTGGGATACCGAGCAAGCGTGACCATGGGCGCCTCGTAGAGCATTTAGTCATACTAAAAGTCACCCAACTGCGCCGAAACAGGGTTTGTACTGGGGTGGTTTTTGCAATATAGGCTTACTTTATTTCTGACGACCAACCCTTCCTTCCGGCCGCAAACCGCGGCCGGAGCCATCTTCGCGAGGAACCCTCCATGCCAGCCACCGCGCGCTACCGCGGCGTCTTTCCGGTGGTTCCCACCACGTTCGACGAGGCCGGCGAGCTCGACCTCGCGAGCCAGACGCGCTGCGTCGATTTCATGATCGACGCCGGCTCGCAGGGGCTGTGCATCCTGGCCAACTTCTCCGAGCAGTTCGTGCTCGGCGACGACGAGCGCGAGCTGCTCGCACGCACGATCATCGAGCACGTCGCCGGCCGCGTGCCGGTGATCGTGACCACCACGCACTTCAGCACGCAGATCACCATCGCGCGCTCGCGCCGCGCGCAGGCGCTCGGCGCGGCGATGGTGATGGTGATGCCGCCGTACCACGGCGCCACGATCCGCGTTCCCGAGGGCGCGATCGTCGAGTTCTTCCAACGCCTGTCCGATGCGGTTCGCGTCCCCATCATGATCCAGGACGCACCGGTCAGCGGCACCGCGCTGAGCGCGCCGCTGCTGGCGCGCATGGCGCGCGAGATCGAGCAGGTGTCGTACTTCAAGATCGAGACCGCAGGCGCTGCGAGCAAGCTGCGCGAACTCATCCGCCTTGGCGGCGATGCCATCGAAGGTCCGTGGGACGGCGAGGAAGGCATCACGCTGATGCCCGACCTCGAGGCCGGTGCCACCGGCGCGATGACCGGCGGTGGCTATCCCGACGGCATGCGGCTGATCGTCGATGCGTTCGCCGCCGGCCGGCGCGACGAGGCGTTCGACCACTACCAGCGCTGGCTGCCGTTGATCAACGTCGAGAACCGCCAGTGTGGATTGCTGGCCGCCAAGGCCTTGATGAAGGAAGGCGGCGTGATCGCTTGCGACGCGCCGCGCCACCCGTTCCCGCCGATGCAGCCGGCGGTGCGCGACGGCCTGCTGCGCACGGCGCGGCGGCTCGATCCGCTGGTGCTGCGCTGGGGCCGCTGAGAGGCCCGTTTGAACCACGTCAACCACAGGAGACTCTTCATGCGTCGTCATCTGTTCCTTCGCCTCGGCGTGGCCGCCGGCGCGCTGCTGCTGGCCGCGGCGAGCCCCGCCCAAGACAAGGGCACCGTCGGCGTCTCGATGCCCACCAAATCGTCGGCACGCTGGATCTCCGACGGCGACAGCATGGTCAAGAGCCTGAAGGACAAGGGCTACAAGGCCGACCTGCAGTACGCCGAGGACGACATCCCGAACCAGCTGGCGCAGGTCGAGAACATGATCACCAAGAAGGTCAAGGTGCTGGTGATCGCGGCGATCGACGGCACCACGCTGTCGGGCGCGCTGCAGAAGGCCGCCGACCAGGGCATCAAGGTGATCGCCTACGACCGCCTGATCCGTGGCTCGAAGAACGTCGACTACTACACCACGTTCGACAACTTCCAGGTCGGTGTGCTGCAGGCCGGCTCGATCGTCGACAAGCTCGGCCTCAAACAGGGCAAGGGGCCGTTCAACATCGAGCTGTTCGGCGGCAGCCCCGACGACAACAACGCCTTCTTCTTCTACGACGGCGCGCTGTCGGTGCTCAAGCCCTACCTCGACAGCGGCAAGCTGGTGGTGCGCAGCAAGCAGATGGGCATGCAGAAGGTCGGCACGCTGCGCTGGGACGGCGCGGTGGCGCAGGCGCGCATGGACAACCTGCTGTCGGCCTACTACGGCAAGGACCGCGTCGACGCGGTGCTGTCGCCCTACGACGGGTTGTCGATCGGCATCATCTCGTCGCTCAAGGGCGTGGGCTACGGCACGCCGCAGCAGCCGATGCCGGTGATCAGCGGCCAGGACGCCGAGGTGCCGTCGGTCAAGGCGATTCTGCGCGGCGACCAGTACAGCACGGTCTTCAAGGACACGCGCGAGCTCGCCAAGGTGACGGTCGAGCTGATCGACGACGTGCTGTCGGGCAAGCAGCCCAAGATCAACGACACCAAGACCTACAACAACGGCGTCAAGGTCGTGCCCTCGTACCTGCTCAAGCCGGTGAGCGTCGACGCGTCAAACTGGAAGGAAGTCCTGATCGGCAGCGGCTACTACAAGGAAAGCCAAGTCAAATGACCCCCCCGGAGCGCCTGCGGCGCCTCCCCCCGAGGAGGCGCCGCCAGCAGACCGGCGCAGCCGGATCCGCGGCGGCCGCTTGGCTTGGCACGTTTGGCTCGAAGGACGGGCCGCTTGTCGATGTGGATCCGACATGACCGCCCTGCTCGAGATGCGGGGGATCACCAAGACGTTCCCCGGCGTGGTGGCGCTGCGCGACGTGAACCTCGAGGTCAAGGCCGGCGAGATCCACGCCGTGGTGGGCGAGAACGGCGCCGGCAAGTCGACGCTGATGAAGGTGCTCTCCGGCGTGTATCCGCACGGCAGCTACGACGGGCGCATCGTCTTCGATGGCCAGGAGCGGCGCTTCGCCGGCATCGGCGACAGCGAGCGCGTGGGCGTCATCATCATCCACCAGGAGCTGGCGCTGGTGCCGCTGCTGTCGATCGCAGAGAACATCTTTCTCGGCAACGAGCGCTCGCGCGGCGGGGTGATCGACTGGTTCGAATCGTTCCGCGCCACCCAGGCGCTGCTCGACAAGGTCGGCCTCAAGGCCCCGCCGACGACGCGGGTCACCGACCTCGGCGTGGGCCAGCAGCAGCTGGTGGAGATCGCCAAGGCGCTGGCCAAGGAGGTGCGGCTGCTGATCCTTGACGAGCCGACGGCGAGCCTCAACGAGACCGACAGCGATGCGCTGCTCGCGCTGCTGCTGGAGCTGAAGTCGCACGGCATCGCCTGCATCCTGATCTCGCACAAGCTCAACGAAGTGGCCAAGGTGGCCGACACCGTGACCGTGATCCGCGACGGCAGCACGGTGGCCACGCTCGACGCGCGCGCGCAGCCGGTGCCCGAGCGCGAGGTGGTGCGGCTGATGGTGGGCCGCGAGATGGCCGACCGCTACCCGCGCCGCACGCCGCACGTGGGCGAGGTGGTGTTCGAGGTCGACGACTGGCGCGTCTACCACCCCGAGCACCACGACCGGCTGTTCATCAAGGGCGTGGACTTCCGCGCGCGCCGCGGCGAGATCGTGGGGATCGCCGGCTTGATGGGCGCCGGGCGCACCGAGTTCGCGATGAGCGTGTTCGGCCGCTCGTGGGGGCACCGCATCAGCGGCGAGGTGCGCATGCGCGGCCAGCGTGTCGACGTCAGCCGCATCGACCGCGCCGTGGCGCAGGGCCTGGCCTACGTCACCGAGGACCGCAAGGCGCTGGGCCTGGTGCTCGACGACTCGATCGCGCACAACGTGACGCTGGCCAACCTGGCCGCCGTCTCCAGCGCCGGCGTGATCGACACCGGGCGCGAGTTCAGCGCTGCCAGCGAATACCGGCGCCGGCTGGCCATCCGCTGCGCGGGCGTGGCGCAGCCGGTGGTGAATCTCTCGGGCGGCAACCAGCAGAAGGTGGTGCTCGCCAAGTGGCTGTTCGCCGAGCCCGAGGTGCTGATCCTCGACGAGCCGACCCGCGGCATCGACGTCGGCGCCAAGTTCGAGATCTACACGCTGATGGCCGAGCTGGCCGCTGCGGGCAAGTCCATCGTGATGATCTCCTCCGAGATGCCCGAGCTGCTGGGCATGTGCGACCGCATCGTGGTGATGAACGAGGGCCGCTTCATCGCCGAGTACGACGCGCGCGAGGCGTCGCAGGAAAGGATCATGCATGCCATCGTCGCCGATGGACACCACTGAGTCGCGCCCGCTGCGTCCCGGCCGCTACACCGGCTACCTGAAGGCCAACCTGCGCGACTACGGCATGCTGCTGTCGCTGATCGCCATCATGGCGTTCTTCCAGGTGGTCACCGACGGCACGCTGATGCAGCCGCTGAACCTGACCAACCTGGTGCTGCAGAACAGCTACATCGTCATCATGGCGCTGGGCATGCTGCTGGTGATCGTGGCCGGCCACATCGACCTGTCGGTCGGCTCGGTGTGCGGCTTCATCGGCGCGCTGGCGGCGGTGCTGATGGTGCAGTACGACTGGCACTTCGCGCCGGCCACGCTGGCCTGCATCGCCGTGGGCGCGGCGATCGGCGCGGCCCAGGGCTGGTTCGTCGCCTTCTTCAAGATCCCGTCGTTCATCGTCACGCTGGCCGGCATGCTGGTGTTCAAGGGCCTGGCGCTGGCGCTGCTGCAGGGCCAGTCGGTGGGGCCGTTTCCGGGCGCCTTCCAGCTCCTCAGCTCGGGCTTCGTGCCCGACGTCTTCAACGGGCAGACGCTGCGCGTCACCTCGCTGGCGATCGGTGTGGCCGTGGCGGCCGCGATGGCGGTGGCCGAGCTGCGCCAGCGCGCCGGCCGCACCGCGCACGGCATCGACACCGAGCCGGCGCCGTTCTTCTGGGCCAAGCTCGCGCTGTTCTGCGCGCTGATCGTCGGCTTCAGCTGGCTGATGGCCTCGTACAAGGGGCTGCCCAACGTGCTGATCGTGATGACGCTGCTGATGCTGCTGTACGACTTCGTCACCCGCCGCACGACGATCGGCCGCCGCATCTACGCGCTGGGCGGCAACGAGAAGGCCGCGCGCCTGTCCGGCGTGAAGACGCAGTGGCTCACCTTCTGGACCTTCGTCAACATGGGCGTGCTGGCGGCGGTGGCCGGGCTGGTGTTCGCCGCACGCCTGAACACGGCCACCCCGAAGGCGGGCCTCGGCTTCGAGCTCGACGTGATCGCGGCGTGCTTCATCGGCGGCGCATCGGCCTCGGGCGGCGTCGGCAAGGTGCTCGGCGCGGTGATCGGCGCGATGGTCATGGGGGTGATGAACAACGGCATGTCGATCCTCGGCGTCGGCATCGACTACCAGCAGGTGATCAAGGGGCTGGTGCTGCTGGCGGCGGTATTCATCGATGTCTACAACCGCAACAAGGCCTGAGCGGGCACGGGCGAAGCCCGTGAGGCCGAGCCAGGGCCACCGCGATTACCGGCAGCCGCCGCTGCGCAAGAGCATGCACGCGCGCATCGTGCACGACCTCGGCATGCGCATCGTCGCCGGCGAGTTCAAGCCCGGCGACCGCCTGCCCGCCGAGATGGCGCTGCTGACCGACTACGACGTCAGCCGCCCGGTGCTGCGCGAGGCGGTGCGCGTGCTGGTGGCCAAGGGCCTGGTGCTGTCGCGCCAGCGCGCCGGCGCCACCGTGCGGCCGCGCAACGAGTGGCACCTGCTCGACCCCGACGTGCTGTACTGGCTGATCCAGAGCCAGCCGCAGGGTGAGTTCGTCGAGACGTTGCTCACCGCGCGGCGCGTGTTCGAGCCGTCGATCGCCGCGCTGGCGGCGCGCGTGGCCAGCGACGACAGCCTGCGTGGCATTGCCGAGGCCTACGCCGGCATGGAGTCGGCCCGCACGCCCGAGGAGTTGCTCGAGCCCGATCTCGCGTTCCACCGCCGCATTGCCGAGGCGACCCACAACGACCTGCTGGCCTACATCGGCAACATGCTGTCGCTGGCGCTGCGCGAGTCGATCAAGCTCAGCAGCAAGCACCCCAACACGCACGCGCTGTCGCTGCCGCGGCACAAGGCGATCCTCACCGCGCTGCTGCACCGCGACCCGCTGGCCGCGCACCAGGCGTCGCTGCTGCAGCTGAAGGAGACCGGCGACGACATCAGCGAGATCCTGGCCTCCGATCTCGACCTGCGCTGATGCGTGCTCAGCGGGCGCGCGACGGGCGGGGCGCGTCGGCGGCGGCGGCCATCGGTCAGCGGCGCAGTGTCGCTGTCAACCGCGCGGGGTGCAGCAGCAGGTCGAGCGCGCTGGCGACGTCGGGGGCCACCACGTCGGCCACGAGAAGCGCCTTCAGCGCGGCGCCCTCTCCCTGGATCACCGCGATGCCCAGCGCGGCGGCGGCCAGCAGCAGTTCGTCGTTGGCGCCGTTGCCGATCGCCGCGCAGCGCGCAGCATCGAGTTCCTGCGCGTAGCGCTGCTTGGCCGGCGCATGCGGCCCCGGCGGCAGCACGGTCAGCCGCACCGGCAGACCCGTCAGGGCCTGCGCAGCGAGTCCGAACGTGTCGGCGGTGACGACGTGGATCGTCAGCCGCCCGGCCAGCGCGTGCAGGCGTTGCGCCACTCCCGGGAGCAGGTGGCCGTCGAGCGCCAGCGTGCCGTTGAAGTCCGCCACCAGGTGTTCGATCCGCAGCGAGTCGGCATGCGGAACGGGAACCTCGATCACGGTTGCACCGCTTTCGTCCTGGTGCGATCAGCGCACGACGGTCACCGCGCAGTGCGCGTACGCGATGGTCTGGCGCGCGACCGAGCCGATCAGCCAGCGCTCGAACGTGGTGCGGCCGCGATGGCCGACCACGATGTGATCGATGCCGTGCTGCTCGGCGTGACGCACCAACTGCTCGGCAGGATGGCCGACCGCGAGCGTCGCCTGCGAGCCGGGCACGTCGCGCGCCAGGCGCGGCTTCAGCGCGGCCAACACGTGACCGTAGTGGCGCTGGGAGTGCTCGATCGCCGCTGCGGTCTCGACCTCGTCGCCGAACTCAGGCGGTCGCACGACGGCGAGCACGTGCAGCTCGGCACCGAAGCGCCGCGCCAGCTCGACCGCGAAGTCGTACGCGTGCTCGGCCGAGGTCGAGCCGTCATAGCCCAACAGGATCCTGCGGATCATGGTGTCCTCCCGGGAACGGCCGCTCCCCCCGGTGGCAGCGCCTCCGCGTCGATCGACGGCGGCGCCGCATGCAGCAGATGGCGCGGCAGGAAGAAGGCGTTGGCGATCAGCGTCGGCACCACGGCGCTGCCGACCACCGCCGCGACCAGCGCGGAGTACTGCGCCTGGTCGATCACGTTGTGCGACAACCCGAACAGCGCCGAGATGGTGCCGAACGTCAGGCCGGTGGACATCAGCAGCGTCGTGTACGCGGCCTCGCCGCGCGGCGCCTTGTAGGCCCGCGTCACCGGATAGACGCCGACGATCTTGGTGACCATCTTGCCGAGCAGCAGCACCGCCAGCGCGGCCGGTGCAGCGACCAGCGCCGGGATCGACACCAGCGAGCCGGCGCGG
>DATJYZ010000265.1:0-14698 GCA_035499355.1 Burkholderiaceae bacterium | reverse complement strand
ACAGCGCCGGCAGGCCGCGCTCGAGCCACTCCCGAGCGCCGCTGACCACAAAAGCGGCGAGATCGAGCGGATGCCCGAGCAGCTTGAGATCGAAGACGAACTGTGCCGGGCGTTGGGCGTCGCTGGGCAGCGCCATCATCGGCGTCGACAGCGGCCGCGCGCGCCGCAGGTAGACGGTGGCGATCGGCTCGTACCGCAGAGCGCCAGCCTGGTTGGCCCAGGCCGGATTGATCGCTGCGCACAAGCGGGCGGCTTCGACGGCGCTGCAGCCCAGGACCACGGCGTCGAAGGCGGTGTCGTCGACAGACCAGGTGCCATCGGGCCGAGGCGAGATCGCCTGCACGCGATGCCGCGGCCGCAGCACGGCGCCATGGTGCTCGAGCCATTGCAGTGCCGGCAGCGGAAAAAGCTGCGACAGACCGGCGCAGGGCAGCAACAGGTCGGAGCTTCCGCGTCCACCGAACAATGCGTCAGCCAGCACGCGCAGGAACACGCTGGCGTCGGCCTGCGCTGACGGCGTGTTCAATGCGGCGATGCATAGCGGATCGATCAGGTCCGAGCGCACACGTGCGGGCAGGCCAGCGCAAAGCTGCTCGACGGTGTCGACGCCGGGGTTGCGCATGCCATGCCGCACCCAGTCGAAGGTCTGCCGCAGCAGCGCCAGGCGCTCACGCCAGCTCCAGCCGCGCGCGCGGGCCACCGCCCAGGCGAATGCCAGGTAGACGTTGCCCGGCGGCAGGCGCAGCCCGCTGCCGTCCGGGTGGAGCAACTCGAGCGGGCGTCGTTGCAGGACACGCGCCGGGTCGACGCCCACCAGTCGCATCAGGCGCAGCGTCTCGCGATAGGCCCCGATCAGGATGTGCTGGCCGTTGTCGAGCTCGATCCCGTCGTGGCGCACGCTGCGCGCGCGTCCGCCGGCGTGATTGGCCATCTCGAAGAGGGTCACCGCGCAGCCGTTGGCGCACGCCTGCACGGCGGCGGCCAGCCCGGCCCAACCGGCGCCGACGACGGCCACGCGCTTGCGCGCGGTCACCTCAATGGCCTTGCCACTGCGTGCGGGCCGCGATCCAGAGCTTGCGCAACGGCGTCAGCGAGGTGCGCTGGTGCAGGACCCGGAAGTCGTCGTCCTCGATCTCCTG
Organism: Burkholderiaceae bacterium; assembly: GCA_035499355.1. GTDB lineage: Bacteria > Pseudomonadota > Gammaproteobacteria > Burkholderiales > Burkholderiaceae_C > JAEUPI01. The sequence goes on along the minus strand of DATJYZ010000265.1, from coordinate 13,559 downwards.
CAGCAGCGTGCGGTAGATGTTGGCCATCATCAGTCCCGGCCGCTGCGACTCGCGATCGACATCGGGTAGCAGCGCCAGCGCCTCGTCGTAGGTGGCCTGTGCGCGTTGCGCCTGGAAGCGCATCAGCGCGGTGAAGCGCTCGCTGTAGCCCCAGGGTGCCTGCCGCTGCAGGATCTCGGAGGCCTTGACGCTGAAGCGCTGCATCTCGTCCATCGGCAGGTAGATGCGCCCGCGGCGCGCGTCGTCGCCGACGTCGCGGATGATGTTGGTCAGTTGCAGCGCGAGGCCCAGCGTGTGCGCGTAGCGGACCGTCTGTTCGCTGCTGCGGCCGAAGATGTTGGCGGCGACCTCGCCGACGACGCCAGCCACCAGGTGGCAATAGCGCTTGAGCGTCGTGAAGTCGAGGTAGCGCGTCTGGTCGAGGTCCATCTGGCAACCCTCGATCACCGACATCAGGTGCGACTGAACGATGCCGTGCATGCCCGCCTGCGCCAGCAGCGCCCGTGTCACCGGGTGGTTCGGCCGGCCCGCGAAGGCACTTGCCACTTCGCCGCGCCACCAGTTCAACTTGGTTGCTGCAACGCCGGGATCGGTGACTTCATCGACGACGTCGTCGACCTCGCGGCAGAACGCGTAGAACGCGGTGATCGCCGCCCGCTTGGCCTGCGGAAGAAACATGAAGGCGTAGTAGAACGACGAGCCGCTCCCTGAGGCCTTCTGCTGGACGTATTGCTCAGGAGTCACGCCAGTCGCTCGGGGTTGAACCAGCCAGCGCTGTAGCGCAAGGCGCGCCACGCCAGCAGCGGCGCGTCGACGGCGCTCAATCGTGGCCGCCGGGCGATGGTTGCGCAGTCCATGCGCGCGATTCTCTCAAGGATGCGCCATCCACCGTGCACCACGAGGCGCAGTTCCCACCCCGCGCGTCCTGGCACGCGCAGGGGCAGCGCGGCCCCTTCGGCCATCAGGATCGCGGCCCACTGGACCAGGTCGCGCACCAGCGCGCGCAGCGGCACGGTGTCGGCGAGTGCCGTCGGGTCACCGATATCGACGCCATGGTGCATCGCGTCCGCTTGCGGCAGATAGTTGCGCCGCCGCGGCAGGTCGATGCTGAGGTCCTGCCAGAAGTTGATCAGCTGCAGGGACGAGCACACCGCATCGGCCTGGCGCAGCGACTGGGCGTCGTCGATGCCGTACAGGTGCAGCAGCAGCCGGCCGACCGGATTGGCCGAGCGGCGGCAGTAGTCGAGCAGCGCTACGCGGTCGGGGTAGGTGGGGTTGCGCACGTCCTGCTCGAACGCGTCGAGCAGATCGTGCAGCGGCGCAGCCGGCAGGCGGTGGTCGCGCAGGGCCACGGCCAGCGCACTGAATACGCCATCCCACGTCCCTGGCGAGGATGTCGTCGTCGTGCCCGAAACGGTGGCTGCCAGCGCTCGCCGGTATCGCGCCAGCTCGTCCAGCCGGGCGGCTGGCGTCGCATCGCCTTCGTCGGCGATGTCGTCCGCGGTGCGGGCAAAGGTATAGATGGCCCGCACCGGCTGCCTCAGCGCGGGCGGGCACAGCAGTGATGCCACCGGAAAGTTCTCGTAGTGCCCGACGCCCACCCGGCGAATTGTCCATGTCGGTTGAAACCGAGCCCGTTTGACAGCCGCCGGGACCGTCAATACATTACTGACCGGTCAGTCAGTAAGCGGGGAGTTGCGAGTCAGCCCCGCGGCAACCTCCGCCTGCACACGGTCAAGCCCCATGAAGCGCTCAGTCATCGCCTTGCTGTCGCCGCTCACCGCGCTCCTCCTGGTCGCGTGCTCGCGCACCGCGCCACCCGAGGAGCCGATCCGTGCGGTGCGAACCATCACGCTGGCCTCGGGCGATGTGGGCGGGGCCCACGACTACGCCGCCGAAGTGCGCTCGCGGATCGAGTCCCGACTCGGATTTCGTGTCGGCGGCAAGCTGCTCTCCCGCTCGGCCAATCTCGGCGATGCCGTGCGGACCGGTCAGGCGCTGGCGCAGCTCGATCCGGGCGACCTGAAGCTCGGCCAAGAGGCGGCTCAGGCCGCGCTCAGCGCCGCCAAGGCCAACTACGAGTTCAGCGAAGCCGAGTTCAAGCGCTACAAGGAATTGCGCGACCAGGGCTTCATCAGCGGGCTCGAGCTCGAGCGCAGGGAGGCTGCACTCGCGGCGGCGCGCGCGCAGTACGAGCAGGCCCGCGCGCAGGCGAGCGTGCAGGGCAACCAGACCCGCTATGCCACGTTGACGGCCGATGCGGCCGGCGTCATCACCGGTGTCGACGCCGAGCCGGGGACGGTGGTGGCCGCCGGCGCCTCGGTGGTCAGGCTGGCCCACGACGGGCCGCGCGACGTGGTGTTCAGCGTGCCCGAAGACCGTGTGGCCGACATGCGCGCACTGGCGGGAAAGGCCGACGCACTACAGGTTCATATCTGGAACGACGGCGCCACGCCGATCACTGCCACCGTGCGCGAGGTCGCCGCTGCGGCCGACCCGGCGACGCGCACCTTCGTCGTCAAGGCTGACATCGGTCGCGCCAACGTCCGCCTCGGGCAGACGGCGACGGTCAAGGTCGAGATGCCCCGAGTGGCTGGCCAGATCAAGGTGCCGCTGGCCGCAGTATTCGAGGTGCAAGGCGCACCCGCGGTGTGGGTGGTCGACCGCGCGAGCATGACGGTCAGGCCGCAGCCGGTGAAAGTGGCCGGCGCCGAGGGCAACGACGTGGTGATCGCTGCCGGCGTGTCGCCGGGCGAGACGCTGGTGGTCGCGGGTGTGCACGTTCTGAGCCCAGGACAGAAGGTGCGGCTCTACGCAGAGCGCGGCTCCGCGGCGGGCAACGGCGCCGCGCCAGCCACCCGCAGCGTCGCTTCGCGCTGACCCCCGGGGCCTCCGATGTCCGGCGTCGTCGACGCGATCAAGCCATCGCGCTTCAACATCTCGAGCTGGGCGCTCGAGCATCCGGCGCTGACGCGGTACTTGCTGATCGTGCTGATGCTGCTGGGCTTCGCCTCGTACTTCCAACTCGGCCAGGACGAGGATCCGCCGTTCACCTTTCGTGCGATGGTGGTGCAGGCGTTCTGGCCCGGCGCCAGCGCGCAGCAGATGGCGGAGCAGGTCACCGACAGGATCGAGCGCACCCTGCAGGAGGCGCCGCACGCCGACATCATCCGCAGCTACACCAAGCCCGGCGAGTCGCTCACCATCCTGCAGCTGAAGGACAGCGCGCCACCGAAGGAGGTATCCAACACCTGGTACCAGGTGCGCAAGCGCGTCGCCGACATGCGCGGCACCCTGCCGCAGGGCGTGATCGGACCGGTGTTCAACGACGATTTCGGCGACGTCTACGGATCCATCTTCGCGCTGTCGGCCGACGGCTTCGGCGACGAGGAGCTGCGCGTCTTCGCGGAGGACATCCGCTCGTCGCTGCTGCGAGTGCCCGACGTCGCCAAGGTCGAGCTGTTCGGCGTGCAGCCGGAGAAGCTGTTCATCGAGATCTCGCACAAGCGTCTGGCGCAACTCGGCTTGGACATGAACCAGGTGATCGCGCAACTCGGCGCGCAGAACGCCGTCGAGGGCGCGGGCGTGCTCAACGCCGGCTCGCAAAACCTCCAGGTGCGGGTAGCCGGCGCGTTCGATTCGGTGGAGGAACTGCGGCGCTTTCCGATCCGGGCGACCAATGCGAGTACCGGGGTGGCGAGCAGCCTGCGCCTGTCGGACATCGCCGACATCCGCCGCGCGACGATCGACCCGCCCGCGGCGAAGGTGCGCCACCAGGGCAAGGCGGTGATCGCGCTCGGCGTGTCGATGGCCAAAGGCGGCGACATCATCGCGCTCGGCGATGCGCTGCGTGCCAAGGCCGACGAGGTGCGGCGCGACCTGCCGGCCGGCATCGAGCTGACGCAGGTGCAGGACCAGCCGCGCGCGGTATCACGCTCGGTCAACGAATTCGTGCGCGTGCTGATCGAGGCGATCGTCGTCGTGCTCGCGGTCAGCTTCATCAGCCTCGGCCTGCACACCAGGCCGCTGCGCATCGACATCTGGCCCGGGCTGGTGGTGGGCATCACGATCCCGCTGGTGCTGGCGATCACCTTCGTCACCATGTACTACTGGGGCGTCGGCCTGCACAAGATCTCGCTCGGCTCGCTGATCATCGCGCTCGGCCTGCTGGTCGACGACGCCATCATTGCGGTGGAGATGATGGTGCGCAAGCTCGAGGAGGGCTACGACAAGAAGCGCGCCGCCTCGTTTGCCTACGAGATCACGTCGATGCCGATGCTGACCGGCACGCTCATCACCGCGGCAGGCTTCCTGCCGATTGGCCTGGCCAAGTCGGTGACCGGCGAGTACACGTTCGCGATTTTCGCGGTCACGTCGGCGGCGCTGCTCATCTCGTGGGTGGTGTCGGTGTACTTCGTGCCGTTCCTCGGTGCGGCGTTGTTGCGCACGAAGAGCCGCGCGGGCAGCGGCGAGGCACACGAGTTGTTCGACACGCCGTTCTACTCGCGCTTCCGCGCGCTGGTCGACTGGTGCGTCCGGCACCGCTGGATCACCATCGCCGCCACGGTATTGACGTTCGTGCTGGGCATGGCCGGCATGGGCAAGGTGCAGCAGCAGTTCTTCCCCGACTCGAGTCGTCCGGAGATCCTGGTCGACCTGTGGCTGCCCGAGGGCGCGACCATCCAGGAGACCGAGGTCATCGCGCGCCGCTTCGAACAGCGCATGATGAAGGAGCCCGGCATCGAGACGGTGACGGTGTGGATCGGCTCTGGCGTACCCCGCTTCTACCTGCCGCTGGACCAGATCTTTCCGCAGACCAACGTCAGCCAGAGCATCCTGCTGGCGCGCAACCTCGAGCAGCGCGAAGTGCTGCGCAAGCGGCTGCCGGCGCTGCTGGCCGACGAGTTCCCCGAGGTGCGCGGGCGCGTCAAGCTGCTGCCCAACGGACCGCCGGTGCCATACCCGGTGCAGTTCCGCGTGATGGGTCCCGACGTGCGGCAGGTCAGGGCCTGGGCCGACGAGGCGCGCGCGATCCTCGCCACCGACCCGGCGATGCGCGGTGTCAACGACAACTGGAACGAATCGGTCAAGTCGCTGAAGCTCGAGATCGACCAGGACAAGGCGCGCGCGATCGGCGTCACCAGCCAGTCGGTGGCGCAGTCGTCGCGCACCATCCTGTCGGGCACCACGATCGGCCAATACCGCGAGGGCGACAAGCTGGTCGACATTGTGCTGCGCCAGCCGCTGGAAGAGCGCAACGCGATCACCGACCTCGGCAGCGCCAACCTACCCACCGCCAACGGCCGCTCGGTGCCGCTGACGCAGGTGGCGCGCATCGGCTTCGGCTTCGAACCCGGCGTGCTGTGGCGCGAGGGTCGCAAGTTCGCCGTCACCGTGCAAGGCGACGTGGTCGACGGCATCCAGGGCCCGACCGTCACCCAACGCATCTGGCCCAGGCTGCAGGAGCTGCAAGCGCGCATGCCCCCGGAGTACTCGATCCAGATCGCCGGCGCCGTGGAGGAAAGCCGCAAGGGCCAGGGCTCGATCGTCGTCGGCGTGCCGTTGATGCTGTTCATCATGCTGACGCTGCTCATGCTCCAGTTGCAGAGCCTCTCGCGCTCGCTGCTGGTGTTCCTCACTGCGCCGCTGGGCATGGCCGGCGTGGCCGGCGCGCTGCTGCTGCTGGACCGGCCGTTCGGCTTCGTCGCGCTGCTCGGTGTGATCGCGCTGATGGGCATGATCATGCGCAACTCGGTGATCCTGATCGACCAGATCGAGCAGGACCGTGCCAAGGGCGTCGACGCCTGGACCGCGATCGTCGAGGCCGCGGTGCGGCGCTTCCGGCCGATCGTGCTGACAGCGGCGGCCGCGGTGCTGGCGATGATCCCGCTGTCGCGCAGCGTGTTCTGGGGGCCGATGGCGGTGGCGATCATGGGTGGCCTGATCGTGGCCACGGCGTTGACGCTGCTCTCGCTGCCGGCGATGTACGCGGCCTGGTTCCGCGTGAAGCGCGAACGGTAGAATCTGCCCTCAAGTCACCTTGAAGGGGTCGCCGCAGGCGACCCCGCGTTCCTTCTAACATTCTGCGCGGGTGGCGAAATTGGTAGACGCACCAGGTTTAGGTCCTGACGCCCTTACCGGCGTGCCGGTTCGAGTCCGGCCCCGCGCACCAGAACCCTCCAGCAACTGAAGGCCAACATGGCAGTGCAGATCGAAACCCTTGAAAAACTCGAACGCCGGATCACGTTGACAGTGCCGGCGCAGGAGATCAACGACGAAGTCGAATCGCGCCTGAAGAAGCTCTCGCGCACCGTGCGCGCGGACGGCTTCCGACCCGGCAAGGTGCCGCTGTCGGTGGTGGCGCAGCGCTACGGCGCGTCCGTGCAGTACGAGGTGATGAACGACAAGATCGGCAGCGCGTTCGAGCAGGCCGCCAACGAGGCCAAGCTGCGCGTGGCCGGCATGCCGCGCATCACGCCGAAGGACGGTGCGCCCGAGGGCAGCGTGTCGTTCGACGCCACCTTCGAGGTCTACCCCGAGGTCAAGCTCGGCGAGCTTGGCGGGGCCGAGGTGGAGCGTGTGCGCTGCGATGTCGATGGCGCGGCGATCGACCGCACGATCGACATCCTGCGCAAACAGCGACGCACGTTTGCCCAACGCCCGGCCGCGGAAGGTGCGGCGGAAGGTGACCGTGTGACGATCGACTTCGAAGGCAAGATCGACGGCGAGGGCTTCGCCGGCGGCAAGGCCGACGGCTTCGCCTTCGTCATCGGCGAGGGTCAGATGCTCGAGCAGTTCGACAAGGCCGTGCGCGGCATGCAGGTCGGCCAGTCGAAGACCTTTGCGCTGCAGTTTCCGGCCGACTACGGCAGCAAGGACGTCGCCGGCAAGGAAGCCGACTTCATGGTCACCATGAAGAAGATCGAGGCGCAGCATCTGCCCGAGGTCAACGAAGCCTTCATCAAGGCGCTCGGCATCGCCGCGGGCAGCAGCGAGGCGCTGCGCGCCGATGTGCGCAAGAACCTCGAGCGCGAGGTCAAGTTCCGGGTGCTCGGTCGCAACAAGGCGGCGGCGATGGATGGCCTCGTCAAGATCGCCGAACTGGAAGTGCCGAAGTCGCTGGTCGCGGCCGAAGTCGACCGCATGACCGCAGCCGCGCGCGAAGATTTGAAGCAGCGCGGCGTCAAGGATGCCGACAAGGCGCCGATCCCGGGCGAGATCTTCCAGGCGCAGGCCGAGCGCCGTGTGCGGCTCGGCCTGGTGGTGGCCGAACTGGTGCGTCAGCACAATCTGCAGGCCAAGCCCGAGCAATTGCAGAAGCACATCGAGGAGCTGTCGCAGAGCTACGAGAAACCGGGCGAGGTGATGCGCTGGTACCTGTCGGACCGCAAGCGCATGGCCGAGGTCGAGGCCGTGGTGGTGGAGTCGAACGTGACGCAATACGTGATGGATCACGCGAAGGTGGCCGACAAGACGCTGGCGTTCACCGAGCTGATGGAGACGCAGCAATGAGCTTCCAGGAGACCACCGGGCTCGGCATGGTGCCCATCGTCATCGAGCAGTCCGGGCGCGGCGAGCGGGCCTACGACATCTACAGCCGGCTGCTGCGCGAACGCATTGTCTTCCTGGTCGGCGGCATCAACGACGCCACCGCCAACCTGGTGGTGGCACAGCTGCTGTTCCTGGAAAGCGAGAATCCGGACAAGGACATCTCGCTGTACATCAACTCGCCGGGCGGCAGTGTCAGCGCGGGCCTGTCGATCTACGACACGATGCAGTTCATCAAGCCCGACGTCTCGACGCTATGCCTGGGCATGGCGGCGAGCATGGGCTCGTTCCTGCTGATGGCCGGCGCGACGGGCAAGCGCGCCGCGCTGCCGAACTCGCGCGTCATGATTCACCAGCCCTCCGGCGGTGCGCAGGGCCAGGCGGCCGACATCGAGATCCAGGCGCGCGAGATCCTCAAAACACGCGAGCAACTCAACCGCATTTACGCCGAACGCACCGGACAGTCGGTGGAGAAGATCGCGGCCGACATGGAACGCGACTACTGGATGTCACCCAGCGAAGCCAAGGATTACGGCCTGATCGACCAGGTGCTCGACAAGCGTGCGTAATCCACAACACCACACGGCCCCACGACGGCCGTGGTGGTGCGCGAACGAGGGTGGCGCGGGCTTGGCATATCATTCATTCAACCCGGCATCGCGGCTGATCGCACCGTAGACACCTCATGGCCGACAAGAAGGGCGCCACTGGCGAGAAGGTTCTCTACTGCAGCTTCTGCGGCAAGAGCCAGCACGAGGTGAAGAAGCTCATCGCCGGCCCGTCGGTATTCATCTGCGACGAGTGCATCGAGCTCTGCAACGACATCATCCGCGACGAGGCGCCGGCCGAGAGCAGCGCCGCGCGCGCTGCCAAGTCGGAGCTGCCGACGCCGGTGGAGATCAAGGGCATCCTCGACCAGTACGTGATCGGCCAGGAGGTTGCCAAGCGCACGCTTTCGGTGGCGGTCTACAACCACTACAAGCGGCTCAAGCACCTCGGCGGCAAGGATGACGTCGAGCTGACCAAGAGCAACATCCTGCTGATCGGGCCCACCGGCTCGGGCAAGACACTGTTGGCACAGACCCTGGCGCGGCTACTCAACGTGCCGTTCGTGATCGCCGACGCCACCACGCTCACCGAGGCGGGCTACGTCGGCGAGGACGTCGAGAACATCATCCAGAAGCTGCTGCAGAACTGCAACTACGACGTCGAGCGCGCGCAGCGCGGCATCGTCTACATCGACGAGATCGACAAGATCAGCCGCAAGTCCGACAACCCCAGCATCACGCGCGACGTGTCGGGCGAGGGCGTGCAGCAGGCGCTGCTCAAGCTGATCGAAGGCACGATGGCGTCGGTGCCGCCGCAGGGCGGCCGCAAGCACCCGAACCAGGACTTCCTGCAGATCGACACCACCAACATCCTGTTCATCTGCGGCGGCGCGTTCGACGGGTTGGAGAAGGTGATCCAGAACCGCACCGAGCGCTCGGGCATCGGCTTCGGCGCCACCGTGCACAGCAAGAGCGAGAAGCGCGCCGCCGACGTGTTCCGCGACACCGAGCCCGAAGACCTCATCAAGTTCGGGCTCATCCCCGAGCTGGTAGGCCGCCTGCCCGTGGTGGCCACGCTCGGCGAGCTGACCGAGGACGCGCTGGTGCGCATCCTCACCGAGCCGAAGAACGCGTTGACCAAGCAGTACCAGAAGCTGTTCGGCATGGACGGCGTCGAGCTCGAGATCCGTCCGTCGGCGCTGGCGGCAATCGCGCGCAAGGCGCTCGATCGCAAGACCGGCGCGCGCGGCCTGCGCTCGATCATGGAACACGTGCTCATCGACACCATGTTCGATCTGCCCACGCTCGACGGCGTGGCCAAGGTGGTGGTCGACGAACACAACGTCGAAGACGGCAGCAAGCCCCTGTTGGTGTATCGGGAACAGGCCAAGGCCAGTGCCTGAACATGGCACGGAACCGCGGGCGCGACCTCAAGTCCGACCCCACCCTGTCGAACCTTGCATTCGTGGTCTCCGACCTCATGTCGGCCTGAGAAAGAGAGGTCCCTAGATGTCCGGACACCCGATTCTTCCGCCCGATCCCATCACGCTGCCGCTGCTGCCGCTGCGCGACGTGGTCGTGTTCCCGCACATGGTGATTCCGCTGTTCGTCGGCCGCCCGAAGTCGATCAAAGCGCTCGAAGCGGCGATGGAAGGCGGCCGCCAGATCATGCTGGTGGCGCAGAAGGCCGCCGGCAAGGACGAGCCGCGCCCGGAAGACATGTTCGCGGTCGGCTGCGTGTCGAGCATCCTGCAGATGCTCAAGCTGCCCGACGGCACGGTGAAGGTGTTGGTCGAGGGCTTGCAGCGTGCCGAGACGCGGCACATCGCCGACACCGGCGAGCACTTCGTCGCCGAGGTGTCGCCGATCCAGCCCACGGGCGAAACCACGCCTGAAGTCGAGGCGCTGCGCCGCGCGGTGACGCAGCAGTTCGACCAGTACGTCAAGCTCAACAAGAAGATCCCGCCCGAGATCCTCACCTCGATCGCCGGCATCGACGATCCGGGCCGCCTGGCCGACACCATCGCCGCGCACCTGCCGCTCAAGCTCGAAGCCAAGCAGTCGGTGCTCGACCTCGACTCGGTCGCCAAGCGCCTCGAGAAGCTGCTCGAGTTGCTCGAGCACGAAGTCGACATCCTGCAGGTCGAAAAGCGCATCCGCGGCCGCGTCAAGCGGCAGATGGAGAAGAGCCAGCGCGAGTACTACCTGAACGAACAGGTGAAGGCGATCCAGAAGGAACTCGGCGACGGCGAAGAAGGAGCCGACCTCGAAGAACTCGAGAAGAAGATCAAGGCCGCGCGCATGCCCAAGGAGGCGCGCAAGAAGGCCGAGAGCGAGCTCAAGAAGCTCAAGCTGATGTCGCCGATGTCGGCCGAAGCCACTGTCGTGCGCAACTACATCGACACTCTGGTCGGCCTGCCGTGGAGCAAGAAGACCAAGATCAAGCACGACCTCAAGCACGCCGAGGAAGTGCTGAACGAGGACCACGCGGGCCTCGAGAAGGTCAAGGAACGCATCCTCGAGTACCTCGCGGTGCAACAGCGCGTCGACAAGGTGAAGGCGCCGATCCTGTGCCTGGTGGGCCCTCCCGGCGTGGGCAAGACCTCGCTCGGGCAATCGATCGCCCGTGCGACCGGCCGCAAGTTCGTGCGCATGGCGCTCGGTGGCGTGCGCGATGAGGCCGAGATTCGCGGCCACCGCCGCACCTACATCGGCTCGATGCCGGGCAAGGTGCTGCAGAGCCTGACCAAGGTCGGCACACGCAACCCGCTGTTCCTGCTCGACGAGATCGACAAGCTCGGCATGGACTTCCGCGGCGATCCGTCGTCGGCGTTGCTGGAAGTGCTCGACCCCGAGCAGAACCACACCTTCAGCGACCACTACGTCGAGGTCGACTTCGATTTGAGCGACACCATGTTCGTCGCCACCGCCAACACGCTGAACATCCCGCCGGCGCTGATGGACCGCATGGAGATCATCAAGCTCTCGGGCTATACCGAGGACGAAAAGGTCGACATCGCGCAGCGCTACCTGGTGCCCAAGCAGCGCAAGAACAACGGCGTGAAGGAAGACGAGCTCGAGGTCACCGAGAGCGCGATCCGCGGCATCATCCGCTACTACACCCGAGAGGCCGGCGTGCGCTCGCTCGAGCGCGAGATCTCCAAGATCTGCCGCAAGACGGTCAAGGGCATCCAGCTCAAGGCCACCGAGGGCAAGGTGGTTGTCGACGAAGACAACCTCAACGAGTACCTCGGCGTGCGCAAGTTCGACTTCGGTCGTGCCGAGAAGCGCAACCAGGTCGGACAGGTCGTCGGCCTGGCGTGGACGGAAGTCGGAGGCGATCTGCTGACGATCGAAGCCGCGGTGATGCCGGGCAAGGGCAACATCATCCGCACCGGCTCGCTCGGCGACGTGATGAAGGAGTCGGTCGAGGCCGCGCGCTCGGTGGTGCGCAGCCGCGCGCAGCGGCTGGGCATCAAGGACGAATTGTTCGAGAAGCGCGACATCCACATCCACGTGCCCGATGGCGCCACGCCGAAGGACGGCCCGAGCGCGGGCATCGCGATGACGACCGCCTTCGTGTCGGCCCTGACGAGCATCCCGGTGCGCGCCGACGTCGCGATGACCGGCGAGATCACGTTGCGCGGTGAGGTCACCGCCATCGGCGGCCTCAAGGAGAAGCTGCTGGCCGCCCACCGTGGCGGCATCAAGACGGTGATGATTCCGGAAGAGAACGTCAAGGACCTGCAGGACATTCCGGAGAACGTGAAGAACCACCTCGAGATCGTGCCGGTGCGCTGGATCGATCGCGTGCTGGAGGTCGCGCTCACCACCGCGCCGCAGCCGCTGCCCGACGAGGAAGCGCCCAAGGTCGAGCCCGAGAAGGTGGCCGAGGTTGCCAAACCGGCGCTTGGCGGCGAGGTGCGATCGCACTAAGGCCGGGACGCGCAAGGTCGAGGGCCTTGCGCGACGGCAGCGTGGCTATAATCCGCCCCTGCGTCGAGCCCCGGCTCGGCGCAGGCCTTCTGCGGGAATAGCTCAGTTGGTAGAGCGCAACCTTGCCAAGGTTGAGGTCGGGAGTTCGAGACTCCTTTCCCGCTCCAGATACAACACGAAGAGGAAGCCACGGCTTCCTCTTCGTCGTTTGGGCGTCGCCGCAAGGCGATGCCCGTAGAATTCGCTGCGACGGCGCGATAGCAAAGCGGTTATGCACCGGATTGCAAATCCGTTGAGGCCGGTTCGACTCCGGCTCGCGCCTCCAGACCCCTGTCACGCCCCACTGGGGTACTTCACCGAGCAACCGCAGGCCGCGTGACGGCGCGGCTCACCGGCTTGCCCGCCATCGCCTTGCCGGGTGCCGGGTCGACGTACTTGGTCGCGGTCTGGATGTCGGCGATGCCCACGATGCGGATCCGCGGGGCGCGCTGATGGCAACCCGATAATCGCTTGCGCGTGGTGTCGCGGCGCGCGCCCGGATGGCGAAACTGGCAGACGCAGCGGACTTAAAATCCGCCGCCCTCGAAAGGGGGCATGTGGGTTCGATCCCCGCTCCGGGCACCACGGTGGTTGCGTCACGATCCGACCGATCGACGCACGCCGCGTCGCGGCGGCCGCCCGCCCGCCGCCGGTGCCCAGGCGGTTTCAGGGTTGCGCGCCTGGGTTCGGCAGCGCGCTCATAATCGGCCGCCTCAACCGCCAGGAGGTGTCTCATGTCTTTGCGCATCAACGATCTGGCGCCCGATTTCTCGGCGCAGACCACCCAGGGCCCGATCCGCTTCCACGACTGGATCGGCAACAGCTGGGCCATCCTGTTCTCGCACCCGAAGGACTTCACGCCCGTGTGTACCACCGAGCTCGGCTACATGGCGCGCATCGAGCCCGAGTTCACCAAGCGCAACACCAAGTTGATCGGCCTGTCGGTCGATCCGGTGGACAACCACCACAAGTGGGCGCACGACATCGAGGAGACTCAGGGGCATCTGCCCAAGTACCCGATGATCGGCGACCCCGACCTCGCGGTGGCCAAGCTGTACAACATGCTGCCGGCCGACGAGCCCGGCACCTCCGAAGGGCGCACCGCAGCCAACAACGCCACCGTGCGATCGGTGTTCGTGATCGGCCCGGACAAGCGGATCAAGCTGATGCTGACCTATCCGATGACCACCGGCCGCAACTTCGACGAGGTGCTGCGCCTGCTCGACTCCTGCCAGTTGACCGCGAAGCACACGGTGGCAACGCCAGTGAATTGGCAGCCTGGCCAGGACGTCATCATCCCACCTGCGGTGTCCAACGAAGCAGCCGCAGCGAAGTACCCGAACGGCTGGAAAACTTTGAAACCCTACCTGCGCGTGGTCGCCCAACCGAACTGATACCAGCTCTCCCCCTCCCTTGTGGGAGGGGGCCAGGGGGGGCTGGCTCCGTAACAATCTGATCGTCAAACGTACTGATCGAACCCTCTTAATA
>DATJYZ010000264.1:0-32860 GCA_035499355.1 Burkholderiaceae bacterium | reverse complement strand
TGCGGTCACCTTGTCGGGCCAGCCACCCTGGCGGGCCGCCTCGGCGCGCAAGCGCTCGATCCATTCGTGCATCACGCTGCGCGCGGCATCGTGCAGGCGTTGCGCCTCGGCGGGGGTCAGCTTGCGCGTCAGCGTGATCGGCGACAGTTTGGCGCGGTGCAGGATCTCGTCGGCGTAGGCGTTGCCGATGCCGCTGAACAGCCGTGGGTTCGTGAGGCTGCGCTTCAGCGTGTGGTTCTCGGCCGCGAGCTGCCGAGCAAAGGCCGCGGTGTCGGCCGCGAGCACGTCGATGCCGCCGGGATCCATCGCGGCCAATGCGTCGCGGCCGGCGACCAGGTGGATCGACGCGCGGCGCTTGCTGCCTGCTTCGGTCAGCACCAGCGTGCCGCCGCCGAACGCAAGGCTGGCCAGCGCACCGCGCCCCGGCGGCTTGGCGCCTGACGCGAGCCAGCGCAGGCGCCCGGCGATCATCAGGTGAATCACGACGAAGAGCGAGCGCCCGTCGTCGCCTTGCAGTTCGAGCACCACGCGCTTGCCGAGGCGCGCCACGCCGAGCACGCGCCGGCCTTCGATCGACGAGACCGGCGGCAGGGCGGTGCGCAGCACGAACGGGTCGCCGATGCGCACGCGCTGCAGCGTGTCGCCGCCGATCTTGGCGGCCAGGCTCTCGACATAGACCGTGATGTCGGGCAGTTCGGGCACCGAGGCAGTGTGCCAGTGCCCCAGCGGGCGGAATCAGCGCGCGGGTTTGGCGCTCTCGGTGGGCACCAGCGCGGCCATCGCCAGGCCCTGTTCGTCGCCGCGCTGCTGCAGCCCCGCCACGGTGCCGAGGCGATCGGGCAGAGCGCGGTTCTGGCTCGCCTTCCACTTGCCGACCCAGCGCTCGATCGGGATCTCGATGCCCACGATCGCCCTCAACATCTGGTCGATGTAGTCGGCGGGCGCGTCGCTCACCGACCACGGCGCGGCGCTGTCCGCCTCGTGCTCTTGCGTCAGGCGCGTCACGATGGCCAGCTTGTCGTCGCGCGAGTCGATCGCACGCGGCGTGCCGTGCGCGTGCACGACCGCGTAGTTCCAGGTCGGTACCACCTTGCCGTGCTCGCGCTTGCTCGGGTACCAGGAAGGCGACACGTAGGCCTGCGCGCCCTGGAACACCACGACGCTCGGACCCAGGCGTTGCCACACCGGGTTGGCGCGCGCGACGTGGCCGATCAGCGTGCCGTGCGGCCCGCGGTCGGGATCGAGCAGGAACGGGATGTGATTGACCACCAGGCCGTCGCCGCCGTGCACCACCCAGGTGGCCAGCGGATGCGCGCGCAGCAGCGCATGCAGGACCTCGGGACGGGCTTCTTCGAAGTGGGCGGGCATGTACATCGTGGGACTCGCTGGCGATCTGGCAGTCCGACAAGGATAAAGGCCCCGCCGCAGACGCGAGGCGAGGCGAAGAATCGCAGCGGCCGGCCGACCCCAGCGCCGCGGTGCCCCGTGTTCCGAGCCGGCGCCGCGGGCTCGCCCCGCGATAATGATGGGTTCACCGCGCTCCCACGATGTCCACCGCCGCCATTGCCGACGAGGTGCGCCGCCGCCGCACCTTCGCGATCATCTCCCACCCCGATGCGGGCAAGACCACGCTGACCGAGAAGCTGCTGCTGTTCTCCGGCGCGATCCAGATCGCCGGCTCGGTCAAGGCGCGCAAGGCCAGCCGCCACGCCACCAGCGACTGGATGGAGATCGAGAAGCAGCGCGGCATCTCGGTGGCCAGCTCGGTGATGCAGATGGAGTACCGCGGCTGCGTGATCAATCTGCTCGACACGCCGGGCCACCAGGACTTCAGCGAAGACACCTACCGGGTGCTGACCGCGGTCGATGCGGCGCTGATGGTGATCGACGCCGCCAACGGCGTCGAACCGCAGACGCGGCGGCTGCTGCAGGTGTGCCGCGCACGCAATACGCCGATCCTGACCTTCGTGAACAAGATGGACCGCGAGGTCCAGGAGCCACTGGCGCTGATGGACGAGATCGAGCGCGAGCTCGGCATGTCGGTGGTGCCGTTCACCTGGCCGGTCGGCATGGGCAAGGTGTTCCACGGCGTGATGGACCTCAAGCGCGAGCAGATGCGCGTGTTCGTCCCGGGTGAGGACCGCAACCGCGACGACGACGAGATCCTGCAGGGCCTTGCCAATCCCGCGTACGGCGAGCGGTTCGGTGCGCAGTGGGAGCACGCGAAGCACGACATCGAGCTGGTGCGCGAAGCGGCCCCGGCGTTCGACGAAGCCGAGTTTCTCGCCGGCCACCAGACGCCGATGTTCTTCGGCTCGGCAATCAACAACTTCGGCGTGCGCGAGGTGCTCGACGCGCTGGTCGACCTGGCACCGCCGCCCGGCGCCAAGCCCGCGATGCAGCGCGTGGTGCGGCCCGATGAGCCCAAGTTCAGCGGCGTCGTCTTCAAGATCCAGGCCAACATGGACCCGGCACACCGCGACCGCATCGCGTTCGTGCGCGTGGCGTCGGGCCACTTCGAGCGCGGCATGAAGTTGAAAGTCACGCGCTCGGGCAAGGAACTCAAACCCAACACGGTGGTGAGCTTCCTGAGTCAGCGCCGCGAGCTGCTGGACGAGGCGTTCGCGGGCGACATCATCGGCATCCCGAACCACGGCGTGCTTCAGCTCGGCGACACACTCACCGAAGGCGAAGCGCTGCAGTTCACCGGGCTGCCGTTCTTCGCGCCCGAGATGTTCCGCACCGTCGAGGTGGCCGACCCGCTGAAGACCAAGCAGCTGAAAGCCGGGTTGACGCAGCTCGGCGAGGAGGGCGCGATCCAGGTGTTCCGGCCGGTCGCCGGCACGGTGCTGTTGTTGGGTGCGGTCGGACAGTTGCAGTTCGAGGTGGTGGCGCACCGGCTCGAGCACGAGTACGGCTGCAAGGCGCGCATCGCGCCGGCGCGCTACTCGATCGCGCGCTGGGTCACCTGCGAGCTCGAGGAAGGCGCCGCCGCCAGCGAGCGCGAGCTGCAGCGCTTCATCGACGGCAACGCGCACCGCATGGCGTACGACGCCGTCGGCGCGCCGACGATCCTGGTGGAGTACGCACCCGAGCTACGCGCGATCGAGGGCAACTGGCCGAAGATCAAGTTCCACGCGCTGCGCGAGCACGCGGGCCTGGTGTTCCAGAAGCAGCTCGACGGCTGAGACGATTCGAGCCCGCGCGACGCTCAACCCGCACGCGCCGAGTCGCTCTGCAAGTCGTGCGACATCGCGTTGAGCCACACCTTGGCCGATTCCGACCACAGCTTCTGCGCCGACCGCAGAGCCTGCATCGGATCATCGGGAGCCGGGGGTTCGACGATGTCCTGCGCCGAGGCGAACGCGATGCGACCGTCACGGCTGAACAGCGGTGACAACATCTGCGAGGCCACCGACTCGAACTCCTTGAGCCAGGCGGCCTGCACGTCGAGCAGGCTGGCGGCAAGCTGGGTCGACCACTGCGCCCAGCCGGCCAATTGCTCGGCGGCCATGCCGATCGGCACCCCGGCCAGCTGCTGCGCCGTCTCGGCGCGTTGCACGCCCTCGGCTTCGAGCTCGGCATCGTG
Organism: Burkholderiaceae bacterium; assembly: GCA_035499355.1. Taxonomy (GTDB): domain Bacteria; phylum Pseudomonadota; class Gammaproteobacteria; order Burkholderiales; family Burkholderiaceae_C; genus JAEUPI01. The sequence goes on along the minus strand of DATJYZ010000264.1, from coordinate 29,271 downwards.
ACGCAGGCCCTGCCAGGCCTGTTCACTGGCGCGCTGCATCTGCTGTGCGAACTGGGTCCACACCGTGGCCAGGCCGAGCGGCACCTGCCAAGCCGCGTCGGTGTCGGCGCCGCTGCCGGCAGCCTGCCGGGTGATGGGGGAGGCGCGCGGGCGGCGCGTGGCGGCTCTGCGGCGCGCGGGCGGCGCGGGAAGGGATTTGCGGGGCATGTGTGTCTCCTGGCAGTACGCGCGGCTCGCGGGCGGCGCGATCCTGACGCTAGTCGCGGCGGGTTCGTGCTGCCTTGATCTCGCGCAGATTCAGCCGCGATGGATCGGATCGATCCAAGGCACGGTCTGCGGTTTCTCGACCGGCTCGATGTCGAGGTTGACGGCGACCGCCTCGCCGTCGCTGCGCACCAGCACACACTCGAGGACCTCGGTGGCGCTCGCGTTGATCTCCTGGTGCGGCACGTAGGGCGGCACGTAGATGAAATCACCCGGCCCGGCTTCGGCGGTGAACTCCAGCCGCTCGCCCCAGCGCATGCGAGCCCGGCCCTTGACGACGTAGATCACGCTCTCGAGCGGACCGTGGTGATGGGCGCCGGTCTTGGCGTCGGGATGGATGTGCACGGTGCCGGCCCACAGCTTCTGCGCGCCGACGCGCGCGAAGTTGATCGCGGCCTTGCGGTCCATGCCCGGCGTCTGCGCGGTGTTGGGGTCGAGCTGGTTGCCGGGCACGACGCGCACGCCGTCATGTTTCCAGCGGGTGGACGGTTCGCTGCTGCTCATGCGCGGGCTCCTCGACGAGCCCTGCATGCTACGCCGATGGGTCAAGGCTCGGCGTCCCGCGTGGCCTCCTGTTCGCGCAGCGCAGTCTTCAGCACCTTGCCGTAGTTGTTCTTCGGCAGCGCGTCGACGAAGCGATAGCACTTGGGCCGCTTGAAGCGCGCGATCTGCTCGAGGCAGTGGGCATCGAGCTCCGCCGCAGTCACCGGCGAACGCACGACGACGTAGGCGACGACGACCTCGCCCCACTCGTCGTCGTGGCGGCCGATCACGCTGGCCTCCTGCACCGCAGCATGCTGCAGCAACACCTCCTCGACCTCGCGCGGATAGATGTTGCTACCCCCGGAGATGATGAGGTCCTTGCTGCGATCCAGCAGGGTCAGGAAACCTTCGTCGTCCAGCCGCCCGACGTCGCCCGTGTACAGCCAGCCGTCGCGGATCGCCGCGGCGGTCGCCTCCGGCTGCTGCCAATAGCCCTGCATCACGACGTCGCCGCGCACGCAGACTTCGCCCATCGCGCCGGCCGGCAATGCGACGCCGGCGGTGTCGCGGATCGACACCTCGAGCATCGGCTGCGCGTACCCCACCGTCGCCAGGCGTTCGCGGTGGCGTGGGTGCGCGCTGTCGTTGATCACCTCGCGCGGCAGCACGGTGATCGTCATGGGGCTCTCGCCCTGGCCATAGATCTGTGCGAAGTGCGGCCCGATCAACCGCAGCGCGCGCTCGATGTCGGTCAGGTACATCGGCCCGCCGCCATAGGTGATGGTGGCCAAGCCCTCGGGGGGCCTGCCGAGCGCAGCCACGTGATCGACCAGCCGGCGCACCATGGTCGGCGCCGCGAAGAATGACGCGTTGTGCCAATGCGCCGCGAGCTCGACGATCTCGGCGGGGTCGAAGCCGCCGGAAGCCGGCACCACGTTGACGCCGGCGTGCAGCACGTAGGGCAGGTGATAGAGCCCGCCACCGTGCGACAGCGGCGCCGGGTGCAGCATCACGTCGCCCGCGGCGACGCCTTGCACCTCGCCGAGGTAGCCCAGGCTCGCCAGCCGCAGTTGGCGCGCGGCCAGCACCACGCCCTTGGGTCGGCCAGTGGTGCCGCTGGTGTAGAACAGCCAAGCCGGGTCGGTATCGTGGCGATCGACCGGCTCGGGCATGGACGCGGCGGCGTCGAATGGCGGCAGGTCGGCATGTAGCGCGATCGTGGCGCCGCACGCCGCCAGGTCCGCGCGCTGCGCGTCGTCGACGAAGGCCAGACGCGCGCCGCTGTGCTGCAGGATCCACGCCGCTTCGCGCGCATGCAGCTTGGCGTTGATCGGCACGGCGGCGGCGCCCGCCCACCAGACGCCCCACAGCATCACCAGGTACTCGGGCCGGTTGCCGAGGAACAGCGCGACCCGGTCGCCCGGTTCGACGCCGCGGTCGTGCAGCCAGCGCGCCAGCGCCGACGCGCGCAGCGCAAGTTCGCGGTAGCTGCACCAGCGCTGCCGGCCATGACCGATCGCCGTGCGCTCGCCGTGGCGCTGCGCACTGCGCACGAGCCACAGGGCCAGGTTCATCGGCGGTCGCTCCGAAAAGGCTGCGACGCGCACGAACGGGTGCGCGTCGTCGCGTGCTACTTGCCGCCGCTGTAGTTCACCGGCAGCCAGCGGTAGCCCTTGCCGTCGGCGCGCACCTGGCCGATGCCGGGGAACGACACGTGGGCCACTGCGACGTAGTAGCCGCCCTTGGCAGCGTCGGCGTACGCCTGCTTGCGCTGCGGCGCTGCGCGCTTGGAGTCACTGTCGAACTGGATGGTCACCGACGGCTCGGGGAACTGCACCGCCGCCACGTGCATCAGATCGCCCCAGAACACCATCTTCTGGCCCTTGCTCTCGATCACGTAGACCGTGTGGCCGGGGGTGTGGCCGTAGGTTGCGTGGGCGCGCACGCCGGGCACGAGTTCCGTATCGCCATCGAACGGCTTGTACTTGCCGGCATCGACGTACGGCTTCATCGAGGCCTGTGCGCCCTGGAAGAAGCCTTTCATCCCCTCGGGCGCCTTGTCGAGGTTCGCCTGGCTCAGCCAGAAATCGCCGTCGCGCTTGTCGGTGCGGATGATCGCGTTCGGGAACACCATCTGCCCGTTGGCCATGACGCCGCCCACGTGGTCGGGATGCAGGTGGGTGATGTAGATCTCGTCGACCTGCTCGGGCTGGTAGCCCGAGGCCTTGAGGTTCGTCACCAGGTTGCCCAGCGTCGGGCCGAAGAGGCCGGCGGCGCCGGTGTCGATCAGCACCAGCTTCGAGCCCGTGTTGACCAGATAGCCGTTGACCGAGGTCTCGACCGGCGCCTTGAGGTACGACCTGGCCAGCATCGACTGCACGTGCCCGGCGGTGGTGTTGGTCAGCAGTTTGTCCACGGGCAGCGCCACCGTGCCGTCGGACAGCGCAGTGACCTCGAAGTCACCGACCAGCATCCGGTACCAGCCCGGTGCCTGGCCCTTGACTTGTGGCGCGGCGGCAGGCGCCACGCCGGTGGCAATCGCCAGGGTGGCGGCCAGCAGCCAGCGGGCCGTGCGCGATGAATGAAAGCTCATGCTGATGTCTCCGTGTGGGTCGTTGCCGCCCGGTCCCTCGTCAAGCCGCCATGCTCCGGCTTGCGTGCGCGCACGGGCGAGCTCGGCATGCGGGGCGCGAGAATAGCGGAAGCCCGTTGACCTTGCCGAAAGACGCCGATCGATGACCGGCCTCGCCGCCTCTGCGCCACGCCTGGCGCTGTACCTCGACCTGATCCGCTGGGACCGTCCGGCCGGCTGGCTGCTGCTGCTGTGGCCGACGCTGTCGGCACTGTGGATCGCCGCCGACGGCTTTCCTGGCTGGCACCTGCTGCTGGTGTTCGTGGCCGGCACGATCATCATGCGCAGCGCCGGCTGCTGTGTGAACGACGTCGCCGACCGCGACTTCGACCGCCATGTCAAGCGCACCGCGCAGCGGCCGGTCACCAGCGGTCGGATCAGCGCGCGCGAGGCGCTGACGCTCGGCGCGGCGCTCGGCCTGGTGGCCTTCGCACTGGTGCTGACGACCAACCCGCCGACCGTGTGGCTGTCGGTCGCCGGCTTGGCGGTGACGCTGCTGTATCCGTTCGCCAAACGCGTGACGCCGATCCCGCAGGCGGTGCTCGGCATTGCGTTCAGCTTCGGCATCCCGATGGCGTTTGCCGCGGTGCTCGGCGCCGCCGAATGGTCGCTGCGCGCGGTGCCCGATGCGGTGCCGCCGCACGCCTGGTGGCTGCTGGCCGGCAACGGCTTCTGGGTGCTCGCCTACGACACCGAGTACGCGATGGTCGATCGCGACGACGACCTGCGCATCGGGATGAAGACCTCGGCCATCGCGCTGGGCCGCTTCGACGTCGCCGCGGTGATGGTGTGCTATGCGATCTACCTGCTCAGCTGGTCGACGATCGGTGATTCGCTCGGCCTCGGACTGTGGTACCAGGTCGGCGTCGCGTTGGCGGCCGCGCAGGCGTTGTGGCACTACGCGTTGATTCGCGACCGCACGCGCGAGGGCTGCTTCAAGGCGTTTCGCGTCAACCACTGGCTGGGCGCCAGTGTGTTCATTGGCGTGGCGCTGGATCTGGCGCTGCGCTAGCGACCCTGGGCACGGCACCGCCGAACTCGTCGCCGAGAGTGCGGGCCCGCTCGCGCGCGGCGTGCAGGGCGCGCACGAAGGCGGCCTTCACCGCATCGTTGTCGAGCGACATCAGCGCCGCGTAGGTGGTGCCGCCCTTGGACGTGACGCGCTCGCGCAGCACCGCCGGCGACTCGCTGGACTGCTGCGCGAGCGCCGTGGCGCCGGCGAACGTGGCCAGCGCCAGCCGGCGTCCCTGCTCGACCGTGAGCCCCATCTCGCCGGCGGCCTGGATCATGGCCTCGATGAAGTAGTACACGTACGCCGGCCCCGAACCCGACAGCGCCGTCACGGCATCGAGGTCGCGCTCGCGCGACAGCCACAGCAGTTCGCCGCTCGGCGACAGCACGCTCTCGGCGGCGGCGCGATCGGCTTCGCTGACCGCAGGCGTTGCGAACAGCCCGGTGATGCCCAACCCCACCAGCGCCGGGGTGTTGGGCATGGCGCGCACGACACGCTGACTGCCGGTGCCGGCCATCAACGCGTCGGCACGGATGCCCGCCATCACGCTCAGCTGCAGGGCATCGCCGATGAACGGCGCGCACGGGCGCGCGGCGCCGACGAACGATTGCGGCTTGACCGCCCACACCACCAGTGGCACGCCCTCCAGGTGCTTGTCGGCGGCGGGTAGGGCCAGCACGCCGAACTGCAGTGCGAGCCTGGCGCGCTGGCGGTCGTCGGGCTCGATCATCAGCACGGTGGCCGGCACGCGGCCACCCTTGAGGAGGCCGCCGACCAGCGCGCTGGCCATGTTGCCGCCGCCGACGAAGGCGATCTCCGGGCGGATGGCGTTGTTCATCGGCTCCCAGTGTAGAGAGATGCGAGGTTCCGATCATCGGCGTTCATCGCGCGTCGGGCCATTGCGGCAATGACACAAGGCACACGAATGAAGGGCGGTAGTTCCGCGGATGGCTCGGCGCCTCGCGCGGCGGCTGCCCCGGTTGCACAACGGCCGTGCGGGCGCCTACAGTGCCGTGCTGACCTTTTGAGGTGCCTGACGATGAGCAAGCTGTCCTATGTCGACGAGTCTCCCGAAAGTCCGTGGAGCACCTACCTGGCGCAGGTCGACCGCGTGGTGCCGTACCTCGGGCCGCTGGCGCGCTGGGCCGAGACGCTGAAGCGTTGCAAGCGGGCTCTGATCGTCGACGTGCCGATCGAGCTGGACGACGGCTCGGTGGCGCATTTCGAGGGCTTTCGCGTGCAGCACAACCTGTCGCGCGGGCCCGGCAAGGGCGGCGTGCGCTACCACCCGGACGTGACGCTGGAGGAGGTGATGGCGCTGGCGGCCTGGATGTCGATCAAGAACGCGGCCGTCAACCTGCCGTACGGCGGCGCCAAGGGTGGCATCCGAGTCGACCCGAAGAAGCTGTCGCTGAAGGAACTGGAAAGGCTGACACGACGCTACACCAGCGAGATCGGCATCGTCATCGGGCCGCAGCAGGACATTCCGGCGCCCGACGTCAACACCAACGCCCAGATCATGGCGTGGATGATGGACACCTATTCGATGAACGTCGGCGCCACCGCCACCGGCGTGGTCACCGGCAAGCCGATCCACCTCGGCGGCTCGCTGGGGCGCGTCAAGGCCACCGGGCGTGGCGTGTTCGTCACCGGCCGCGAGGCGGCGCGCCGGCTCAACCTCGACCTGCAGGGCGCGCGGGTCGCGGTGCAGGGGTTCGGCAACGTCGGCTCGTCGGCGGCCGAACTGTTCCACGGCGCAGGCGCCAAGATCGTGGCCGCGCAGGACCACACCGGCACCGTCTTCAACCCCAAGGGCCTCGACCTGGCGACCTTGATGCCGCACGTGCGCGAGGCCGGCGGCGTCGGCGGCTACCCGGGCGCCGACCGCATCGACGACGAGTCATTCTGGGACGTCGATTGCGAGATTCTGGTCCCGGCTGCGCTGGAGAGCCAGATCACGGCGGCGCGCGCGCGCCGCATCAAGGCGAAGATGGTGCTCGAGGGTGCCAACGGCCCGACGCTGCCGAGCGCCGACGACGTGCTGGCCGACCGCGGCGTCCTGGTGGTGCCCGATGTCATCTGCAACGCCGGCGGCGTGACGGTGAGCTACTTCGAATGGGTGCAGGACTTCAGCTCGTTCTTCTGGACCGAGGACGAGATCAATCTGCGGCTGGACAAGATCATGGTCGGCGCGCTGAAGAAGATCTGGGACACCGCCGACCAGCACAAGATCACGCTGCGCACCGCGACGTTCGCGGTGGCCTGCGAGCGCATCCTGATGGCCAGGCAGGAGCGCGGGCTTTACCCCTGAGGCGGCGGTGCCGGGCCGCCCCAAGGCAGGCTGCCCCCGGGCGCTCGGGGGCAGGGCAACGGCACATGTCGCATGCGCGGGGCTGGTCAATTCCTTTGGCCGAAGATCGCGCTGCCGACGCGCACGATGGTGGCGCCTTCGGCGACCGCCGCTTCGAGATCGGCGCTCATGCCCATTGACAGCGTGTCGAGCGCCAGCCCGGCCGCATTGAGGTCGAACAGCAAACGCGCCAATGCGTGGTGCGGCGCGCGCTGCGCGGTGAAATCTCCTTGCGGCTCGGGGATCGCCATCAGCCCGCGCAAATGCAGCCGCGGCAGCGCGGCCACCGCGCGCGCCAGCGCCAACGCATCGGCCGGTGCGACGCCGCTCTTGCTGGCCTCGCCGCTGATGTTGATCTGCAGGCATACCTGCAGCGGCGGCTGCTCGTCGCCGCGCTGAGCCGACAACCGCTCGGCGACTTTCAGGCGGTCGACGGAGTGCACCCAATCGAACGACGCCGCGACCACGCGCGCCTTGTTGCTCTGCAACGGCCCGATCAGATGCCACTCGATCTGGCCGCGCAGATCTTCCAGCGCCCGCATCTTCTCGACCGCCTCCTGCACGTAGTTCTCGCCGAACGCCCGCTGCCCGGCCGCATGCGCGTCGCGCACCGCCTGCGGGCCGAAGGTCTTTGTCACGGCCAGCAACGTGACGCTTTGCACGGGACGCTGCGAGGTCTCGCACGCAGTCGCGATACGCGTGCGCACTTGTTGTAACTTCGCTGCGACGCTGCTCATAATCCCGCGCAGCCTACACCCGCCTCAAGCGCCCCATGGACATCACGCAACTGCTCGCGTTCTCGGTGAAGAACAAGGCCTCCGACCTGCACTTGTCGTCGGGCCTGCCGCCGATGATCCGCGTGCATGGGGACGTGCGTCGCATCAACGTCGACCCGCTCGAGCACAAGGCGGTGCACGACATGGTGTACGACATCATGAACGATGCGCAGCGCAAGCATTACGAGGACACGCTGGAGTGCGACTTCAGCTTCGAGATTCAGGGGCTGGCGCGCTTTCGCGTCAATGCGTTCAACCAGAACCGCGGCGCGGGCGCGGTGTTCCGGACCATCCCGAGCAAGATCCTGACGCTCGAGCAACTCAACACGCCGAAGATCTTCGCCGAGCTCAGCCTGAAGCCGCGCGGCTTGGTGCTGGTGACGGGCCCCACCGGCTCGGGAAAGAGCACGACGCTGGCGGCGATGGTCAATCACCTGAACGAAAACGAATACGCGCACGTGTTGACGGTCGAAGACCCGATCGAGTTCGTGCACGAGAGCAAGAAGTGCCTGGTGAACCAGCGCGAGGTCGGGCCGCACACGCTGAGCTTCGCCAATGCGCTGCGTTCAGCGCTGCGCGAGGACCCCGACGCGATCCTGGTGGGCGAAATGCGCGACCTTGAGACGATCCGCCTGGCACTGACCGCGGCCGAGACGGGCCACCTGGTGTTCGGCACGCTGCACACCTCGAGCGCGGCCAAGACCATCGACCGTGTGGTCGACGTGTTCCCCGCCGCCGAGAAGGAGATGGTGCGTGCGATGCTGTCGGAGTCGCTGGTCGCGGTGATCTCGCAGACGCTGTGCAAGCTGAAGGACGGCTCGGGCCGCGTGGCCGCGCACGAGATCATGATCGGCACGTCGGCGGTGCGCAACCTGATCCGCGAAAACAAGATCGCGCAGATGTACTCGTCGATCCAGACCGGCCAGACCGCCGGCATGCAGACGCTCGACCAGAACCTCACCGACCTCGTGCGCCGCAACGTCGTGTCGCCGGCCGAAGCGCGCTCGAAAGCCAAGTTCCCGGAAAACTTCCCCGGCTGAACGCCGTAGCCAAGCCGTGAAGAAACTGCTCGACCGCATCGCCGGCAACCGCCGCGAGAACCCTGAGACGCCGGACTCCGGCTACTTCTCCACCATGTTCCTCGATCGCGAGGAGCAGACCCCGGCGCTGGTACCGTGGGGCGTGCGGGCGAGCCAGCTCGCGGCGACTGCGCTGCCGCCGGACGAAGGCGCGCAGAAGTTCGCGCGCGCCTGGAACAACGACCGCCACGCGGTCTCTCTGGCCGACGCCGAACTGCAGCAGCTGATGGCGTACCTGTCGTTCGTCAGCCTGACGCCCGACCGCGAGGTCATTGCGCAGGACGAGCAGGGCGACTATCTGCTGATCGTGCTCGAGGGCACGATCGCGGTCGACCGCGTGCAACCGTGGGGCGGCCGTGCCCGCCTCGGCGAGGCGCGCGTCGGCGACCTGCTCGGCGAGATGTCGCTGCTCGACGCCGGCACGCGCTTCTCGTCGTGCCGCACCCTGACGCCGTGCGTGGTGGCAGTGCTCGAGGCCCATGCGCTCGACCGCATGATGAAGGACGACCCGCGCTTGGCCGCGGTGCTGCTGGCGGCGCTGGCGCGCCGGCTGTCGCTGCGGCTTCGGCAGGCCAGCGCGCGGCTGAGCGCGCTGCTGACCAGCTCGACCTGACCGCCTGGACCCGGGAGACCACGACTCATGGAACGCGACCAGGCATCGAAATTCGTCAACGACCTGCTGCGCCTGATGATCTCGCGCAACGGTTCGGACCTGTTCCTCACCGCCGACTTCCCGCCGGCGATCAAGGTCGACGGCCGCGTGACCAAGGTGTCGCCTCAGCCGTTGACCGGCCAGCACACGATGGCGCTGGCGCGCGCGGTGATGAACGACAAGCAGGCCGCCGAGTTCGAGAAGACCAAGGAGTGCAACTTCGCGATCTCGCCACAGGGCATCGGGCGCTTCCGCTGCAACGCGTTCGTGCAGATGGGCCACATCGGCCTGGTGTTCCGCGTCATTCCGCAGGCGCTGCCGACGGTCGACCAGCTCGGCCTGCCCAAGGTGCTGAAGGACGTGGCCATGACCAAACGCGGCTTGGTCATCATGGTCGGCGCCACCGGCTCGGGCAAGAGCACGTCGCTGGCGGCCATGGTCGACTGGCGCAACGAGCACTCGCACGGCCACATCATCACGATCGAAGACCCGGTCGAGTTCGTGCACCCGCACAAGAACTGCATCATCACGCAGCGTGAGGTCGGCATCGACACCGACGGCTGGGAGCAAGCGCTGAAGAACACGCTGCGCCAGGCGCCCGACGTCATCCTGATGGGCGAGATCCGCGACCGCGAGACGATGGAGCACGCGGTGGCGTTCGCCGAGACCGGCCACCTGTGCATGGCCACTCTGCACGCCAACAGCTCGAACCAGGCGCTCGACCGCATCATCAACTTCTTCCCCGAGGAGCGGCGCGATCAGTTGCTGATGGACTTGTCGCTGAACCTCAAGGCCATCGTCTCGCAACGCCTGTTGCCGCGCGAGGAGGGTAAGGGGCGCATCGCGGCGGTCGAGATCATGCTGAATACGCCGCTGGTGTCGGACATGATCTTCAAGGGCGAAGTCGGCGAGCTGAAGGAGCTGATGAAGCGCTCGCGCGAGCTCGGCATGCAGACCTTCGACCAGGCCTTGTTCGATCTCTACGAGCAGCGCCATGTCTCCTACGAAGACGCGCTGCGCAACGCCGACTCGGTGAACGACCTGCGGCTGCAGATCAAGCTCAACAGCGCACGTGCGCGCAACCAGGACCTCGCGGCCGGTACCGAGCACCTGACGATTGTTTGAGCCCCCGGCCGCCTGGCGGCCGCCCCCCGAGGGGGCTCGAATTGCGACCGGGAGACCCGGCTCGCGATTCGCCCGGCCCTGACCATCGCCCCTGGGCGCCTGCGGCGACCTGTCCCACGGAACCCAAACGTCACGTGCGCGCGGCTTAAACTGCGGCCCTTTCCATCGAGGGGCGCCATGAAGACCTACGAATCCACGCCGTCGCGCAAGACCACCTTTCTCGGGCTGGGCGTGATGGGGTATCCGATGGCGGGGCACTTGGCGCGTGCCGGACACGAGGTCTGCGTGTTCAACCGCACCGTGGCCAAGGCGCAGGCGTGGGCCAAAGAGTATGGCGGGCGGGCGGCAGCGACGCCACGCGAGGCCGCCGCCGGTGCCGACTTCGTGTTCTGCTGCGTTGGCAACGACGACGACCTGCGCTCGGTGGTGCTGGGCGAACAGGGCGCGTTTGCCGGCATGAAGAGGGGCGCTGTCTTCGTCGATCACACCACCGCGTCGGCTGCCGTCGCGCGTGAGCTCAACGACGCCGCCAAGGCCAAGGGCCTGTCGTTCGTCGATGCCCCGGTGTCCGGCGGGCAGGCCGGTGCGGTCAACGGCCTGCTGACCGTGATGTGCGGCGGCGAGCCGGCGCCGTTCGACGCCATGAAGCCGGTGGCGATGGCGTTCTCGCGCGCGGTCACGCTGGTCGGCACCAGCGGTGCCGGCCAGCTCGCGAAGATGGTCAATCAGGTGTGCATCGCGGGGCTGGTGCAGGGCCTCTCGGAGGGCATCGCGTTCGGCCAGAAGGCGGGCCTCGACATGAAGCTGGTGCTCGAGGTCATCGGCAAGGGGGCTGCTCAGAGCTGGCAGATGGACAACCGCGGCTCCACCATGATCGACGACAAGTTCGACTTCGGCTTCGCGGTCGACTGGATGCGCAAGGATCTTGGTCTCGTGCTCGACGAGGCCAAGCGCAACGGCGCGCGCATGCCGGTGACGGCGCTGGTGGACCAGTTCTACGGCGACGTACAGACGATGGGCGGCCGCCGCTGGGACACCTCGAGCCTGATCAAGCGGCTGCGTTGAACAGCCTGCCTGGCGCTACTTCCTCGGCGGTTCGCTCTTCGGCGGTGGCGTTTCGGTCTTGGCCGTCAGCTCGGCCAGTTCGGCCTCGCTGATGATCTCGAACACGCGCACCACCTTCTGCACACCGCTGACGGTGCGCGCCAGGTCGGTCGCGCGCGTCGCCTCGCGCTCGGTGACGCGACCCATCAGGTAGACGTTGCCGCGCTCGGTGACGACCTTGATCGCGTTGGCCTGCAGGTCCTTGGCGTCGACGAAGGTCGCCTTGACCTTGGTGGTGAGGAACGAGTCGTTCGAGCGGGTCGAAAGCGAACTGGGCAGCGCCACCGCCAGCTCGTTGACGGTGGAGCGCACGTTCTCGACGCGCTGCACCGCTTGCTCGATCGCCGTGCGGTCGGCCTCGGTCGGTGCTTCGCCGGTCAGGAGGACCGTGCGGTTGTAGCTCGTGACGTTGACGTGCGCACGATCGCCGCCCACCTCCGTCGCGCGGTTGGCGGACTTCACCTCGATCGTCTGGTCCTCGACCTGCGCACCCGTGGTGCGGCGATCGACGTAGACCATCGTGCCGCCGACCATGGCGCCCCCGACCACCAGGGGTGCGCAGCCGGCCAGCTGCAGTGCGGCGACCACAGCAGTCACGACCAGAGCGCGACCGCGTCCGCGCCGACGAATCGATGGGTTGCGTGTGTGCATCATGCGGGGTCCTGTTCTCCCAACAATTGAAGATCGATCGCGTCGCACAGGCAGTGCAGGATCAGCAGGTGCATCTCCAACACGCGTGCGCCGCGCTCGTGCGGCACGATGATTGCCGTATCGGTTTCGCCGAGCGCACCGCCCAGCTCGACGCCTCGGCTGCCGAGCAGCGCGATCGCGGCCATCTCGTTGGCATGCGCGGCTTGCAACACCGCAAGCACAGCCTCTTGCTCGCCATCGGGGTCGATCAGCAGCAGCAAATCGCCCGGCGCGCCGAGCGTCGACGCCTGGCGCGCCAGCGCAGACGCCCAGTCGCCGCCGGCCGCCAGCTGGCTCGATACCACCGCATCGGTATTCAGCGCGATCACCGCCAGCCCGGGCCGCTCACGTTCGAAGCGGCCCATCAAGCGTGCCGCGCACAGCGAAGCCAGCGCCGCCGCCGCACCGAGCCCGCACACCAACAACTTGCCACCGGCGGTGAGCACGCCGACGATCGCCTGCGAGGCCTCGGCGATTGGCCGCGTCAGCGACTCAGCCGATCGGTACTTCAGGTCTGCCGCATCGAAGAACTGCTGCTGGATGCGCTGCTCGAGCATGGAGGGCGATGATAAGTCAGCCGTTTGTGTCGAAATGAGTGCGGCGGTTCACCCTCGCACGCACATCACGCGGCGAACGCGCCGCGCACCCACTGCACGCGGGCGCCTTCGATCGCCACGACGTCGAAACGGCACGGTGGTATGCGAGCGAGTCCGGCCAGGTAGTGGCGGGCCGCGAGCACGACGCGTTGCCGCTTGCGGGCGGTGACGCTGGCCAGCGCGCCGCCGAACGCGCTCGAGGCGCGCGCACGAACCTCGACGAACACCAGCGTGCCGTCGCGCTCGCGGACGATCAAGTCGATCTCGCCGCCACGCGCATGCGGCCCGCGCGCCACCCGATAATTGCGGCACACCAGGGCCAAACCGTGGCGTTGCAGATGCTCCAGCGCGAGCGTTTCGGCATGGTCGCCCGCTGACTTCGGCGTTGTTGCTGCCACCTGGCCTGTCCTTGAACCTCGACGCGTCGCTCTGCAAGCAAACGGCTGCCGCCGCCGCCGGCGGACAGCGCTATCCCGCACCTGCGCTGTACGTGGTGGCCACGCCGATCGGCAATCTGGCCGACCTGAGCCTGCGCGGGTTGCACGTCCTGAACCTGGTCGATCTCGTGGCTTGCGAGGATAGCCGCGTCACGGGCCGTCTGTTGCGGCACTTCGCGATCGACAAGCCGTTGCTGGCGCTGCACCAGCACAACGAGCGCGAGGCCGCCCACAGCGTGCTGCAGCGGTTGGCGGGCGGCGCGCGGGTGGCGTACGTGAGCGACGCCGGCACACCGGCCATCTCCGACCCGGGCGCGGCGCTGGTGCGAACGGTGTCGGCGTCCGGTCATCGCGTGGTGCCGGTCCCGGGCGCGAGCAGCGTGACCGCGGCACTCAGCGTCGCCGGCGACGCGCTGGCATCCGGCTTTCGCTTCGGCGGCTTCGCACCCAGCAAAGGCATGGCGCGCCAGCGGACATGGGACGCCGCCTGCGCCGATGCCGCGGCCCAGGTGTGGCTGGAGGCGCCGCACCGCATCAGCGCGCTGGCCGACGAATGGGCCGCGCGTTGCGGCACCCGACCGGTTACGCTGTGCCGCGAGCTGACCAAACAGTTCGAGTCGGTGGTCACGTTGACTGCATCGCAGCTGCCGGCCTGGCTGACGGGCGAGGCCGGGCGCACGCGCGGGGAGTTCGTGTTGGTGCTTCACGCGCTGCCAGAAGCCCGGGACGACGATACAACCATGGCGACGCCGCGCCAAGCACCAGCAGCGCCCGAACCGCTGCGTGTGCTCGACACCCTGCTGGCTGAACTGCCGCTGAAGCAGGCGGTGTCGCTGGCGGCGCGCATCAGTGGCGCGCCGCGCAATGCGCTGTACGAGGCCGCGCTGAAACGGCGCGCGGCGGACGGGCGCTGATGAAGTGCCCCTTCGTCCCCATGTGAGGAGATGACCCTCCTACAATGGTTTGATGATTTCGCGCGAACCCACGATCGAACGGCTGGCGCAGGCCCGCCGCCTGCTGTTGGAGCCCTCGGGACTCGACGAGATCGCTCTGCAGGAAGCGCTGGCCTGCATCGGTGGTCACAAGGTCGACGACTGCGACCTGTACTTCCAGATCACACGCCACGAAGGCTGGAGCCTGGAAGAAGGCATCGTCAAGAGCGGCAGTTTTGGCATCGACCAGGGTGTCGGTGTGCGCGCAGTGGCCGGCGAGAAGACCGCGTTCGCTTATTCCGACGACATCTCGCGCGATGCGCTGCTCGATGCTGCGCGCACCGTGCGCAGCATCGCCGCGGCCGGGCAGAGCAAGCGCGTCAAGATCGGCGAGGGCGCGTCGCAGGTGGCGGCGAGCCACACGCTGTACTCGGCGATCGACCCGATCGCCACGCTCGACAGCACGCAGAAGGTGGCCCTGCTCGAGCGGGTGGAGCGGCTGGCCCGCTCGCGCGATCCGCGCATCGTCCAGGTGATGGCCGGTCTAGCGGCCGAGTACGACGTCGTGCTGGTGGCGCGCGCAGACGGCACCCGTGCGGCCGACGTGCGGCCCCTGGTGCGGGTGTCGATTACCGTGATTGCGGAGTCGAACGGCCGGCGCGAGATCGGCAGTGGCGGTGGCGGCGGCCGCTTCGGCCTCGGCTATTTCCAGGACGACGTGCTGGCGCGGTATGTCGACCAAGCGGTCAATGCGGCGCTGACGAACCTGGAGTCGCGTCCGGCCCCGGCCGGCGAGATGACCGTGGTCTTGGGCCCCGGCTGGCCAGGGGTGCTGCTGCACGAGGCAGTGGGACATGGCCTGGAAGGCGACTTCAACCGCAAGGGCTCGTCGACGTTCTCGGGCCGCGTCGGCCAGCGAGTGGCGGCCAGGGGCGTCACCGTGCTCGACGACGGCACGCTGCCCGATCGGCGTGGCTCCCTCAACGTGGACGATGAAGGCCACGCCACGCAGCGCAACGTGCTGATCGAGGACGGCATCCTGCGCGGCTACATCCAGGATGCCCTGAACGCGCGGCTGATGAAGGTCAAGCCCACCGGCAACGGCCGCCGCGAAAGCTATGCCCATGTGCCGATGCCGCGCATGACCAACACCTACATGCTCGGCGGCGACAAGACCAAGGAGGAGATCGTGGCCAGCCTCGACCGCGGGTTGTACGCCACCAACTTCGGCGGTGGCCAGGTCGACATCACAAGCGGCAAGTTCGTGTTCTCGGCGAGCGAGGCGTTCTGGGTCGAGAAGGGTCGCATCCTGTACCCGGTGAAGGGCGCCACCCTGATCGGCAACGGCCCCGACGCGCTGACCCGCGTCAGCATGATCGGCAACGACATGTCGCTCGACACCGGCGTCGGCGTGTGCGGCAAAGACGGGCAGAGCGTGCCGGTCGGCGTCGGACAGCCGACGTTGCGCATCGACCGACTGACGGTCGGGGGCACCGCCTGAGACGCCGCTTGGCCGGGCATGCTAGAGTGCACGGCATGCGTCGCGTGCCATTCTTTTTTGCGTACTTTTGGTACTCGCCCCCCACCGGCGGCTGGACGAACGTGCGCATTTAGACGGGACGCAGACCAGACCAAACCGCCGGCAGCCCCGGCGGTTTTTTCTTGGCCGCCGTCTCGCCGAACGCCACCGAAGAGACCGCAAGGAACCGCTCCATGGCCCCGAAACAACCCGACCCGTTGGAAACCGCGCACAGCTTCGCGCTCAGCGAACGCACCAGCCAAACCGACGACCAGCGCATCCGCGACGTCACGCCGTTGCCACCGCCGGAGCACCTGATCCGCTTCTTTCCGATCGCCGGCACACCGGTCGAGAAGCTGATCGGCCGCACGCGAACAGCGGTTCGCAAGATCATGCAAGGCGAGGACGACCGCCTGCTGGTGGTGATCGGCCCGTGCTCGATCCACGATCCCGCGGCGGCACTGGAGTACGCGCGCAAGCTCAAGGCCGAACGAACGCGCCATGCCGACACGCTGGAGATCGTGATGCGCGTGTACTTCGAGAAGCCACGCACGACGGTGGGCTGGAAAGGCCTGATCAACGATCCGTACCTCGATGAAAGCTACCGCATCCACGAGGGGTTGCGCATCGCACGCCAGCTGCTGGTGGACATCAATCGGCTCGGCGTGCCGGCGGGCAGCGAGTTTCTCGATGTGATTAGCCCGCAGTACATCGGAGACCTCATCAGTTGGGGCGCGATCGGCGCGCGCACCACCGAAAGCCAGGTTCACCGCGAGCTGGCGTCGGGCCTGTCGGCGCCGATCGGCTTCAAGAACGGCACCGATGGCAACCTGAAGATCGCGGTCGACGCGATCCAGGCGGCGGCGCGACCGCATCACTTCCTGTCGGTGCACAAGAACGGGCAGGTGGCGATCGTCGAGACCAAGGGCAACGCCGACTGCCATGTGATCCTGCGTGGCGGCAAGACGCCGAACTACGACGCCGCGAGCATCGCCACCGCGTGCCGCGAGATCGAGGCGGCCCAGCTGCCGTGCCGCTTGATGGTCGACTGCAGTCATGCCAACTCGAGCAAGCAACACCAGCGCCAGCTCGATGTGGCGCGCGACGTCGGCGCGCAGATCGAAAGCGGCGCGCGCTGCATCTTCGGCGTCATGGTCGAGAGCCATCTGGTCGACGGGGCGCAGAAGTTCAGCCCGGGCAAGGACGACCCGGCGGCGCTCGAATACGGCCAGAGCATCACCGACGCCTGCATCGGCTGGGACGACTCGTTGACCGTGCTGCAGACGCTCGACGAGGCGGTGCGCAGGCGGCGCGGCTGAGGGCGAAGGTCCCGGCGGGTCAACCGCCCTCGTCGCGTGCGAGCTTGCGGCTGCGCCAGTACACGTCGTCGCCGCCCAACCCGTCGAGGTTGGCGCGGTTGAGCACGCGCGCCAGCACGAACAGCAGGTCGCTCAGGCGATTCAGGTACTGGCGTGGCGCCGTGTTGACGGTGTCGACCTCACCCAGCGCGACCAGGGTGCGTTCGGCACGCCGCGCCACCGTGCGCGCGACGTGCGCGATCGCAGCACTGCGCGCGCCGCCGGGCAGGATGAACTCGGCCAGCGGCGGCAGCGTGGCATTGAAGCGTTCCAGCGCGCGGTCGAGGTCGGCCACCGCCTCGTCGGTCAACAGCGACCGGCCGGGCAGCGACAACTCGCCGCCGAGGTTGAACAGCTGTTGCTGCACTTGCTGCAGAAGCCCGCGCACGTCGCCGGGCAACGGCTCGGCCAGCAGCACACCCAACTGAGAATTCAGCTCGTCGACGTCGCCCATCGCGGCAACGCGGCGGTGGCTCTTGGCGACGCGCTCGCCGTCGGCCAAGCCAGTGGTGCCGTCGTCGCCGGTGCGGGTGGCGATGCGGGTCAGGCGCTTGCCCATATCAACGGCACCCGGTCACCCGAAGCCGCTGACGCGCCTGATCGGGGCGCAGCGGGCGTTGGGAGCGTGAGGGCGCAACCATGCCGGCATCGTAACCCCGACCCCGCGAACGAGCCGCGGCTTCCTACAATGCGGCATGGCCTGTGCCAGGCCGCGGAAGGTCGACATGAACGCGCCCGATCACAGCGTGATGGCCCAGGTGCAGAGGCGGACCGTGCCTCCTGCATTCTTCGAGGCGCTGAGCACGCGCTTCGGTGAGCGCTGCAGCCGTGCCCAGGCCGTGCGCGAGCAACACGGCCGCGACGAGTCGCCATTCGAAGTGACGCCGCCGGATGCGGTGGTGTTCTGCGACAGCACCGCCGACGTCGCCGATGCCGTGAAGCTCGCCGCGCAGTATGCGGTGCCGATCATCCCGTTCGGTGTCGGTTCGTCGCTGGAAGGCCACTTGCTCGCGGTGCAAGGCGGGATTTCGCTCGACCTTCAGCGCATGAATCAGGTGTTGCGCGTCAATGCCGAAGACCTCACCGCCACCGTGCAACCCGGCGTCACGCGCAAGCAGCTCAACGAGGCGATCCGGCACCTTGGGTTGTTCTTCCCGATCGATCCCGGCGCCGACGCTTCGCTCGGCGGCATGGCTGCCACCCGAGCGTCCGGCACCAACGCCGTCCGCTACGGCACGATGCGCGAGAACGTGCTGGCGCTCGAGGTGGTCACGGCCACCGGTGAGGTGATCCGCACGGGTACGCGGGCCAAGAAGTCGAGCGCCGGGTACGACCTGACGCGACTGTTCGTCGGCAGCGAAGGCACGCTCGGGGTGATCACCGAGGTGACGCTGAAGCTCTATCCGCTGCCCGAGGCCATTTCGGCAGCGATCTGCCACTTTCCGAGCGTGGCGGCCGCGGTCGACACCACGATCGCGATCATCCAGATGGGCGTGCCGATCGCGCGCGTCGAGCTGCTCGACGCCAACGCGGTGCGCGCGGTGAACAAGCACGACAAGCTTGGGCTGCGCGAAACGCCGATGCTGCTGATGGAGTTCCACGGCAGCGACGCCGGCGTCGCCGAGCAGGCGACCACCGTGCAGGGCATCGCCCACGATCACGGCGGCGAGGAGTTCCAGTGGGCGCACACGCCCGAGGAGCGCACGCGGCTGTGGACGGCGCGGCACCGCGCGTATTTCGCCGGCATGGCGGCTAATCCGGGCTGCCGCACCGTCACCACCGACGCCTGTGTGCCGATCTCGCGCCTGGCCGAGGCGATCGGCGAGTCGGTGCGCGAGGCCGACGAATCGGGCATTCCCTACTACATCGTCGGCCACGTCGGCGACGGCAACTACCACGTCGCCTACATGATCGACCCCAAGAACGGCGCACAGTGGGACACCGCCGAGCGGCTCAACCTGCAGCTGGTGCAGCGCGCGCTGCGGCTCGAGGGCACCTGCACCGGCGAACACGGCGTGGGCCTGCACAAGCAGGGCTTCCTCGTCGAGGAGACCGGCGAGGGCACGGTGGCGATGATGCGCACGGTCAAGCGCGCACTCGACCCGAAGAACATTCTCAATCCGGGGAAGATCTTCTCGCTCTGACCGCGCCGTCCCGGCGCGCCCGCCCGCGCCAGGCGGCGAAGCTAGTCGGTGTGCTCGGGTGCAGGCACCGACCAGGTGCCCGTGACCTCGTTGGCCGCGTTCACGCTTTCGAGCTGCACGCCGAAACCCCACAGGCGCACCACGTGCTTGAGAACCTCCTGCGCACTGTCGGCCAGCGGCCGATCGTTGTGCTGGAAGTGGCGCAGCGTCAATGAACGGTCGCCGCGCAGGTTGACGTTCCACACCTGGATGTTGGGCTCGCGCGAGCCGAGGTCGTACTGGCGCGACAGCGCCTCGCGCACGCGACGGTACCCCGTGTCGTCGTGGATCGCAGCGACCTCGAGCTCACTTTCCTTCTCGTCGTCGACGATCGTGAAGAGGCGGAACTCGCGCATCAGCTTCGGGCTCAGGTACTGGCCGATGAAACTCTCGTCCTTGTAGTTGCGCATCGCGTGGTCGAGCGTCGGCACCCAGTCGGCGCCAGCGATCTCGGGGAACCATTGCCGGTCTTCGTCGGTCGGCGCCTCGCAGATGCGCTTCAAGTCGCAGTACATCGCAAAGCCGAGCGCGTACGGATTGATGCCGCTGTAGGCCGGGTGCCCGACCGGCGGCTGGTAGATCACGTTGGTGTGCGACTTCAGCCACTCCAACATCACGCCGTCGGTGAGGTAGCCGTCGTCATACATCTGGTTGAGGATGTGGTAGTGCCAGAAGGTGGCCCAACCCTCGTTCATCAGCTGGCTCTGTCGCTGCGGGTAGAAGTACTGCGCCACCTTGCGCACGATGCGCACGATCTCGCGCTGCCACGGCTCCAACAGCGGCGCGTTCTTCTCGATGAAGTACAGCAGGTTCTCCTGCGGCTCCTCGGGGAAGCGCCGGCTCTCGGCCGCGTCACCCCCCTTGCCCGCGCGCTTGGGCAGCGTGCGCCACAGGTCGTTGACCTGGCGCTGCGCATAGGCCTCGCGTTCCTTGCGCTCGCGCAGCTCCTGCGCCAGCGACTTGCGGCTCGGGCGGCGGTAGCGGTCGACGCCGTGGTTGGCCAGCGCGTGGCACGAATCGAGGAACTCCTCGACCACGTCGAGCCCGTGGCGCTCCTCGCACTCGGCGACGTAGTTCTTCGCGTAGACCAGGTAGTCGATGATCGACGACGCATCGGTCCACATGCGGAACAGGTAGTTGCCCTTGAAAAAGCTGTTGTGGCCGTAGGCGGCATGCGCAATCACCAGCGCCTGCATCGCCATCGTGTTCTCCTCCATCAGGTAGCTGATGCAGGGGTTGGAGTTGATGACGATCTCGTAGGCCAGGCCCATGTGGCCGCGCCGATAGTTCTTCTCGGTGGCGATGAACTCCTTGCCGTAGCTCCAGTGCCGGTAGTTCACCGGCATGCCGACGCTGGCATAGGCGTCCATCATCTGCTCGGCGGTGATCACCTCGAGCTGGTTCGGATAGGTGTCGAGGCCGAAGCGCTGCGCCGTGCGCTTGATCACGGTGTGGTACTGGTCGACCAAGTCGAACGACCAGTCGCTGGGGTCGGGCAGATGCTCTTCGGGCCGCTTGCTCAACGGCAAGGGTCCGCGCAGGGGCCGCTCGTTCTTGCTCATCGCACCGCCATGATGCCGCGCGTGTTCCCCCGGCGGGGGAATGCACGCCTCCAGGGCGGCCGCGCGGCACTCATGCAGCCGCCGCCGCGCCCTCTTTCTTGAAGAGGTCGCGGAACACCGGGTAGATCTGCGACGCCTCGGTGGCCTTGCGCATCGCGAAGTGGGGTTGGCCTTCGACGAGCTGCGAGTACTCCTCCCACAGGTTCTGCTCCTCCTCGGCCACCTGGACGTAAGCGAAGTAGCGCACCAGCGGCAACAGCTTGTCGGCCAGCAATTCGCGGCAGCGGCCCGAATCGTGATGCCAGTTGTCGCCGTCGCTGGCCTGCGCGCCGTAGATGTTCCACTCGCTCGGGCTGTAGCGCGAGCGGATGATCTCTTCCATCAGCACCAGCGCGCTCGACACCACGGTGCCGCCGGTCTCACGCGCATGGAAGAAGTTCTCCTCGTCGACCTCCTGCGCCTGGGTGTGGTGGCGGATGAAGACGAGCTCGATCTTGTCGTAGTGCCTGGTCAGGAACAGGTACAACAGGATGAAGAAGCGCTTGGCCAGGTCCTTGCGCGCCTCGTCCATCGATCCGGACACATCCATCAGGCAGAACATCACCGCCTTGGTGGTGGGCACCGGCACCTTGATGCGATTGCGAAAGCGCAGGTCGATGGGGTCGAGGTACGGAATGCGCCCGAGCCGGGCACGCAGCGCCTCGATCTGCTCCTCGAGATCGTGGATCTCGCGCTCCTTCACCGCATCGTTGCGGTCGCGATGCCGCTTGAGCAGCGCGAGGCGTTCCTCGAGCTCGCGCAGCTCCTTGCGCGGGCCTGAGCCGATCGCGATGCGCCGGCCGATGGCGCCGCGCATCGAGCGCACGACGTGCAGGTTGTTCGGCGTGCCGTCGGCCACGAAGCCGGCGCGCTGGCTCTTCCACTCCGGCGTCTCGGCCAACTGCGTACGGATCATGTGCGGCAGCGCCAGGTCTTCGAAGAAGACCTGCATGAACTCTTCCTTGCTGAGCGCGAACGTGAAGTCGTCTTCGCCCTCGCCGGAGTCGCTGGCCTGGCCCTTGCCCGAGCCGCCACCGCCACCGCCCTTGGGCCGCTCGATCCGGTCGCCGCGCACGTAGTCCTTGTTGCCCGGATGCACGATCTCGCGCATGCCGCCCTGGCCATGGTGGAACACCGGCTCGGAGACATCCTTCTTCGGAATGCGCACTTCCTCGCCGCGTTCGATATCACGGATACCGCGACCGTCGACCGCACGCTTGACCGCCTCGCGGATCTGGTCCTTGTAGCGACGCATGAACCGTTCGCGATTGCCGATCGACTTGTTCTTGCCGGCCAAGCGGCGGTCGATGATCTGGAGCATCAGATGGCTCCTGGCGTCGAGACGCCCGACACCCGCTCCACCGCCAAGCCAAGCGGACGCCACGGATCCGGCTTTGCCGATCCGTTGGCGGCGCCCCCCGCAGGGGGGGGCGGCCGCCAGGCCGCTTCGGGGGTGAGCGTCATCTAGCTGCTCTTGCGCACGCGCAGGTACCACTCGCACAGCAGGCGCACCTGCTTGCCGGTGTAACCCTTCTCGATCATGCGGTTGACGAAGTCCTCGTGCTTCTTGGCCTCGTCGGCGCTGGCCTTGGCGTTGAAGCTGATCACCGGCAGCAGCTCTTCGGTGTTGGAGAACATCTTCTTCTCGATCACCGCGCGCAGCTTCTCGTAACTGGTCCACACCGGGTTCTTGCCCTGGTTGCTGGCACGGGCGCGCAGCACGAAATTGACGATCTCGTTGCGGAAGTCCTTCGGATTGGCGATGCCGGCGGGCTTCTCGATCTTCTCCAGCTCGCCGTTCAGCGCCGAGCGGTCGAACACCTCGCCAGTGTCGGTGTCGCGGTACTCCTGATCCTGGATCCAGTAGTCGGCGTAGGTGACGTAGCGGTCGAAGATGTTCTGGCCGTACTCGCTGTAGCTCTCGAGGTACGCGGTCTGGATCTCCTTGCCGATGAACTCGGCGTAGCGCGGCGCCAGCTGCTCCTTGATGAAGCCGACGTACTTCTGCTCCATCTCCTGCGGGAACTGCTCGCGCTCGATCTGCTGCTCGAGCACGTACATCAGGTGCACCGGGTTGGCGGCGACCTCCTGGCTGTCGAAGTTGAAGACCTTGGACAGGATCTTGTAGGCGAAGCGGGTCGAGATGCCGCTCATGCCCTCGTCGACGCCGGCGTAGTCGCGGTATTCCTGGTAGCTCTTGGCGCGCGGATCGGTGTCCTTCAGGTTCTCGCCGTCGTAGACCTGCATCTTGGAGAACAGCGACGAGTTCTCGGGCTCCTTCAACCGCGTCAGGATCGCGAACTGGCTCATCATCTTCAGCGTGCCCGGCGCGCACTTGGCTTCGGCCAGCGACGAGTTGCGGACCAGCTTCTCGTAGATCTTGATCTCTTCGGACACACGCAGGCAGTACGGCACCTTGACGATGTACACGCGATCGAGGAAGGCCTCGTTGTTCTTGTTGTTGCGGAAGCTCTTCCACTCGCTCTCGTTGCTGTGCGCGAGGATGATGCCGTCGAACGGGATCGCGCCGAAGCCTTCGGTGCCCTTGAAGTTGCCCTCCTGCGTGGCTGTCAGCAGCGGGTGCAGCACCTTGATCGGCGCCTTGAACATCTCGACGAATTCCAGCAGCCCCTGGTTGGCCAGGCACAGGCCGCCGGCGTAGCTGTAGGCGTCGGGGTCGTCCTGCGCGTAGGTTTCGAGCTTGCGGATGTCGACCTTGCCAACCAGTGAGCTGATGTCCTGGTTGTTCTCGTCACCCGGCTCGGTCTTGCAGACGGCGATCTGTTTGAGCACCGATGGATAGCGCTTGACGACGCGGAACTTGCGGATGTCGCCCCCGTATTCCTCGAGTCGCTTGACCGCCCAAGGCGACATCACGCGGTTGAGGTAGCGGCTCGGGATGCCGTATTCCTTTTCGAGGATCGGGCCGTCCTCGGCGATATCGAACAGACCCAGCGGCGACTCGTTCACCGGCGAGCCCTTGAGTGCGTAGAACGGCACGTGCTCCATCAGTTGCTTCAGCCGCTCGGCGATCGAGCTCTTGCCGCCGCCCACCGGACCCAGCAGGTACAGCACCTGCTTCTTCTCCTCAAGGCCTTGTGCCGCGTGCCGGAAGTACGACACCACCTGCTCGATGGAGTCTTCCATGCCGTAGAACTCGGCGAACGCCGGGTAGATCTTGATGACCTTGTTGGCGAAGATGCGCGACAGGCGTGGGTCGTTGCGCGTGTCGACCATCTGTGGCTCGCCGATGGCCTTGAGCATGCGCTCGGCAGCCGTGGCGTAGGCCAGCGGGTTTCGCTTGCACTCTGCAAGGTACTCTTCGAGCGAGAGTTCTTCTTCTCGCGTGCGCTCGAAGCGGGCTGCAAAGTTGCTGATCACGTCCATGCGGACCTCCTTGATCGGACGGATGCCCCGACACACTCTTTGGTGCCAGCGACATCTGGGAAGTTCTGATGAAGTCCCGGCTTCACGGGCCCGGGCTCCATCAGAGCTTTCCGGTCTGCTCGACTCTCGCGGCGTCAGCGGCCTGCGCGATTCAGCATAACCATCCTGCGTGACCCGAGGCTTCGAGTAAAGCCCGCATTCGGGCATTGTTCGATCCGTACGTCACTCGCCCGGGCCGCCACCGACGGCATGGTATTAGCTACAACGCAAGTCTGCGACCAGTGGCTGACCCGGCTTGACATCGATATGGGCTCACTATGCGCCGCCGGCGCGCGCGCGCCCTCGCGAAAGCGGGGGCCATGCCGTCGCCGTGGCATGCGGCGTGACGGAGCGCACGCCGGGCGTTGTAGGTGCATCGACTGGGCCACTGGTCTCAACATTTCGTCGTTTGCTTGCAGGTCCTGTGCCACCCGCGCGGGCCGCGGACCCGACTCGCCGGATGCGCTCGACAGGTCAAGACTCGGTCAACCCCAGCTTGTCGAGCACGCCGTTGAGCTCATCCAGCGACCCGAACGCAATGGCGATCTCGCCGCGGCCACCATCGGTGCCGCGTCGCCTGAGGCGGATCTGCACCGGCGCGGTCAGGCGATCGGCGAGTTGCTCCTCGATGCGCAGGATGTCGCGCGACTTCTCGATGGCTCCCGCGCGCTTGCCCGCGGCCACGCCGCCGCCCTCGCTTCGCTTGGCCACCAGGCGCTCGGTCTCGCGCACCGACAGCTTCTTGGCGACGATTTCGTTGGCGCAAAGGATCTGCTCGGCCGCCGCCAGTGGCAGCAGAGCCCGGGCGTGCCCCATTTCGAGATCGCCGGCCATCAGCAGCCGCTGCACCGGCTCGGCCAGATTGAGCAGGCGCATCAGGTTGCTGGCGGCGCTGCGCGAGCGCCCCACCGCCTGCGCGGCCTGGTCGTGGGTCAGACGGAACTCGTCGATCAGGCGCTGCAGGCCCTGCGCCTCCTCGAGTGGATTGAGATCCTCGCGCTGGATGTTTTCCACCAGGGACATCACCGCGGCCGCCTCGTCCGGAACATCGCGCACGAGCACCGGGACATCGTCGAGGCCGGCGAGGCCCGCCGCGCGCACGCGGCGTTCTCCGGCGATGATTTCGTAGCTGCCTGCGCCGAGCGGGCGCACCAGGATGGGCTGCATCAGGCCCTGACTCCTGATGCTTTGCGCCAACTCGGCCAGCGAGCCCTCGTCCATGCGCGTGCGTGGCTGGTAGCGCCCGGGTTTGAGCTGGCCGAGTCGCAGGGTGGTCGGCGATTGACTTGCCACGGACGGGCCATCGGCCACCTTGGGGCCCAGCAGTGCTTCGAGGCCCATCCCCAGCCCCTTGGGTCTTTTGGTCGCCATGCGGTCCATTGTCGGGCATCGGCCGTGCCGGGCTGCCCCTGGCGTGGTGATTGACGATATCCTTGCTGCCCCGCCGCGCTGTTCCCGCACTCCGAGCATGAGCTACACCGTATACGTCGACGGCCAGGAAGGCACCACCGGTCTGCAGATCAACGATCTGCTGGCGCGGCGACGTGACATCGAGGTGCTACGCATTGCCGAAGACCGTCGCAAGGACGCCGCCGAACGTGCCCGGTTGCTCAACGCGGCCGACGTGACGTTTCTGTGTCTGCCCGACCAGGCTGCGCGTGAGGCCGCCAGTTGGGTGAGCAACCCGCGCACCTGCGTCATCGATGCGAGCACTGCGCATCGCATCGACCCGGCCTGGGTGTTCGGCCTGCCGGAGCTCGCCAGCGGACAGCGCGACCGCCTGCGTCAGCAGACGCGCATCAGCAACCCGGGGTGTCACTCCACGGCGTTCATCCTGTTGATCCGGCCGTTGGTCGATGCCGGGTTGATCGACCCAGCGCTCGGATTGGCCGCGACGTCGATCACCGGTTACTCCGGCGGTGGCCGCAAGCTGATCGAGCAGTACCGTGTGAGCCCGCTTCCTTCACGGTTGGAGTCGCCGCGGCCCTATGGCCTGGCACTTGGCCACAAGCATGTGCCGGAGATGACACGCTGGACCGGGCTGCGAGTGCGACCGGTCTTCATGCCGATCGTTGCCAATTTCTACAAAGGCTTGACAGTAAGTGTGCCCTTGCACCTTGCGGCCCTGTCGAAGCGTGCGGATGCGCGCGTCTTGCATGCGGTATTGAGCGAGCGGTATTCCGGCGAGCGCTTCGTCAAGACCATGCCGCTCTCGGATCACGACGCGCTCGACGCCGGCTATTTCGACGTCCAGGCTTGCAACGACACCAATCGGTGTGAGCTCTTCGTTTTCGGCAGCGCCGATCAGGCGATCCTCGTGGCCCGGCTCGACAATCTGGGCAAAGGGGCCAGCGGTGCCGCCGTGCAGTCAATGAACATCCATCTCGGGCTGGATGAGGGCCTCGGGCTCGCCGGCTGATCCGGACCCGGCTGTTCAGTCGACTTCGATCGCACCCGCGCGGTAGTGGTAGGCGTAGCCGTCGCTGAAGCCGAGTCGCTGGTACACCGCGCGCGCGGGCAGGTTCGATGCATCCACCTGCAGATAGGCGATGCGCGCGCCCCGCTGTCCGGCGCGCTGAAGGAGTTGCGCGCACAGCTTGCGCGCCCACCCTTGGTTGCGCTCGCTGTTGGCGGTGAAGACGTCGTAGAGACCCACCAGATCGGCCTCGGTGGCGGTCTGCCCGCACGCCAACACCGCGCTCTCGCCCGCGCGCCGCAACACCCAGCCCTCGAAGGGCACGGGTGACAACTCCAGCCGCTGGGCATGCGCCTGCTGTTGCGAAAGCGGCGAGCCACGCAGTTGGCCGACGATCTGGGCGAACGAGGCGTGTCCAACCCGCTGCAGGCTGACGCCGGACGGCAGTGAGTCGGCCGACAGCGCGGTGATGTCGTCGTTGACCATGACCCGCGTGTCGTCAAAGGCCCGCAGTCCTTGGCCATCGAGCCAGGCATCGAGCTTCGGCGGCTGCGACATCGGCGTGATGCGAACGATGAGCGGAAGTTGTGCCTGGTCGAACACTTGCTGGCACAACCCAAGCTTCTCGTGAACGGTCAATCGTCCGAGCGCCACGGCGTTGATGCAGCGCGCGCGCTTGGCCTTGCCGGGAGAGAAGCGGACCAGCCAGCCGTCGACCCAGCGCTGCTGAGGCGGTGCGCTGGCGTTCAGTCCCGCATCTTCG
This sequence comes from Burkholderiaceae bacterium, assembly GCA_035499355.1. Lineage (GTDB taxonomy): Bacteria > Pseudomonadota > Gammaproteobacteria > Burkholderiales > Burkholderiaceae_C > JAEUPI01. The sequence goes on along the minus strand of DATJYZ010000264.1, from coordinate 1,873 downwards.
ACGCGGGAGAGCAGATTCGAAGGCAACGTGCTGTGCATTAGGCGAGCTGCTTGACGCGGGCCACCATTTCTCGGGCGAAGTCGAGGTAGGCCTGTGCGCCCTTGGACGCCGGATCGAATACGACGCCGGGCTGGCCATAGCTCGGCGCCTCGGCAAGGCGCACGTTGCGCGGAATCACCGCATCGAACACCTTGTCGCCGAAGTGCCCTTTCAACTGCTCACTGACCTGCTGCTGCAGTGTGATTCGCGGGTCGAACATGACGCGCAACAGACCGATGATCTGAAGGTTCGGATTCAGGTTGGCGTGGACTTGCCGGATCGTGTTGACGAGGTCGGTGAGGCCTTCGAGGGCGAAATACTCGCACTGCATCGGGACGATCACGCCGTGCGCGCCGCACAGCCCGTTCAGGGTCAACAGACTGAGGCTTGGCGGGCAATCGATGATGACGAAGTCGTAATCACCGGCCACGACCTCGAGCGCAGATCGAAGGCGCTGGTCGCGCCGTTCGAGCCCGACGAGTTCGACCTCGGCACCAGCGAGCTCGCGGTTCGCGCCAAGGACGTCGTAACCGCCCACTTCCGACCTCTGCCTCGCTTCGCCAATGGTGGCCGTCTCGAGGAGCACGTCGTAGACAGAAAGATTGAGCGCCCGTTTGTCGACACCGGACCCCATGGTGGCGTTGCCTTGAGGGTCGAGATCGACCAGAAGCACCCGCTGCCCTATCTTTGCCAGCGCGGCCGCCAGATTCACGGTGGTCGTCGTCTTGCCAACGCCACCCTTCTGGTTGGCGATGCAGAAGACTCGGGCCCGGTCTGCCTGGGTTTGATTCGGCGCGTCCGCGGTCATCGTCGGTCCCTGCGCATCCACACCAAGTGCCGTTCGGCCTCCAATCCAGGGACCGTGACAGGTTCCACGTGGAACACCTCGACTCCCTTTCTCAAGTCGATCGTCTCGTCATTCGACCGTCGCCCCTTCTGCGCAACCCACACGCCATCGGGCGCGAGCAGATGCTCGGTCAACGCCACGAATCGATCGAGCGACGCAAAGGCCCGTGACACCACAACGTCAAAGGGCTTGGCGACCTGGAGTTCTTCCAGTCGCGCATGCCGTGCGCTCAGGTTACCGATGCCTGCCTCCATGGTCGCCTGCTGGATGAAGGCCACCTTCTTGGCCACCGCATCGACCGCCGTAACCGACCATTCGGCGCGCGACACCGCCAGTACGACAGCCGGAAAGCCCGCGCCCGCGCCCGCATCCAGAATTCTCAGAGGCTTGCCCGCCCCGTAGCGGCTCAACGGTCCGACCAACGTCATGCTGTCCAAGACATGGTGAACCAGCAGGTCTGTCGGCAGCTTCCAAGCACTCAGAGCGTGGACCCTGTTCCAGCGCTCCAGGCAGACTAGATAGGCCACCAGCTGAGCCGCCTGGGCCCCGTCGATCAGAACTCCGAGTTGCCGCGCACCGTCCAAGACCTGCTGCGGCGACGGATGGGCCTGTACCGACGGCGGCGCGGGCGGCATGCCGATTCATGCGGCGGTCGGGATCTCGCCGTCGTCCTCGTCAAACGCGCGCAGCCTGCCCTTCCGGAGGTGAACCAACAGCAGAGAGATTGCCGCCGGGGTCACGCCCGAGATCCGCGACGCCTGGCCCAGGGTCGCTGGGCGCTGTTGATTCAACTTCTGGCGAACCTCGACACTCAGCGCGGTGACTTTGGCGTAGTCGATTTCCGGAGGCAGGCGCAAACCCTCGTAGGCCGCGGCACGCTTGACCTCGCCCTGCTGTCGCTCGATGTATCCCGCGTACTTGGTGCCGATCTCGATCTGCTCGATCACCGATTCGGCCAAGTCCCGACCCAACTCTGCGTGAAGTGTT
>DATJYZ010000263.1:0-19243 GCA_035499355.1 Burkholderiaceae bacterium | reverse complement strand
CTGTCGGTGGGGTTGCCGACCTTGAAGCCTTTGACAGTGGCGACGAAGTGTTCGACGAAGGCGTCGTGCAGGGACTCGTGCACGTAGATGCGCTCGACCGAGCAGCAGCTCTGGCCGGTGTTGTACATCGCGCCGTCGGCCAGGCTCTCGGCCGCGGCCTTGGGGTCGGCGTCGGCGCGCACGTAGGTGGGGTCCTTGCCGCCGAGCTCGAGCTGCACCTTCACCAACTTCGGCGCCAGCGCCTGCGCGATCTTCACGCCGGTGGCATGGCTGCCGGTGAAGAAGAGGCCGTCGAGTCGCTGATTCAGCAGCGCCGCGCCGACCTCGCCGGCGCCGACCAGCGTCTGCATGACGTCGTGCGGCACGCCGGCGGCGTGCAGCAGCCGCGCCATGTGCAAGCCGGTCAGCGTGGCGAACTCCGACGGCTTGTAGAGCACCGCGTTGCCGGTGAGCAGCGCCGGCACGATGACGTTGCAGCCGACGAAGTAGGGGTAGTTCCACGCCGAGATGTTGGCCACCACGCCGAGCGGCACGTGGCCGATGCGCTCGCGCATGCCGGCGTCGTCGTACACGGCCTCGTCGGCGATCGCAACTTCAGTTTGCGCCAGGAAGAAGTCGATGCGGGGCAGCAGGCCGTTCAATTCGTTGCGCGACTGCGTGATCGGCTTGCCGACCTCGGCGGTCAGCGTGGCAGCGAGCGTGTCGAGCTCGGCCACCAGCGCGGCGCGAAAGCGCCCGATCGTGGCCAGGCGTTCGCGCAGCGGTGCCGCGGCCCAGGCCGGTTGCGCCGCGCGCGACGCCCGCGACTTGGCAGCGACCGAGGCCGCGTCGTCGGCCGGCTGCTCGGCGATCACGGCGCCGGTGGCCGGATTGTGGATGGTGAGGGTGGGCATCTGGTTCTAGGCGGCCTGCGCCGCCCGTGTCTCGCGCGCTGCACGCAGAAAGTCGCTCAGCAGCGGCGCGTCGTTGAAGTTGTCGGGGTCGCCTGGAACGTGGAACTCCGGGTGCCACTGCACGGCCGCGACGTAGCACGGCCCGCTGCGGCGCACCGCCTCGATCATGCCGTCGTCGGGGCAGCAGGCCTCGACCACGAAGCCGGGCGCCAGGTCCTTGATGGCCTGGTGATGGATCGAGTTGACGATGCCGTGCTGCACGCCAGGGTAGAGCTGGGCCAGCCGCGAGTGGGGCACCAGCTCCACGCCGTGGAAGTGGCGCTCGAAGGTCGAGCCGTCGCGGTGCGCGCGTGACGCGGGTCGCTGGGTGGCGATGTCCTGCAACAGCGTGCCGCCGAACATCACATTGAGTAGCTGCAGGCCGCGGCAGATGCCGAACACCGGCTTGCCGGCGCGCACGAAGGCGTCGATCAGCTCGATCTCGTAGCGGTCGCGCACGCGGTCGCCGGCCCAGTCGGGGTGCAGCGGCGTCTCGCCGTATGTCTCGGGCGCGACGTCGTTGCCACCCTGCAGCAGCAAGCCGTCGAGCGTGTGCGCGTAGTCGTCGAGGTCGAGGTCGCTGCGCGTGACGATGCTGTCCTTGGTGACCGCCGGAATCATCACCGCCATCGCGTGGCCGGACAGCACCCAATGCGCCACCGACTGCTCCAGGTAGTGCAGGTTCTTGGTCCAGATGCCGCTGACGTTGATGCCGGCGCTGCCGGGCGTATAGATGCGCGACGACACGCCGATCAGCAGCGGGCGCTCGTGCGGGTCGCGCGCGTTCATGGCGCGCGCGCGGCGGCCGCCGCGTCGAGAAAGTCCTTGAGGATCGGCGCGTCGTCGATCACGCCTTGCTCGGCCGGCTTGTGGAACTCCGGGTGCCACTGTACGGCGGCCACGAAGCTGGGGCCGCGCCAGCGCACGGCCTCGATCACCTGGTCGTCGGGGCAGCGTGCCTCGACGACAAAGTCGCCCGCGAGCTTGTTGATGCCCTGGTGGTGCACGCTGTTGACGCTGACGCGCGCGGTGCCGGGATACAGCCGCGCGAGCCGGGTGTCCGGCACGAACTCCACGGCGTGGAAGTGCTGGTCGTAGCGTTCGGCGTTGCGGTGTGCGAGCGAGCCCGGCTGCAGCAGGCTGATGTCCTGCAACAGCGTGCCGCCGAAGGCGACGTTGAGCACCTGCAGGCCGCGGCAGACGCCGAACACCGGCTTGGCGCGGGCGACGAAGGCGCGCGCCAGCGCGGTCTCGTATTCGTCGCGGATGCGGTCGCCCTGCCACTGCGGCTTCAGCGGTTCCTCGCCGTAGTGGCCCGGCCACATGTCGGAGCCGCCCATCAGCACCAGGCCGTCGAGCCAGGCCGCGTAGTCGTCGAAGCCGACGGTCCCGCGCGAGGTGTCGCCGAGCGGCGACGGCACCATCACCGGCAACGCGCCCTGCGAGGCCACCCAGTGCGCGACCGACTGCTCGATGTACTGCAGCGTCTTGCCGGTGAAGATCGGGCGCTGCGCATCGGCGTGGAAGAAGCACGCCGAGATGCCGATCTTCAACCGCTCGACCATTTGCTCAGCGCGCCCGGCGCCCGCCCGGCCGCCCGAAGGACGCCGGCGCCCCCTCGGGGGGCAGCGACAACGGCCGAGAGGCCGTTGCGGTGAGGCTCACTTCGCGCAGCGAAGTGAAGGTGCGAAGCGCCGGCCGGAACCAACGCAGTATGCGTGGGGGCGTCATCTCACATGGCAGCGAGAAAGAAACGCTCGTAGTCTGCCTCGACCGTGGGCCGCGGGTTGGTCTGCGCGGTGAAATCCTTGGCAGCCAAGGGCACCAGCTGCGCCAGGTGCGCGCGCGTCACGCCGCGCGCGGCCAGGCCGCCGGTGATGCCGATGCGCGCCTTCAGCGTGCGCAGCCAGCGGATGAACGCCGCGCCGTCGCCGTCGCCATCGACGCCGGCCGCGTGCTGCAGCTCGGCGAACTTCTCGGGCACCGCCACGCGGTTCCAATCGAGCACGGTGTCGATCATCAGTGCGTTGGCCAATCCGTGGTGCAGGTCGCAAACCGCGCCCAGCGCGTGCGCGCAGGCGTGCACCGAACCGAGATCCTTCTGGAACGCGATGGCACCCATCATCGAGCTGATCATCATGTCGGCGCGCGCGCCGAGGTTGCCCGGCTCGGCCACTGCGGTGGCGAGCGCGCGCGCGCCGATGCGCAGGCCCTCGAGCGCGATGCCGTCGCACAGCGGGTGGTAGGCCGGCGAGAGGTAGCTCTCGATGTTGTGGGTCAGGGCGTCCATGCCGGTGGCTGCGGTGATCGCGGGTGGCAGCGCCAGCGTCAGCTCGGGGTCGGCGAACACCGCCTTGGCGAGGATCCTGGCGTTGAACACCGTGCGCTTGTGGTGGGTGTCGTTCTCCGACACCACCGCCGAGCGACCGACCTCGGAGCCGGTGCCCGACGTGGTGGGCAGCGCCACGAAATAGGGCAGCTCGTGCTGGATCGGCCGCACGTTGGGATGGTCCCACACGTACTCGAGCACGTCGCCGGCGTGCGTGGCCATCACGCCGACCACCTTGGCCACGTCGAGCGCCGCGCCGCCGCCGAAGCCGATGACGCTGTCGGCGCCGTGCGCCTTGAAGGCAGCCGCGCCGGCCATGACCATCGCGCAGGTCGGGTTGCCGTGGATGCCGGCGAACACCGCGACGTTCAGCTCACCCAGCGCAGCCTTGAACTCGGCCAGCACGGGCAGCGACGCCAGCGCGCGATCGGTGACGATCAGCGGGCGCTTCAACCCCAGCTCGAGCAGGTGCGGGCCCACCAGCTTGCGCGCGCCGGCGCCGAATTGGATCGCGGTGGGGAACGAGAAGCGGTGGATGCTCATGGCGCGAAAGGCGGATTGAAAGGAAGGTGCAAGCTCAAGGACGCGTGAGCCGGTGGATGAGCAGCGCCGCGCGGATCGCGCCGCGCTCGATCGATGCGACCTCCAGGTCCTCGTCGTCGGTGTGCGCGCCGGTGCCGGCCGCACCGAGGCCGTCGATGCCGACGGTGTAGGGCGCGACGAACTGAACGTCGCCGGCGCCGCGCAGCGCAGGGTCGAGGATGTCGATGCGCCCGAGGCCTGCATCCTGGCTCGCCCTGGAGTAGACCTCCACCAGGTTCCGTCCGGCCTCGGTGGGCGGCATCGGCGGGTAGTTCTCCCTGAAGGCGATGGTCGCCGAGGTGCCGGGCAGGTTGCCACTGGAGACGATGGCCTGCATCTTCTGGCGCGCGCGCTCACCCTGTTCGGGCGAGAGGTAGCGCAGGTCGCCGAGCACCTCCGCCTCACGGGCGATCACGTTCGACTTGCCGAATGCGCTGGCGGTGGCGGTGGTTTCAGCGTACGAGACGTCGGTGCCGCCGGCGATCAGACCCGGGTTGAAGGTCAGGCTGGGCTCGATCACCTGCTCGCGAAACGCGTTGAGGATGCGGGCGGTCTCGTAGACGGCGCCGTAGCCGGACTGCGCCGAGAAGACGCCCATCGAATGCGCAGCCTTGCCCTTGACATGCAACACCCAGCCGCCCGAGGAGCGGCGCGCGATGGTTGCCGTGTCGACCCCGTTGTGACGGTTGCTGCCTTCGAACGAGAGCGCGTAGTCGGCGCGCCTGCCCATCGCGATCATCTCGGCGCGTGCCGTCTCCAACGGCGAGCCGGTGCGTTCTTCGTCGCCGGTGAACATGACCTCGACGTGCGCGCTGTCGAGGGCACCGACGGCCTTGAGCGCGCGCAGTGCTTCGATCAGGATCACGTCGCCGCCCTTCATGTCGCTGACGCCCTGGCCGCGCACGCGGTCGCCGCGCACCTCCCACAGCGGCACGCTGCTGGCCTTCTCGAACACGGTGTCCAGATGGCCCAGCAGCAGCACGTGCTTGCCGGCGGTGCCGCCGTGCACCGCCACCAGGTGACCGGCACGCTTCATGGCCGGCGGCATGTCGACCCAGCGGGTGGTGAAGCCCAGGGCATCGAGCTCGGCGCGATAGATTTCACCGACCGCGCGCACCCCCTCGGGGTTGAGCGTGCCGCTGTTGATGCGCACCGACTTCTCGAGCAGCTGCAACGCTGCCGGCGTGCGCTGCTTCACCGCCGCGACGATGCGCTGCTCGTCGTCGGACAGTTGGGCGAACGCGTTCGCCGCGAGAGCGGCCAGCGCAGCCACGACCCACCAAGGCGTCTTCATCAGATGATCTCGAAGTAGCGCTTCAGCTCCCAATCGGTCACCGCATCCTGCCACTGCCGATGCTCCCAGTAGCGGGTGGCGGCGAAGTGGTCGACGAAGGTGTCGCCGAACCAGTCGCGCGCGATCGTCGATTCCTTGAAGGTGTGCGTCGTGCGCAGCAGCGAGCGCGGCGCACGGGGAACATCTTCTGCGCCCTGGTTGGTGCCGGTGATCGGCGGTGCGGTGAGCTTCAGGCCCTTCTCGACGCCGTGCAGGCCGGCGGCGACCACGGCGGCCATCGCCAGGTACGGATTGACGTCGGCGCCGGGGCAGCGCGTTTCGAGCCGCGTGCTCTTGGGGCTGCCGGCGATCACGCGGAAGCTCGCGGTGCGGTTGTCGAGCCCCCAGGTCGGCTTGACTGGCGCCCAGAAGCCGTCGACCAGCCGCTTGTAGCTGTTGATCGTGGGCCAGAACATGGGCGCGAATTCCATCAGGCAGGCCACCTGACCCGCGAGGTAGCTCTCGAACAGCTTGCTCATCGAGCGTTTGCTCTTGGCGTCGTAGAACAGGTTGCTCTTGCCGTCGGACAGACTCTGGTGGATGTGCCCCGAGCAGCCCGGGAACCTCTGGCTCCACTTGGCCATGAAGCTGGGCATCACGCCGTAGCGCTTGCCGATCTCCTTGGCGCCGGTCTTGAACAGGATCGCGCGGTCGGCCTGTTCCAGCGCGCTGCTGAACGCGATCGCCGCTTCGTACACGCCAGGGCCGGTCTCGGTGTGCAGGCCTTCGATCGGCACGCCGAACGCGGCCATGTCGTCCATCAGCGCGTTGAAGAACTCGCGGTTGTCGCCCATGCGCAGCAGCGAGTAACCGAACATGCCCGGCGTCAGCGTGGTCGGGTTCAGCCCTTGCTTGGCGGCCCAGCTCGCCGGCGTCTCGGCGAAGTTGAACCACTCGAACTCCATGCCCGTCATGACGTCGAAGCCGAGCTTCCTGGCGCGCGCGAGCACGCGCTTGAGCGTCTGCCGCGGGCACACGGGGTAGGGCGAGCCGTCGGCGTTGACGAAGTCGCCGAGGAAGAACGGCACGTTGCCGTCCCACGGCACGCGGCGCGCGGTGTCGAGGTCCAGGCGCGCCAGCGCGTCCGGGAAGCCGTGCTGCCAGCCGGTGACCTGCGTGTTGTCGTAGCACTGGTCGCCCGAATCCCAGCCGAACACCACGTCGCAGAAGCCGAAGCCGCCCTTCGGGTGCGGCTCGGCGGCGCCCATGAACTTGTCGATGTGCAGGTACTTGCCGCGCAGGATGCCGTCGATGTCGCTGACCGCGACCTTGACCTTCTGAGCGCCTGACGTGCGGATGGCGGCGAGGGCGGGATGCTCGTTCTTCATGGTCGTCGTATTGTCTCCGCCTCGCGGAAGCGCTCCGCCAGCCGAGCGGACGCCGCGGATCCGGCCCTGCCGGTCCGCTGGCGGCGGCCCCTTGAGGGGGGTGAGCGGGACGGCAACAGTCCGGTGGACTGTTGCCCGCCAGCGAACGCCGCCAGGCCGCTTTGGGGGTGGGTCATGGCGCCGGCGTACCGTCGGGGATCCCCATCTCGCGCAGCGTGTCGGCCACCGCAGCCACGGCCTGGCTCATCTCGTTGCGGCCGATGGCGCCGATGCAACCGACGCGGAAGGTCTCGACCTGCGTCAGCTTGCCGGGGTAGAGAATGAAGCCGCGCTGCTTGGACGCCTCGTAGAAGCGCTTGAACTCGTAGGCCTTGTGCGCCGGCGCGTGGAAGGTCACGATGATCGGCGCCTGGATCTCGGGCCTGAGGAACGGCTTGAAGCCGAGCGACTTCATACCGTCGGCCAGCGTCCGGTAGTTGTCGGTGTAGCGCGCCAATCGCGCGGGCTGCCCGCCTTCTTCGGCGAACTGACTTACCGCCTCGGCCAGCGCCACCACCACGTGCGTGGGCGGCGTGAAGCGCCACTGGCCGGTCTTCTCCATGTAGACGTGCTGGTCGTGCAGGTCCATCGCCAGGCTCTGGCTGTTGCCGGCGCAGGCGTCGAGCACCGCCTTGCGCAGGAACACGAAGCCCATGCCGGGCACGCCTTCGAGGCACTTGCCGCTGGCGGCGATCAACGCGTCGAAGCGGATCTGTCGCGCGTCGATCGGCAGCGCCCCGAAGCTCGACATCGCGTCGACGATCAGGCCCTTGCCGTGGCGCTCGCAGACCTTGGCGATGTCGGCAAGCGGGTTCTCGACGCCGGTGCCGGTTTCGCAGTGCACCAGCACCACGTGGGTCACCGACGGGTCGCTCTTCAGCCGCTCGTCCACCGCCGCGGCCGACACCGGTGCATCCTCGGCGAACGGCATCACGGTGGACTTGCGGCCCATCATCTGCGTCAGCCTGGCGGCGCGTTTGCAGTACGCGCCGTTGTCGGGCACCAGCACGTGCCCCTGCTTCGGCACCAGCGTCGCCACCGCGGCCTCGACGCTGAACGTGCCGCTGCCCTGCAATGGCACCAGCACGTGGGTGCCGTGGCCGTGCACGATGTCGAGCAGCTGCTGGCGCAGGGCGGCGGTCACGGCATTGAAGTCGGCGTCCCACGAGCCCCAGTCTCTGAGCATCGCGAGCTTGGTGCGCAGCGTCGTGGTCAGCGGGCCGGGGGTCAGCAGGATGCGGTCGCGGTCCATGGTTGCAGTCTTTCGAGTCGACGAGTCAGTGCCCGAGCACGGCGCGGTAGACCTCGCGCTTCAGGTCGGCGATGAACGGGTCGGCATAGCCGAGCCAGCGCTGCGTCATCAGCGCACCGGCCAGGCCGAGGTGGGGCGCGATCCACCACTGCGTGCCGGCCATGCCGCCCCAGTACCATTCGCCGGCCGACAACGGATGTTCGGAGGCCGCCGCCGTCACCACGACGCCGCCGGCCAGGCCGTGCGCCTTGCCGGTCAGCTCGCCGATGCCCGCGAAGCGGATGAAGCGGCCCGCGGGCAACTGATTGACGGCCAGGCGCTCGATCGTCGTCGGCTGCAGCAGCGTCGCAGTGCCTGGCATCAGCGCGCGCAGCAGCGTGACCGTGTCGCCCAGGCTGGAAACGAGGCCGCCGCCGCCCGACAGGCGCGCCACCGGTTGCAGATGCGAGTTCGGCGCCAGCAGCTGCTCGGCGCGGCGCAGGCCGGGCTTCAGCGGGGCCATCGGCTCGGCGCCGATGTACAACGCCGCCAGCCGCTCGCGCTGCGACGCCGGCACCACGAAACCGGTGTCGTCCATGCGCAGCGGTCGCAGGATGCGCTGTTCGATGAAGGCGTCGAAGCGCTGGCCGCTGCACACCTCGACCAGCCGCGCCAGCACGTCGGTGGCCACCGAGTAGGCCCAGGCTTCGCCGGGCTCGTAGGCCAACGGCAGCGGGCCGAGTGCGTCGACCATCTGCTCGAGCGTGGTGTCGGCCGCCAGCACGCGGCGCTCGCCGTAGGCCTTGAACAGCGGCGTGCCGGGGTCGAACAAGCCGTAGCTGAGCCCCGAGGTATGCGTCAGCAGGTGGCGGATCGTGATCGGCTGGCGCGCGGGCACCGTGTCGTCGATCGTGCGCGCATCGGGCCGCAGCACACGACGCCTGGCCAGCGCCGGCAGGAAGCGCTCGATCGGATCGTCGAGGCCGAAGCGGCCGTCCTCGTGCAGCGCCATCACGGCGCAGCTGGTCACCAGCTTGCTGTTCGAGAACACACGGAACAGGTGATCGTCGCGCAGCGCGATGCCGCGCTCGCGGTCGGCGAACCCGGCGCAGTGCGTGTGCAGGCCGTCGCGGCCATGCAGCACCGCCACCGACACGCCGGGCAGCAGGTCGGCGTCGACCCAGCGTTGCATCGCGGCGTGCAGAGCGCCGAAGTCGGGGTTCGAGATGGGGCGGCCGTCGGTCATGCTTGGCGCATCCTCAGCGTTGCTTCCAGGCCTGCGTGCGCCGATCGATCCACCACGACAGCGCCATGAAGGCGAAGGTGGCCGCCGTGTTGGCGGCGGCGATCAGCACGGCCATCGCGGCGGCAGCGCCGATCTCGCCGGCCTCGTCGAGGTTGAGGATCGCGATCGACGCCACCTTCGTCTCGGGCGCGTAGAGGAACACCACCGCCGAGATCGTCGTCATCGCGTTGATGAAGAAGTAGCGGGCGATGTCGACGATGGCCGGCGTGCAGATCGGCAGCGTGACGCGCCAGAAGGTCTTGTAGAACGGTACTTTCAACGACGCCGAGACCGACTCGAACTCGGCGTCCAGGCTCTTCAGTGCCGTCAACGCGGTGAGGTGCCCGGTGGTGTAGAAGTGGACGATCGTGCAGATCGTCATCAGCGTCAGCGTGTGGTACAGCGGGTTGAGCGGATTGCTCGGCGCATTGAAGTAGAAGATGTAGCCCAGCCCGAGCACGAGCCCGGGCACCGCCATCGGCAGCATCGCGAGCAGCCGCACCCCGCTGCGCACGAACCGAAGGCCTTGGGTCTTCTCGAGCATGTACGCGCCGACGAACACCAGCATCCCGCCGAACACCGCGGTCCCGGCGGCCATCGTCAGGCTGTTGACGAAGGCGTCGCCGACCTCGGCGTCGAACAAGCCCATCGCGTAGTGGCGCAGACTGGGCTTCAGGTTGTACGGCCAGAAGCTCACGAACGACGCGAACACCGCCATCCCGAGCATCGCGAGGATCAGCACGCAGACGACCACGCAGTAGGCCGACATGGTGGCGTCGAACCAGGGGGCGCGCTTGGGCGAGTAGGGCACGGCGCGCGCCGTCAGCATCGCCGTCTGCTTCTTGCTCACCCAGTGGTCGACCGCAAACGTCAGCACCGCCGGCGCCAGCAGCAGCAGCGCGACCACGGCGCCCTTGGGAAAGTCCTGCTGTCCGATCACCAGCTTGAAGATGTCGGTGGCCAGCACGTTGAAGCTGCCGCCGATGACTTTCGGGATCCCGAAATCGGTGATGACGAGCGTGAAAGTCACCAGCGCGGCCGAGATCAGGCCGTACTTCGCACCCGGCAGCGTGATGGTGAAGAACTTGCGCGCCGCGCCGGTGCCCATCGAGTCCGCGGCTTCGTACAGCCGCGCGTCGGCGGCGGCGAGCGCGGTGATCAGGATCATCAGCGCGTGTGGAAATGTGGAGAAGACCTCGGCCACCACGATGCCGGGCGCGCCGTAGATCTGGTCGATGCCCAGGTCGGTGAGCCAGCTCTTCAGCAGGCCCTGGTTGCCGAACCAATAGATCAACGAGATCGCCGCCAGCAGCGACGGCGCCAGCAGCGGCACCAGCGTGATCGTGCGCGCCAGCGCCTTGAAGCGCATGCGGCTGCGGGTGAGGGCATAGGCGAAGCCGAACGCCGCGGGGATCGTGACCAGCGTGACCAGCGCCGACACCCAGACGCTGTTCCACAGCGACTCCAGCAACGCCGGCGTCTTCGCGTAGGCGATGAAGTTGGCCAGCCCGGCAAAGCGCCCATCGGTGTCCTGCAGCGATTGCTGCAGGATCGACACCAGCGGGCCGGCGAGGAAAGCCACCATCAGCACCGCCACCAGCAGCAACGCCGCATGCGCGATGCGCTCGCTCCAGTGCACCCGCTGGCGAACTGGAGCCCCTCGGCCGCCGGGTACGGCAGCCGATCCCCCGCGGGGATCTCGCCCGCCTTGGGGCGGCCCGGCGGCGGGCTCGCGCGGCGGCAGCACGGCACTCATCGCGCTACTCGAAGATGCGCATCCGCTCCGGCACCACGCGCAGCGGCAGCCGGCTGCCGATCTCGAGCTGCGCCTCGGCCAGGTAGTTGAGCGACAGGTACACGGTCAGCTTGTGCTCGGCCAGCGCCGGGCTGCCGACGCGCACCAGGCAGTACGGGCCCATGAACTCGATCTTCTCGATCTGCGCCTCGAACACGTTGGGGTCGCCGTCGGGGATCGGCCGCGCCAGCACGTCCTCGGGGCGCAGGTAGATGCGCAGCTCGCTGCCGCTGTCGAACGCGTGCTCGCAGTGGAACTCGTGGCTGCCCACGCGCAGCCGTCGCGTGTCCAGCGCGGTGGCCGCCAGCACGTTGATGCGGCCGACGAAGTCGGCGACGAACAGCGACTGCGGCTCGCGGTAGACCTGCAGCGCGTCGCCCACCTGCTCGATGGCGCCCTGGTTCATGACGACGATGCGGTCGGCCACCGCGAACGCCTCTTCCTGGTCGTGCGTGACCATGATCGTGGTGACGCCGAGCTGGCGCTGCAGGGAACGGATTTCCTGCCGCAGCTTGACCCGCACGATCGCATCCAGCGCCGACAGCGGCTCGTCGAGCAGCAGCAGGCGCGGCGAGGTGGCCAGCGCGCGGGCCAACGCGATGCGCTGCTGCTGGCCGCCCGACAGCTGCGCCGGGTACTTCGCCTCGCTGCCGGGCAGCCCCACCAGCTGCAGCAGCTCGTTCACGCGCGCCATCGCCGCTGCCTTGGGCACCTTGCGATTGACCAGGCCGTAGGCCACGTTGTCGGCCACCGTCAGGTTGGGGAACAGCGCGTACGACTGGAACACGATCCCGTAGTCGCGCCGCGCCGGCGGCAGCGTCGAGATGTCGCGGCCGGCGAGCTCGATGCGGCCCGCGGTCTGCACCTCGAGCCCGGCAATGATGCGCAACAGCGTGGTCTTGCCGCAGCCCGAGGGGCCGAGAAAGCAGACCAGCTCGCCTTTGGCGATGTCCAGGTCGATGCCCGACAGCGCCGTGAAGGCGCCGAACTCCTTGCGGATGCCCTGCAGGCGCAGGTACGCGGTGCCGAGCGCCGCATCGGGCTGGCCCACGCCCGGCGACCCGGCGAAGGTCGACGCGAACGGGGTCAGCCAGCGACTATTCAAGGCTCAGCGCTTCTCGCTCTTGCTGTTGTAGCGCTTGTTCCACTCGTCGAGGATGCGCTCGCGGTTCTCGGCGGCCCAGGTGAAGTCCATCTTCACCAGGCGCGCCTCGTAGTCCTTGGGCACGTTGGGCAGCGGCGCGGCGACGCCCGGTTGCGCGGTGATGGCGAAGTTCTTGCCGTACAGCAGCATCGCGTCCTTGCTGCTCGCCCAGTCGGCGAGCTTCTTGGCGGCGTCGAGCTTCTTGGTGCCCTTGTGGATGCCGAACGCCTCGAGGTCCCAGCCCAGGCCTTCTTTCGGGAACACCAGGTCGATCGGCGCGCCCTTGGCCTTGTTGGTGTTGGCGCGGTACTCGAAGCTGATGCCGACCACGAATTCGCCGGAGCCGGCCATGTTGCACGGCTTGGAGCCCGAGTGGGTGTACATCGCGATGTTCTCGTGCAGCGCGTCCATGTACTTCCAGCCGTCGCCCTTGCCGTCCTTGTCGCCCCACAGGCTGAGCCAGGCGGTGACGTCGAAGAAACCGGTGCCCGAGCTGGCCGGGTTGGGCATCACGATCTGCCCCTTGTACGCCGGCTTGGTCAGGTCCTTCCAGGTTTCGGGCCTCGGGATGTTCTTCTTCTGCCCCTCGACGGTGTTGTAGCAGACGGTGGCGCCCCACACGTCCATGCCGAACCAGGCCGGCGGCTTCTTCTTGTCGATGTACTGGCTCATGATCGCGTCGGCGTTGAGCGGCTTGTACGGCTCGAGCATGCCGTGCTTGTCGAGCAGGGCGAGGCTCGACGCGGCCACGCCCATCACCACGTCGGCCTGCGGGTTCGCCTTCTCGGCCAGCAGCTTGGCGGTGATGACCCCGGTGGAGTCGCGCACCCATTTGATCTCGATGTTGGGCTCGACCTTGTTGAAGCCCTCCTGGTAGGCCTTGAGCTGGTCGGTCTCGAGCGCGGTGTAGACGAGCAGCGTGGTCTTCTGGGCCGACGCCGCGCCGCCGACGGCCAGCAAACCGGCGGCGAGCAGGGGGGCAATGCCCGGGATGCGCATGGATCTCTCCTCGAACGGTGTGGCGGGTGCGGACGAGCAGGTTACGGGCCCGAGCGTCTCATGCAAGGCATGACAACCCGATGTCCGATGCTCCCTCCTGCGGCGGCACGCTAGCGCGGCCCGGTCGGCGATGTCAACGGTATTTTGCCGATTGTTGACAATGTGCAAGACCGGGGCTTCAATCGGTCCCGCGGTCGGGCCGGCGCGTCGTCAAATGGGCGCGCAGGCGCGACACAGTTGTCGTTCGCCGCGGCCGATGGCTGCCGGACGGCGCGCACAATGCCCCAAGCGCCCGGGCCGGCGCTGCGAACGCGGCACGAGCCCCGAGCGTGACTCCCGGATCCATGGTTCATCTGCTCAATCTGCTGGCCGCGATCGCCCTGTTGGTGTGGGGCACGCAGATCGTGCGCACCGGCATCCTGCGCGTGTTCGGCGAGAGCCTGCGCCACGTGCTGGCGGTGGGCATGGGCTCACGGGTGCAGGCGCTGCTGGCCGGCGTCGGCGTCACCAGCCTGATCCAGAGCAGCACCGCCACCTGTTTGATCGTGCTGTCGTTCCTCGGGCGCGCGCTGGTCACGCTGCCCGCAGCGCTGGCGGTGATGCTGGGCGCCGACGTCGGCACGGCGCTGGTGACGGTGGTGTTCTCGTTCGACCTGTCGTGGCTGTCGCCGCTGCTGATCTTCGGCGGAGTGGTGTGCTTCGTCGCGCGCGAGAAGTCGACCCTCGGGCAGCTCGGCTGGGTGGCCATCGGCCTCGGCCTGATCCTGCTGTCGCTGCAGCTGATCGTCGCCGCGACCCGGCCGCTGGTCGAGGCGCCCGCGGTGCGCGCGCTGCTGGTGGCGCTGCCCCAGGACGTGCTGCTCGACATGCTGGTCGGCGCCGTGCTGGCGGTGCTGTCGTACTCGAGCCTGGCGATCGTGCTGCTGGTGGCCACGCTGGCGGTGTCGGGCGCAGTGCCGGTGCCGATCGCGCTCGGTCTGGTGCTCGGCGCCAACCTCGGCAGCGGGCTGCTGGCGGTGATGCTGACGTCGAAGGCCTCGATGGTCGAGCGGCGCCTGCCGATCGGCAACCTGCTGTTCAAGCTGGTGGGTGCTCTGTGCGCGATTCCGCTGCTGCCGTACGCCCACGTGTGGCTGCAGAACACCAGCGGCGAGGTGCACCAGCAGGTGGTGCTGTTCCACCTGATGTTCAACGTGGCGCTGGCGCTGGTGTTCATCGGGCTCACCGGCGCGGCGGCGCGGCTGCTGCTGAGGCTGTTTCCCGAGCCGCGCGCTAGCGCGGCGCAACGGCCTCAGCACCTGGACCCGTCGGCGCTGACCACGCCGAGCCTGGCGATCAGCTGCGCCGCGCGCGAGGCGCTGCACCAGGCCGACGTGGTGGAGACGATGCTGCGCGGCATCGTGCCGGTGCTGCGCAGCAACGACCTCGCGCTGGCCGAGCAGCTGCGCCAGATGGACGATACGGTCGACGAGCTCTACACGTCGATCAAGCTGTACCTGACCCAGATCTCGCGCACCGCGCTGTCGGAGCGCGAGAGCCGCCGCTGGACCGACGTGGTGTCGTTCACCATCAACATGGAGCAGATCGGCGACATCATCGAGCGCGTGCTGCAGGACATCGAGGACAAGAAGATCCGGCCCAACCGGCGCCTGTCCGATGCCGGCATGGGGGAGGTGTGCCACCTGCACGAACGCCTGGTGTCGAACCTGCGGCTGGCGATGAGCGTGTTCCTCGATGGCCACGTACGCGACGCGCGCAAGCTGCTCGAGGAGAAGGCGCGCTTCCGCGACCTGCAGCACGAGTACGCGGCCAGCCACATCGCGCGGCTGCAGGACAACACCACGCAGAGCATCGAGACCAGCTCGCTGCACCTGGACCTGATCAGCGACTTGAAGCGCATCAATTCGCACATCTGCTCGATCGCCTACCCGATCCTCGAGTCGGCTGGCGCGCTGACGGCCACCCGCATCCGCGCCTCGGTGCTGACCGCGACGGAGTCCGACCTGCAGAAGCTCGAATGAGACATCCTGGGTCAACCCCACGGATCGGAAGCGAGGTTTTGGGCGCCGACGTGGAGGCCTGGGTCGTAGGGTTTGCGGTCGGTCCAGGCACGCCAGATGACGCGCAGCCACGCTCGCGCGAGGATGCGAATCGCATGTGGATGATCACAGCCGCGCCCGCGTGCGGCGGTGTAGATGCCGCGTGCCCACTGGTTGGCGTGACGCGAGTTGTCGGCCAGGCAGGTGATGGCCTTGCGCAGGCGGTGATTGCACGCCCACCTGAAGGCCACGCTGCGGGTCTTGCCCGACTGATAGGTCACGGGCACGGCGCCGGCCTCAGAGGCCAACTGGTCGAGGCTTGGGAAGCGTTCGCGCACGTCACCCAGCTCGGCCAGGATCTGCGCGGCACAGACGTGCCCGGCACGCGGGAAGGACATGATGATCTGCCCGTCGGGCAGCGACTCGACGAAGCGCTCGATGTGCCGTGTCAGGTGCGCGATCTGCTCGACCAGCGGTTGCAGCACCGCCACCATCGAACGCACCAGCTGCGCCGCCGCTTCGTTGGTGAGCGGACCGCCCAGGCCCGCTGCAGCGCTGTGCAGCCGCGCCAGCAACTCAGCGGGGGTGCGACGACCGCTGTAGTGCTGGCTGCGGCAAAAGCGCCCCAAGGCGGCCTCGCTCAGCCGAGCGGCCGACGCGGGCGAGGGGTAGCGCTTCAAGAACGCCAGCCCGATGGGCGAGGTGATGTCGGCGAAGATACAGGCCGCGCCGGGCCAGAAGGCCTCAAGCGTGCTTTGCAACTGGTTGCCCAGCGCCACGCGGGTGGCCACCAGGTCGTCGCGCGAGCGAACCAGCGCGCGCAAGGCGCGGATCGAATCGGACTGTGGCGACAGCTCCCGCCAGCGGTGGCCGTCGGTGCGCAGCAAGTCGGCCAGCAGGTAGGCGTCCGAGGCGTCGCACTTGGCGCCATGGCTGCGGTAGCGCGGACGGCTGGCCTTGACGGCGTTGGGATGGATCGGGAAGACGTGATGCCCGGCCTCGACGAGCGCATCGACGATCAAGCCCGAAGGCCGCTCGATGGCGACGCGCACGTGTGCGCCGAAACGGCTCAGGCGGCGCATCAGCTCGGCCAGTCCGTCGCGGTCGTGGGCAATCTCGAAGCGATCGAGTACGCCACCGGCGGCATCAATGATGCACACCGCGTGGGTGTGCACGGCCCAGTCCAGGCCGACGAATACTTCGGTAGTCATCGACAAACTCCTGCAAGTTGCGGTATGACTGCCCGTGTCGGAAGGCGCGGCGGGAAGCTCATAAACAGGCGCTCCAGCTTGCTCGGCCTGGCGCTACATCTTGGGGCCCGTCGTGGCCTTCCGGCACCCTGCAGGCTGCGGGTCTCATTCGGGCCTTCAAGAGACAAGCGACGCGGGCAGTCACCACAGGGGCACGGAAGTCGGTCGATACCTTCGGTCGTTCTCCTTGGCGGCGTCAATGCCGCGATCGCACAAGACCGCGGCGCTGAACACGGGTTGTCCACCGCGGCGGCCGGTCGGTTCGTCGCAAGCGCCGACCGCCCGCCACCGTGGGCAACCCTGCGCCGCAGTGCTCGGGCCGCCCTCAATAGCCGTAAGGTTGCCTTATGAGCGCCGCTCGCCAGCGCGTTGTCGCGTTGCCTGCATGGCGCTGACCTGGCCCCTGGTGGTGGCGGTGCTGTTCGGCGCGGTGCTGCACGCCGGCTGGAATGCGCTGGTCAAGTCCAGCGGTGACAAGGAGCTCGATACCGCGCTGGTGCACTTTCTCGGCGCGCTGGTGGCGCTGCCCCCGCTGTGGCTGGTGGGCCCACCGCCTTCCGCGGCGTGGCCGTTCATCGGTGCGTCGCTGGTGGTGCACATCGCCTACTACGTGACGCTGGCTGGCGCCTACAAGCACGGCGACCTCGGCATGACCTATCCCATCATGCGCGGCAGCGCGCCGCTGCTGGTGGCGCTGGGCAGCTCGGTCGTGCTCGGCGAGTCGCTGTCGCCGCTGGCGTGGGCCGGGGTGGTGGCCGTGACGCTGGGTGTGGCGTTGGTGGGCCTGGCGCATCCCGGCGAGGCGCTGCACCATCGGCGCGCGCTCGGCTTCGCACTGGCCAACGCCGTGGTGATCATGACCTACACGTTCATCGACGGCAGCGGCGTGCGCAAGGCCGTCGCCGGCGGCGGCAGCGCCGCCAGCTACGTGCTACTGCTTTTCGTGCTCGACGGCTTCCCGTATCCGGCGATGGTGGTGGCGCGGCGCGACGCCGCCGGGCGGCGCGCGATCGTGGCGTACGCGAAACGGCGCTGGCCGCTGGCTGCCCTGGGTGGCGCGGCGTCGATCGGTGCCTACGCGATCGCGCTGTGGGCGATGACGCGCGCGCCGGTGGCCGCCGTGTCGGCGCTGCGCGAGACCTCGGTGCTGTTCGCGACGCTGATCGGCGCCTGGCTGCTCAAGGAGCGGCTCGGCGTGCAGCGGTTGAGCGGGGCGCTGGTGATCGTCGGCGGCGTGATCGCGCTGCGCTTCGGCTGACGGGCTCGCGGCCGCATCGGGTATATTGTTGACAATCTGCAAACGGCGCCGTAGGCTGCGGCCGCCGGTACGCGAACGCCACCATGCCCAACCCCACCGATGCGAGCAAGCGCAGCCCCGCGACGGCGGCGATCGAGCTGCTGCGAGAGAACTCGCTGGCCATGCTCGCGCAGCGCGAGCTCGAGCGTCGCATCGTGTCGGGCGAGATCGCGGTGGGCGCCAAGCTCAACGAGGTCGACATCGCCAATGCGCTGGGGGTTTCGCGCGGCCCCGTGCGCGAGGCGTTCCGCGCGCTCGACCAGGCCGGCCTGGTGCGGGTGGAGAAGAATCGCGGCGTGTTCGTGCGCCAGGTGTCGCTCGAGGAAGCCAACGAGATCTACGAGGTGCGCGCCGCGCTCGAAGGGTTGATCGGGCGGCTGGCCGCGCAGCGCATCGATGTCGACGAGCTGGAGCAGTTGCGCGCGATCGTCAAGAAGATGGCCGCGCTGGACAAGTCGCGCAAGGCCGAGGCGTACTTCGCGCTGAACCTCGAGTTCCACGAACTGGTGGCGCGGGCCGCGCGCAACGCCGCGCTGTTGACGCACTACCGGCGCGTGGTCAACGAGCTCGATCTGTACCGCCGCGAGACGTTGACGCGCAACAGCGACAGCATCGGCGTCTCGACCCGCGAGCACGAGGCGATCGTCGGCGCGCTGGCCAAGGGCGACGACAGGCTGACCGAGCGGCTGCTCGTCGAGCACGTGCTGCACAGCCGCGAGCGGCTGCACGGCGCGCTGGCCGCCAAGCCGGCGCGGGCGTCACGCGTCGAAACGTCATGAAGACGCGCTACACCTAGACCAACCAGGGAAGCAATCCGATATGCCAGGCGAGAGGTCTCCGGTCAACGTCAACGGCGTCACCTACCGCTGGCCCCGGCGGCCGGCGGTGGTGGTGTGCATCGACGGCGGCGACCCGGCGTACCTGCGCCGCTTCCTCGACGATGGCGCGTTGCCGAACATCGCCCGCTTCATCGGCGAGGGTTTCGGCACCGTGGTCGACGGCTCGATGCCGTCGTTCACCTGCCCCAACAACATGTCGATCATCACCGGCACGCCGACCTCCCGGCACGGCATCTCGGGCAACTTCTACCTCGACACCGCCACCTGGCAGCCGGTGGTGATGACGGGCCCGGAACTGCTGCGCGGCGACACCATCCTCGCCAGGTTCGCCGACGCCGGCGCCAAGGTGGTCTCGATCACCGCCAAGGACAAGCTGCGCAAGCAACTCGGCAAGGGTCTCGACGTCGCCCGAGGCCACGTCTCGTTCTCGTCGGAGTACGCCAGCCGCTGCACGCTGGCCGACAACGGCATCGAGAACGTGCTCGAGTTCGTCGGCATGCCTCAGCCCGACATGTACTCGATGGAGCTGTCGCTGTTCGTGCTCGAGGCTGGCATCAAGCTGCTGGCGCAGCGGCGGCCCGACCTGCTGTACCTGTCGCTGACCGACTGGGTGCAGCACAAGTACGCGCCCGGGGAGTCCGAGGCCCTGCGCTTCTACCGCGCGCTCGACGATGCGTTCGGGCGCCTCGCCGCGCTCGACGCCACGGTGGCGCTCACCGCCGACCACGGCATGAGCGACAAGAGCAACGCCGCCGGCGAACCCAACGTCATCTGGCTGCAGGACATCCTCGACGCCAGGTTCGGCGCCGGCGCGACGACGG
>DATJYZ010000262.1:0-4536 GCA_035499355.1 Burkholderiaceae bacterium | reverse complement strand
AGCCGGAAGTTGATCGGCACCGCCACCAGCCCGGCGCGCGCCAGCGCCACGTAGATCTCGAGCCACTCGACTGCGTTGTAAGCCAGCAGCGCGACGCGATCGCCCTTGACGAGACCGAGACCCAGCAACCCATTGGCCAGCGCGCTGGCGCGCTCGTTCCACGCCGCGTAGCTCAACGATCGCTTCGAATCGCGCGCGCCGATCTTGTGCGGCCGCACGCGGGCATGGGTGGCGATGCAGTCGGAGAGGGTGAGCAGGTGGCTCATGGCTGGTGCTTTGACTGGGTAGCGCTCATGGCTGCCAAAGTGTCAAGCGAGGCAAAGCCGTGGGCGGGTATGCGCCGGCGCTCGAATGCGGCAGCCCCTCGCTGCGCGAGGGGTGCCCTGCGCTGCTCGATCGCATGGCCCGCCGCGCGAGCGCGCTGCGAGAAGCACAGTGGAGTCGGCCTGCAAGGCCGACCGCCACAGTAGGAGCCCGCACCGGGTACCGCCCGCCGCGCCGCGCTGGACACGCGCAAGACATAGTGAGATCGCGATTCACCGCCGCCGCGCCTGTTCCGCCTCGTCCCAGGCCGTCAGTGCCTGCCGGTCGGGCACCCAGCCGAGGCCCTTGCCGGCGTCGGAGCTGAGCGCGTGCTGCGTCACCACCACGTCGAGCAAGGCCGGCGCGTTGGCGAAGGCGTCTTCGAGTGCCCCCTTCAGCCGCGCCGGATCGGTCACGCGCTCGGCGTGCAGGCCGAAGGCGCGCGCCATCGCGGCGTAGTCGCTCCACGCCAGCGTGGTGCCGACGACGCGGCCGCCGTAGTTCATCTCCTGGTCGAGGCGCTCGATGTTCCAGGCCGCGTTGTTGGCGACGATGAAGACGCAGGTGGCGCCGTGGCGCTTGGCCGAGTCGATCTCCATCGCGTTGATGCCGAACGCGCCGTCGCCGGTGATCGCGACCACCTGGCGGCCCGGGTGCAGCAGCGAGGCGGCCACCGCGTACGGCGTGCCGACGCCCAGGCAGCCGAAGGCGCCGGCGTCGAGGTAGCAGCGCGTCTCGAGGCCCATGCGCGCGAAGCTCAGGATGTCGCCGCCGTCGGCGATGGTGATCGCCTCGGGCTCGAGCACCTGGCGCAGTGCACCGAAGATGCGGTTGGGGTGCATGTGGCCGTCCTTGCCTGGCGGCGCGAGCGACAGGCTCTCGGCGTGCCTGGCCGAGCGCTTCACGTGCTCGCTGCGCAGGCCCTGGGTCCACGCGCTGTCGACGCTGCGCGAGCCGCTGGCGAGCTCGGCGGCCAGCGCGTGCAGCGCGAGGTTGGCGTCGGCCAGGATCTCGACCTCGCCGCGGCGGTTGTCGCGCAGCTCGTCGGCATGGTCGGCGATGCGCACGAACTTCGCGTTCGGCATCACCGCCGGCGAGCCGTAGCCCATCTGGTAGTCGAGCTTGCGGCCGACGATGAGCGCGAGGTCGGTGTCGAGCATCGCGCGGCCACGCATCGCACCCACCACCGACGCGTGCGCGGGGTCGACCAGGCCGCGACTCTCCTGCGTGTCGAGGTAGACCGCGCCGCTGGCGTCGAGCAGCCTCGTCAGCGCCGCGCCGCAGCCACGCGCGCCGCGGCCGGTGACCACCAGCGGCCGCCTGGCGGCGCGCAGCAGCGCGGCGGCACGCGACACGTCGGCGGCCAGCGGCTGGATCACGCGCCGCGGCTTCGGCGCCAGGTGCTCGGGCAGCACCACCGCGTCGGGCACCGATTCGCGCAGCACGTTGGTCGGGATCTCCACGTACACCGGGCCCGGCGGGTTGCCGTCGCCGTCGGCCATCGCCCACGCCTTGTCGAGGTCGCGCGCGATCTGCTCGGCCACCCGCAGCGTGCGCGACCAGCGGGTGACCGGCTGCATGATCTGCACGTGGTCGATGCCCTGCAGCGGGCCCAGGTCGTCCTGCGGCACCGGCGGGCAGCCGCCGATCAGCAGCACCGGCACGCGCTCGAGGTGCGCGTTGGTCATCGCGGTCACGCAGTTGGTGACGCCGGGGCCGGCGGTGGCCATCGCGATGCCGACCTGTCCCGAGAGCGCGGCGTGCGCGTGCGCCATGTGCACCGCGGCGCCCTCGTCGCGCACGTCGACGATGCGCACGCCCAGTTGCGCCAGGTGGTCCCAGATCGGCTGGATGTGGCCGCCTTGCAGGCCGAAGATGCGGTCGACGCCGCGCGCGACCAGAAAGCGGGCGACCAGTTCGGCCACGGTGCGGCCGTTGCTCGATGTCATCGTGGTCTCCTGGGGTCGCAATGCCGTCCGATGGCGGGCCGTTACTTTAGGAGCGCGGCCGCCGCGCGTCATCAGGGTTGCCGCCATCGGCGGCCGCCTCCGGCGGCCCCGGCGGCGGCGATCCGCAATACTGGCGTCCCGGCGGGGGCCGGTGGAGGTTGGGGATGAAGATCTGTGTAGTCGGTGCCGGCGCGATCGGAGGCTTCATCGGCACGCGGCTGGCGCTCACCGGTGCGCACGAGGTCGGTGCAGTGGCGCGCGGTGCGACGCTGGCCGCGCTGTGCCGGCACGGCTGGCGCCTGCGCGAGAAAGGCATGTTGCGTGTCGCCCCGGCGCGGGCGGTCGAGCACGCGGCGGAACTCGGGCCGCAGGACCTGGTGGTGATTGCGGTCAAGGGCCAGGCGCTGGCCGAGGTGGCACCGGCGATCGCGCCGCTGCTGGGGCCGCACACGCTGGTGCTGCCGGCGATGAACGGCGTGCCGTGGTGGTTCGGCCGCGGCGTGCCGGCGCTCGAAGGCGCGCCGCTGGCCAGCGTCGACCCCGGCGGCGTGGTCGGCGCGGCGCTGCCGTTCGGGCAGGTGATCGGCTGCGTCGTGCACGCCAGCACCTGGACCTCGGAGCCCGGCCTGGTCGAGCACAAGATGGGTCAGGGCCTGATCGTCGGCGAGCCGGCGGGGGGCGTTTCGGCGCGGGTGACCACGCTGGCCAGCGCGCTGCGCGGCGCCGGCTTCGACGTCACCGCATCGGCCGACGTGCGGCGCGACATCTGGTACAAGCTGTGGGGCAACATGACGATCAACCCGGTGTCGGCGATCACCGGGGCACCGACCGATCGCGTGCTGGCCGACCCGCTGGTGCTGGCGTTCTGCTCGGCGGCGATGCGCGAGGCTTCGGCGGTCGGCGCGCGGATCGGCTGTGCGATCGACCAGCAGCCCGAGGACCGCCACGCGATCACGCGCAAGCTCGGCAGCTTCAAGCCCAGCATGCTGCAGGACGTCGAGGCCGGCCGCACGATCGAGCTCGACGCCATCGTCGCGGTGGTGCACGAGATCGCGCAGCGCGTCGGCGTGGCGACGCCGAACATCGATGCACTGTTCGGCCTGACGCGGCTGTTCGCGCGCGCGCACGGGCTGTATCCCGCCGCGAATGCCTGACATGGGCACGCGCGCTCGCGTTCCCGCATCAGCCCGGTTCGGCGTGCGTGCTTTCGTGGCCGCCGCCATCGTCGCGGGCAGTGCCGCAGGCGCGTGGGCCCAGGGCGCCGCGCTGCCCGCCTCGGCCGCG
Source organism: Burkholderiaceae bacterium (assembly GCA_035499355.1). Classification (GTDB taxonomy): domain Bacteria; phylum Pseudomonadota; class Gammaproteobacteria; order Burkholderiales; family Burkholderiaceae_C; genus JAEUPI01. Next base: position 1,000 of record DATJYZ010000262.1, on the reverse strand, counting down.
TCGCCGGCCGCCGCGACGTCGGCGCCGGCGGCCGTGCCGGCCGACGATGGTCGCGAGAACGCGGTGATCGTCAGCCACCGCACGATCGCCACCTTCCACACCGCCTTCATGGGTCGCACGGCACGCGACCGCGCGCTCGGCGCCGGCGCCGCGGTGAGGGCGGTGCTGGAGCGCGGTGGGCCGGGCCGGGTGTCGCTCTGGCGCGGCAGCAACATGGTCGGTCTGCAGATCGACGGCGTGACGGTGTTCTACCTCGTGCCCGACGATGTCGATCCGGGCACCTCGCTCGACCAGGCGGCCGAGGTCGTGCTGACCCGGCTGCAGCATGCGGTCGAGGAGGTGCGCGAGACGCGCGACGTGCGACGCATCGGCACCGCCGTGGCGCTGTCGGCGGTGGCAACGGTGATCGCCTACCTGGCGGTCGTCACGTTGTTCGCGGTGCGTCGCCGGCTGCTGACGCGGCTCGAGACGATCTTTCAGCGCTGGCAGCCCAAGGCCGCCGGGCGCTCGCTGCTGACCGCGTACTCGCAGCATGCGCACTCGGCGGCGCACGCCGTGGCCATCGTCGTGACCTGGGGCGCCGTGCTGGTGGTGATCAACGTGTGGATCACGTTCGTGCTGCGCCAGTTTGCGTTCACGCGCTACTGGGGCGAGCGCGCCACCGACTGGATGGTCGGCGTGGTCGAGCAGTTCGCCCTCGCGGCTGCCGAGGCGGTGCCCGGGTTGCTGATGGCGATCCTGATCTTCCTGCTCGGGCGTCTGGCCACGCGCGCCAACAGCGCGCTGATGCAGCGCATCGAGCGCGGCGAACTGCAGGTGAGCTGGCTCGACGCCGACACCGCGGGGCCGACCCGCCGCATCGGCAACTTCGTCGTCTGGCTGTTCGCACTGGCGCTGGCGTATCCGTTCCTGCCGGGGTCCAACAGCGATGCCTTCAAGGGCGTGTCGGTGCTGGCGGGCCTGATGCTGTCGCTCGGCGCCTCCGGCGTGGTGGGGCAGA
>DATJYZ010000261.1:0-7600 GCA_035499355.1 Burkholderiaceae bacterium | reverse complement strand
AGCAGCGTCTCGTTGCCCAACACCAGCACCGGCTCGGATAGGCCGGAGTAGCCGAGGTCGACCTCGCGCGCCTCGGCCGCGGGCAGGAAGCGCTGGATCACCTCGGACGCCACATCGGTCAGGTCGACCGCCGCGAAGTTGGCCGGGATCGAACCGGCCTCGGACTTCGACAGCGTCAGCAACTGGTCGATCACATGCGCCGCGCGTGCCGCGCTGCGGTCGATCTCGTCGAGCCGGCCGCGCGTGGCCGCGGTGCCCACTTCGTCCTGCGCCAGCTGCGCCTGCAGCCGCAGGCCCGCGATCGGCGTGCGCAACTGGTGCGCGGCGTTGGCGATGAAGCGGCTCTGCGCCGCGAACGAATCCGACACGCGCTGCATCATGCGGTTGATCGCCAGGATCAGGCCGCGCACTTCGCGCGGCGCGATCGCCGGCTCGAGCGCCGTCAGGTTGCTGCCCGAACGCTTGGCGGCCTCGGCCTCGAGCTGGCTCAACGGCTTGAGCGTGCTGTCGATGCTGGTCCACACCAGCACCACCGCGACCGCGATCATCAGGCCGAACAGCAGCAGCGAACCGGCCAGCGTCTGCTGCGCCACGCGCTGGCGGCGGCCCAGCGTCTCGCCGACCTCGATCAGCACGCTGACGTCATCGGGGTCGAACACGCGGACGATGGCGCCGATCCGAAACGGCGTCCCATCGATCACGGCGTCACGGAACTGCGTCGCTCCGTGCGCCAGCGGGTCGATCGACCACGGCCCGAGGTCGGCATTGCCGTCGGCCAGTCGGCCGCTGCGCAGGTCGACCACGCGGTACAGCACGCGCTCGCCTTCGTTGGCCAGCAGCCAGACGCGCGCCGCCGGCGGCAGGTTGACCTGCACCAGGCCGTTGCGCACTTCGATCTGGTTGGCCAGCGTGAGCACGTCGTCCGACAGAGCGCGGTCGTAGGCCAGGTTGGCGTAGCGCGCGCCGAACTTGTAGGCGATGCCGCCGGCGACCACGCCGATCAGCGCGAACGCGGTCACCAGCCGCACGATCAGCGCACCGCGCAGCGAATCACGCGCCCACATCAGCTACGACTCACGCATCGATCTGCAACGAGTAGCCCAGCCCCCGCACGGTCTTGATCTTCAGCCCGGCCGGCTCGATCTTGCGGCGCAGGCGGTAGATGTAGACCTCGACCGAATTGTCGCTCGTCGGCTCGTCGTCGGCCGCGGCACGCTGCGCCAGCGACGCCTTGCTGATGATGCGGCCCACCGCATGCAGCAGCGCCTCCAGCACGATCGTCTCGTTCTTGGTCAGCGTCAGCGGCTGGTCCTCGCCGATCCAGCCCTGGTGCGACTCCCACGACCACTTGAGCGCGCCGAACTCGGCCACGGCGCCGCGGCTGCGCCGCAGCAGCGCGCGCACGCGCGCCTCGAACTCGTTGCGATCGAACGGCTTGCTCAGGTAGTCGTCGGCGCCGAGGTCGAGGCCACGCACGCGGTCGACGGTCTGGTCGCGCGCGCTGAGGATCAGCGCGGGTGTCGCCTGCTTGCGCTGGCGCATGCGCCGCAGCACGGTGAGGCCATCCATGCGCGGCAGGCCGATGTCGAGCACCACGAGGTCGAACGCCTCGTGCGACAAGCGGTCGTCGGCGTCGACGCCATCGCCGGTCACGGAAGCGTGATGGCCCGCGCGTTCGAGCACGGTTCTCAGGCCGTCACGCAGTGCAGCGTCGTCTTCAACAACCAGGATGCGCATGGTGTTCTCGGTTCAGTTTAGTTTCAGAGAGCGTACCTACGATGATCGTAATGCGTTGTGAGTCGCCATGAACGAGATCGAACGACGCAAATCCGAGTTTCGATGGGTCTGTCTGTTTGAACACCAACCAACATCCGCCGTTGGTGCTGCTGCATGGATTGCGCAGCACGCCGCGCGAGTTCGGCCTGATCGCGCTGCCGCTGCGCAACCGCGGCATCGAGCTGATCACACCGTGCATCGCCGGCTACAGCCTCGATGCGCGGGACGACCGCACCACGTGGCGCCAATGGCTCGCTGAGGCGTCGGCGGCGATCGCCGATGCAGTGCCGTCGGGGCCGGTGGTACTGGGCGGCCTGTGTGCCGGCGCGTTGCTGGCGGCGTCGCTGGCGCTTGAGCTGCCGCACCGGGTGACCGGCCTGGTGCTGATGTCCACGACGTTCGACTTCGACGGCTGGGCGCAGACGCGCTGGCGACACCTGCGCCGGCTGGGCTACGCGCTCGGCTTCGACCGCTGGATCCGCGTCGCCGAGCGCGATCCGTTCGGCGTCAAGAACGAGAAGATCCGCGCCTGGATCGCGCGCGAGATGCAGCAGCGCGCCGCCAGTGCGGCCGGGCCGTCGACGCTGCCGCTGTGGGCGATCCGCGAGGTCGACCGCCTGAAGGACCACGTGCGTGCCGGGCTGCACCGCCTCACCTCACGCACGCTGATGCTGCACGCGCGCGACGACGAGGTCTGCACGCTGGCCAGCGCACAGCGCTCGATGCACGCGCTGGCCGCCACCGACAAGCGGCTGGTGGTGCTCGAGAACAGCTATCACATGATCACGATCGACAACGATCGCCAACGCGTCAGCGACGAACTGCGCGATTTCACCCGGACCGCGTGCGCATCGGCACGCAGGGAGGCGGTGGCCGTCCGGCCGAGCACGCCCATCGTTGCAGCGGAGGCCCTATGTCCAGCACACTGAATGAACTGCTCGAACTGATCCACGACAAGTTCGACATCGATCCCGCCTCCATCGACCCCGACAAGCCGCTCGAGGAGTACGGCCTCGACTCGCTGTCGAAGGCCGAGCTGCTGTTCTCGATCGAAGACCGCTTCGGCTTCGAGTATCCCGAGCAATACACGGCGGTCAACACGCTGCACGCCCTGATCGAGGTGGTCGACAAACTGCGCGCGCCGGCCGTGGCCTGATGACCCGCCAGCGCATCGTCGTCACCGGCATCGGCCTGACGAGCCCGCACGGCGACCGGCCGGCCGCGGTGTTCGACTCGCTGATGCAGGGCCGCTCGGCGATCGCGCTGTGGGACCGCGACGACGTGCCGCCCGTGGCGGTGGCGAGAACGCCGTTCACGCCGGAGCGTTGGTTCAACAAGCTGCAGCTCGCCGGGGTCGATCGCGTCAGCCAGATGGCGGTGGCGGCCGGCGAAATGGCGCGCAGCGATGCGCAGTGGCCCGACGGCATCGACCCCGAGCGGGTGGGCGTGTACGTGGGCAGCGGCATGGGCGGCGCCGGCGCGCTCGACGACGGCTACGAGGCCTTCCGCCAGAACAAGCGCGTGCCGCCGCTGACGGTGGTGGCGAGCATGGCCAACGCACCGGCCGCCCATCTGGCATTGCGCGTCGGCGCGCGCGGCCCGGTCTACACCTACTCGGTGGCCTGCGCGTCGGCGGCGGTGGCGATCGCCGAAGCCAGCGAGGCGATCGCCAGCGGGCGCGTCGACGTGGCGATCGCCGGTGGCGCCGAATCCGTGATCGTGCCCGGCGTCGTGCGCGCCTGGCAGGCGATGCAGGCACTGGCGGTGCCCGACACCGAAGAGCCGTCGAGTTCATGCCGCCCGTTCGACAGCACGCGCAGCGGCCTGGTGCTCGGCGACGGCGCCGCGATGCTGGTGCTGGAGTCGGAGCAGCACGCCCAGGCGCGCGGCGTGCGCGCCTACGCCGAGCTGAGCGGCTACGGCGTCAGCTGCGACGCCAGCCACATGACCAAGCCCGAGCGCGACGGCCAGGTGCGCGCGCTGCAGCAGGCGCTGGCGCGCAGCGCACTGGTGCCCGCGCAGGTGGGCTACTGCAATGCGCATGGCACCGCCACGCGCGTCGGCGACGTGGTCGAGTGCGACGCGCTGCGCCACGTCTGGGGCCCCGACGTCGCGCGGCTGCGCGTCAGCTCGACCAAGTCGATGCACGGCCACCTGCTCGGCGCCGCCGGTGCGCTCGAGGCGGTGATCACGGTGCTGGCGCTGCAGCGCGGCCAGGTGCCGCCGACCGCCTCGTGCCACGACCTCGACCCGCAATGCGACGTGCCGGTGGTGCGCGGCCAGGGCATCGACGCGCCGTCGCTCGACGCCGCGATCAGCAACTCGTTCGCCTTCGGCGGCACCAACGTCGTACTGGCGTTCAAGCGCGCGCACGGAGCGCTGTCGACGGTGTAAACGAGTAGAGCCCGGTGCCGCGCCGCCGCGCTAGCATCGCGCCGACCCCGGCACCACGACCGGTGGCGTGGAGACAGCGAGCATGTACGCCGGCAACCGCTTCGCGCAGCACCCTGACCGCGTGGCATTCGTCATGGCCGGCAGCGGCGAGACGGTGACCTACGCCGAGCACGAGCGGCGCACCAACCGGCTGGCGCACCTGCTGCGCGCCGAGGGCCTGCGGCGGCTCGATCACTACGCCATCTTCATGGAGAACAACGACCGCTACCTCGAGTGCAACGGGGCCGGCGAGCGTTCGGGGCTGTACTACACCTGCATCAACTCCTACCTCACCGCCGACGAGGCGGCCTACATCGTCGACAACAGCCAGTCGCAGGTGCTGATCACCTCGCTGGCCAAGCTGCCGGTGGCGCAGGCGGCGCTGGCCAGGTGCCCGCGCGTCAGGCGCTGCCTGGTGGTCGGCGGCGGCGCCGCGGTGCGCGCGCTCGACGATGCGCGCTACGTCGATTTCATCGAGGCGACCTCGAAGTTCCCCGCCACGCCGATCGCCGACGAGTGGCTCGGCACGCCGATGCTCTATTCGTCGGGCACGACCGGGCGGCCCAAGGGCATCATCCGCCCGCTGCCGGAGAACCCGCCGTCGCAGCCGCTGCCGCTGTTCCACTTTCTGAACAACCTGTGGCAGTGCAAGGACGGCATGCGCTACCTGTCGCCGGCGCCGCTGTACCACTCGGCGCCGCAGGCCAACGTGTCGCTCGCCGTGCGCAACGGCGGCACCGTGGTGATCATGGAGCACTTCGACCCCGAAGTGTGCCTCGCGCTGATCGAGCAGCACCGTATCACGCACATCCAGCTGGTGCCCACGATGTTCAGCCGCATGCTCAAGCTGCCAGAGACCGTGCGCAGGCGCTACGACCTGAGCTCGCTGACGATCGCGGTGCACGCCGCGGCGCCGTGCCCGGTGCCGGTGAAGGAGCAGATGATCGAGTGGTGGGGCCCGATCATCCACGAGTACTACGGCGCTACCGAGGGCCTGGGCTTCACCGCCTGCAACACCGCCGAGTGGCTGGCGCATCGCGGCACCGTCGGCAAGGTGCTGCTCGGCGACCTGCACGTGCTCGACGAGCATCGCCAGCCGCTGCCCAGGGGCCAGGCCGGCGAGCTGTGGTTCAAGACGGCGAGCCCGTTCGAGTACTTCAACGACCCCGAGCGTACGCAGGCCTCGCGCTCGGCCGACGGCACCATGACCACGGTGGGCGACGTCGGCTACCTCGACAACGACGGCTTCCTCTACCTCACCGACCGCTCGACCTTCATGATCATCTCCGGCGGCGTCAACATCTACCCGCAGGAGTGCGAGAACCTGCTGATCACGCACCCGCAGGTGGCCGACGCCGCGGTGTTCGGCGTGCCCAACGAGGACCTCGGCGAGGAAGTGAAAGCGGTGGTGCAACCGATGGCCGGCGTGAAGGCCGACGCGGAATTCGCCACCGCGCTGATCGCGTTTTGCCGCGATCATCTGGCCCACATGAAGTGCCCGCGCACGATCGACTTCACCGACGCGCTGCCGCGGCTGCCCACCGGCAAGCTGTACAAGAAGCCGCTGCGCGACAAGTATTGGCAGGGTCACGGCAAGAGCCGCATCGTGTGAACGCGCCCACCCCCGTTGCGGCCTGGCGGCCGCCTCCCCCTCGAGGGGGCAACACCAGCGGCCCGGCGAAGCCGGATCCGCGGTGTTCGCTCGGGGTCATCGCGCGTGTACCGGTCTTCTGGCTGCTGGCTCTTCTCGGCGCTTCCTGGCACGCAGCGACCGTTGCTGCCGAAGTGGCCATGCGCATCGAGAGCTGCGTCAGCAGCAGCGTGATCCAGTTCGACCCGATCGACCAGCGCGTCGCCCTCGACGCCGACGACCAGGCGCGCGTGCAGGCCGAGATGGAGCAGCGCTATCCGGTGCTGGCCCGGCACGGCTTTCCGGTGTCGAAGATCATCCTGTGGCAGAAGAAGAGCGGCGAGTCGCTCTTCATCACGCTGCTGGAGCATCCGACCAAGGCCACCGAGGCTTGCTTCACCGCCACCTTCGTCGCCGCGCGCTTCGCCAGCATCGAGACCTTGCGGCGCAAGTACCTGCGGCCGGAGCTGCAGATCTGAGCGAGCGGCGGGCTCGAGCAGCGCGCGGGCTCGAGCACGGGAATCGGATGCGTCATCGGATGCCTTCGCCAGACCGGTCTGCCCACTGCGCTACATTTCTCGTGCGAGAGGGCGCGCGCCGGGCGACGGCGTGCCGGAGGTAGATCATGGAGCGACGCACCGCTGCTGCCTGGCTGGCGGGCAGTACTGTGATTGGCGCTTTTCGTGCGCACGCGCAGGGCCGCGACACGATGCCCGTCGTGGGCTTTCTGAACAGCGCCACTGCCGAGCTGTACCAGTTCAACGTGGCGGCCTTCGGACAGGGGCTTGAGGAGACCGGCTACACCGTTGGCCGCAACGTTGCGATCGAGTTCCGTTGGGCTGGCGGCGACTACGGAAAGCTGGCGGCGCTGGCCAAGGAGCTGGTCGAGCGCAACGTGGCGGTCATTGCCGCCACCGGCGATGTGGCCTCCGCGCGTGCTGCACAGGCCGCAACACGAAAGACGCCGGTCGTCTTCACGATCGGGGGCGACCCGGTTCGCTACGGCTTGGTGGAGAGCTATGGCCGCCCAGGCGGCAACCTGACGGGGATCAGCCTGATCTCGAGCAACATCGGTGGCAAGCGCATCGAGGTGCTGCACGAAATCGCGCGCGAGGGCAAGTTCGCTCTCATCATGAACCCCGACAACCCGAATGCGACGGCTGAGCAAGGCGACGCCGAGCAGGCTGCGCGCGGGCTGGGGCATCCGGTGGTCACGGTACAGACGCGCAACGCCCGGGACTTCGACGCTGCCTTCCAGGTGCTGCTCCGAGAGCGGCCGGCGGCGCTGTTCATCGGCACCGATCCAATGCTCCTCAGCCAGCGTGCGCGCCTCGTGGAATTCGCGGAGCAACAGCAGTTGCCTGCGATCTACTTTGTGCGCGAGTTTGCTCTGGCCGGTGGCCTCATTTCGTACGGCGCGAGCATCCGCGAGATGTACCGCCAGGCCGGCATCTATGCAGGCCGCATCCTGAGGGGCGCCAAGGCAAGCGAGTTGCCGGTGCTGCAGCCAACCATCATCGAAGTGGTGGTCAACCTCAAGGCAGCGAAGGCGCTCAATCTGAAGCTGCCCCAGAAGTTGATGCTGCTCGCCAACGAAGTGATCGACTAGGTGTGTGATCCCAGGTTTTGATGGTGCACTCTTTTCTCCTCAATGGAAGGAGGCACTATGGGCCAGGTTCTTCATGGCTGCGCCACCACAACAGAGGCGATCCGTCGAGCAATACAAGGTAGTCAAGAGAGCCTGAGGGCGCTGTCCAGGCG
>DATJYZ010000260.1:0-3213 GCA_035499355.1 Burkholderiaceae bacterium | reverse complement strand
CGGCGTGCGCAGCACCCTGATGCGGGCCGCGCGCGAAGCGTCGGGTGCCGATGCGCCGCGGCCCGACGAGGCGTTCTTCTCCTCGATCGATCCGACCCTGGCATCGCCCGCGTTCTTCGCCGCCGTGCAGCGCGCGCGCGGGCCGGTGTCGCCGTACTACCTGCTGGCAGCGGTCGATCTGGTGCGCACGACAGATGGCGCGATCGCGCGCGCACCGCCGGCGCAGCGCATCTACGTCGACGTGTTGCTGCGCACGCTGGGCATCAGCGCGACGGTGACGCTGCTGTGCCTGCTGATGGGCTTTCCCGTGGCGCTGCTGTTGACCCAGGTGCGCGAGCGCATGGCCGACGCGCTGATGATCCTGGTGCTGCTGCCGTTCTGGACGTCGCTGCTGGTGCGCACGGCGGCCTGGGTGGTGGTGCTGCAGCGCGAGGGGATGGTCAACGGCCTGCTGCTCAGGCTCGGCGTGATCGCGGAGCCGCTCACGCTCATCTACAACCGGGTCGGCGTGCTGGTCGCGATGACGCACGTGCTGCTGCCGTTCATGATCCTGCCGACCTACAGCGTGCTCAAGGGCATCGGGCCGCACTACCTGCGCGCCGCGGGCAGCCTGGGCGCGCCGCCGCTGACCGCCTTTGTGCGCGTGTACCTGCCGATCGCGGCGCCGGGCATCGCGGCCGGTTCGCTGATGGTGTTCATCCTCGCGCTCGGCTACTACATCACGCCGGCGCTGGTGGGTGGCGGGTCCGACCAGATGCTGTCGTACTTCGTGGCCACGTACACCACCGACACCGGCAACTGGGGCCTGGCCGCCGCGCTCGGCCTGCTGATGCTGCTGACCACGCTGGCGCTGTACGCGGTGGCGCACCGATTGTCCGGCGGGCGCACGCTGGCGGTGACATGAACCACCCCCGTAACGGCCTTCGGCCGCCCCCCCTCGAGGGGGCGCCACCAGCGGACCGGCAGAGCTGGATCCGCGGTGGCCGCTGGGTGCGACCGAGCGGGGCGAGCGCGTGGCGCTTCGTCTACTGGCTCTATTGCGGCGCGGTGCTGGCCTTCCTGCTGGTGCCGATCGCCGCCATCGTGCCGCTGTCGTTCTCCAGCGGCTCGTTCCTCACCTATCCGCTGCCGGGCTGGTCGCTGCGCTGGTATGCCGAGGTGCTCGGTGGCGGTCGCTGGCTCAAGGCGCTCGGCGTGTCGCTGACGGTGGGGGCGAGCGCCACCGTGCTGTCGATGGTGCTGGGCACGCTGGCCGCGCTGGGCCTGGCGCGCGAGCGCGCCACGTGGGCGGCGATGGTCAAGGCGGTGATACTGGCGCCGATGATCGTGCCGGTGATCCTGATCGCGGTGGCGTCGTACTTCTTTCTCGCGCCGCTGACGCTCACCGCCACCACCACCGGGCTCGTGCTCGCGCACACGGTCATCGCAGTGCCGTTCGTCGTGGTGCCGGTGCTCACCGCCCTGGAGATGCTCGACCCCAACCTCGCGCGCGCGGCGGCCGCCTGCGGCGCGACGCCGGCGGCCACGTTCTTCCGCGTCACGTTGCCGACCATCGCGCCGGCGATGGGCTCGGGCGCGCTGTTCGCGTTCGCCGCGTCGTTCGACGACGTGGTGATCGCGCTGCTGGTGGCCGGCCCCGACCAGCGCACGCTGCCGCGCGAGATGTTCTCCGGCCTGCGCGACAGCATCACGCCGGCACTGACCGCGGTGGCAACGATCATGATCGTGTTCTCGACCGCGATGTTCCTGCTCATGCAGTCGCTGCAACGCCGCATGCGCCGCGCCGCCGCCGCGCGGGCGCTCTGACAACCGGACCTTCGCCCGATGTTTCTTGCCGCTGAGCGCGGTCCAATCCCAGACATGAACCCTCCCGCATTCGAGGTCCTGCCGCGCGACCTCACGCCCTACCGCGCCGGCAATACCGGCATCGACTACGTGCACCGCTTCGAATCGGGCAGGCCCGGCCCGCACGTGCTGATCAACGGCCTCACGCACGGCAACGAGTTCTGCGGCATGGTCGCCGTCTGCCATCTCCTTGACAGCGGCGTGCGGCCGAAGGTCGGGACGCTGACGCTCAGCTTCGGCAACGTCGCCGCCTACGAGAGCTTCGACCCGCAGCGGCCGTTCGACAGCCGGCAGATCACGCACAACCTGAACCGCATCTGGTCGGCAGCGCAGCTCGACGGCAGCGAAGACAGCGTCGAGCTGCGCCGGGCGCGGGCGATGCGGCCGGCGGTCGCCGCTGCCGATCACATCCTCGACATCCACTCGACGAGCCACGACGTCGTGCCGTTCTGGGTTTACCCGGCCTTCGAGCGCAATGCCGCGGTGGCGAACGCTTTGCCGCGCCCCGACGTGCACCTGTTGATGCCGCCCGGGCTCGGCTCGGGAACGCCGATCACTCGGTACGGTGCGCACGGTCGCGCGGACGGCAAGGGGAGCGCTCTGGTCGTCGAGTGCGGCCAGCATTTCAAGCGATCGAGCGCCGAACTGGCGACCGAGGTGGCGCTCGATGTGCTCGGCCACTTCGGTCTCGTCGATCGCGAGGTGCCGCCGCCTGCACAGCCACCGCGGCGGTTCGAGCTGCTGCGCACGCACGTCGTCAGGCACGCAGACTTCAGCTTCGCACGGCCGGTGATCGGATTCGAGACGTTCGCGAAAGGCGAGCTGATCGCCACCGACGGCGACGAGGAGATCCGCGCGCCGCTCGACGACTGCACGATCTTCATGCCGACGCGCCAGCCCATCGTCGGCCGCGAAGGTGTCTACCTGACGCGGCCGATGCGCTGACGGGCCGAGGTCAGGTCAGCGGCCGACGCGCGCAGCCGTTCGACGGCCAGCGAACGTAAAGATCGCAGTCCCGGGCAGAACTCGGGGCCCGGACGGCGCTCGAACCTCGTGCGCCGCTGCCGCATCGCGCGCGCGACACAACAAGGAGGCGTTCATGTCTGCACGAGTGAAGGCGCTGGCCGTGGCAACGATGTGGGTCGTCAGCGTGTCGGCATCGGCTCAGAAGCTGCCGCCGCCGTCTGGCGATGCCACGCACATCGAGGCGTTGGTGAACAAGGCTGTGGCCCTGGTGCAAAGCCAGGGAACGAAGGCCGCCTTCGCCCGTTTCAGGACCCCGAACAGCGAATGGTGGTCCGGAAACACGTACCTGTTCGTCTACGACAACGATCTGAACGTGTTGCTGAACCCGGCGTTTCCCAAGCG
>DATJYZ010000259.1:0-4121 GCA_035499355.1 Burkholderiaceae bacterium | reverse complement strand
CCCACACACCAAGGAGATCATGGCCGACATCGCCAACTACACCGACTTGAAGCCGGTGATCCAGATCAGCGACGTGGTGGTCGGCTGACGCGCGCCGGCCTCACGGCTGGGTGGGCGCGCGCGGTTGCCGCGTGGCCAGCTGGCGCCTCTGTCGCTCGTAGCTCGGCAGCTGGCGCACGGCCACGATCTCGCGGCCGCGGTAGCGGGCGTAGTCGGTGGCGAACGCCGCCACGTCGGCGTACGGCCCAGCCAGATGGCCGGGCCGCTTGGAGTCGGCGAACACGTAGAGCGCGCCCTCGCGCTCGAAGCTGGCCACCCAGTGGCGACGCAGCGTCTGCCCGGACAGCGTGGCCGGGTTGAACTCGATCATCAGGTAGCTCGCCTGGGCCTGCCGGTCGATCGCCCGCAGCGATTCGACCGCGAAGCGCGCCACGTCGACGCACACGCCGCGCGGCGACGCGAAGAACACGGCCGGTTCGTGGATGGGCAGCGCGCCCGCGCGAGCACGCTGCGTCTCCGACAGGCGCAATGCGCGCGCCATGTCGTACTCGAAGTGTTCACCGAGCCAGGCGTTGATGTCTTCGGGCCGGCGCCAGCTCTGCAGCGCCTGCGCATAGGAGGCCGGCGACGGCGCGGCGCCGCGGCTCACGCTGCGTGGTGCCTCCGGCGCGTCCGAGGCCGGATCGGCGAGCGCCTCGCTGCCGCCGGCCCGGCTGGCGCGAGCGCACAGCGCCAGCATGCCGACCCCGACAACGAAGTGGCGCCGGCGACTCATCGCCTCACACCTGGCGCGGATCGAGCGCATCGCGCAGCCCGTCGCCCAACAGGTTGAACGCCAGCACCAGCGCGAAGATCGCCAGGCCCGGCCACACCGCCATCCACGGCGCCTGGTCGACGTAGTTCTTCGCGGTGTTGAGCATGCTGCCCCAGCTCGGCTCGGGCGGCTGCTGGCCGAGGCCGAGGAACGACAGGCTCGCCTCGGCGATCACCGCCGCGGCGATCGCCAGCGTCGTCTGCACGATCAGCGGCGCGGTGACGTTGGGCAGCACGTGGCGCAGCGCGATGCGCCACGGCGGGTTGCCGAGCGCCCGCGCCGCTTCGACATAGTCCTCGACCTTCACGTGGATCACCTGCGCGCGCGTCAGCCGCACGAAGATCGGCGTGGCCGACACGCCGATGGCGATCATCGCATTGGTCAGGCTGGGGCCGAGGAACGCGGCCAGCGCGATCGCGAGAATCAGGAACGGACAGGCGAGGAACGCGTCGGTCAGGCGCGAGATCAGCGCGTCGGCGAAGCCGCCGGCAAAGCCCGCCACCAGCCCGATCGGCACGCCCAGCAGCAGCGAGATCGACACCGACACCACGCCGGCGAGCAGCGACGCACGCGTGCCGAACACCACGCGCGACAGCACGTCGCGGCCGATCTCGTCGGTGCCGAACCAGTGCGCGGCACTCGGCGCCTTGCGGATCGCGCCCCAACTCGTGGCCACCGGATCGTGCGGCGCGATCCATGGCGCGAAAAGCGCGAGCGCGATGAACACGATCACGATCGCCAGCGCGATCATCGCGGGGCGGCGGTGCAGCAGGCGGCGCCACGCGCGGCGACCGGGGCTGGCGGGCGCGATGGCCGCCGACGCAGCCGGTGTCGCGAGGACGGCGCTCACGCCTGGAGTCTCGGGTTGACGACGAAGTACGCCAGATCCGCCAGCAAGCTCAGCAGGATGTAGGCCGTCGCGGTGACCAGCACCACGCCCTGCACCACCGCGTAGTCGCGGTTGAACACCGAATCGACGATCAGCTTGCCGAAGCCGGGGATGGTGAACACCTGTTCGGTGAGCACGGCGCCCGACAACAGCGTGCCGAGTTCGAGCGCGCCCAGCGTGATCACCGGGGTCAACGCGTTGCGCAGCGCGTGCTTCAGCACCACGCTGCGCTCGCTCAGACCCTTGGCGCGCGCGGTGCGCACGTAGTCCGACGACAGCACCTGCAGCATCGCGCTGCGCGTGTGGCGCATCAGCACCGCGGCCAGCGCGTTGCCGAGCACGAAGGCCGGCATGATCATCGACGCCAGGTTGGCCTTCAGGTCCTCGAACGGACTCACGTAGCCCGACGCCGGCAGCCAACCCAGCCGCACCGAGAACAGCAGGATCAAGAGAATCCCGAGCCAGAAGTTCGGCGTGCTGATGCCCCACAGCGCCACCGCGTTGGCCACGTTGTCCCACCAGGTGCCGCGGCCCACCGCGGCCACGATGCCGGTGGGGATGCCGATCACGAGCGCGATCACGAAGGCCATCGTGCCGAGCTGGATCGTCACCGGCAGCTTCTGCAGCACCAGCTCGAGCACCGGTTGCTGCGTGCGGATCGACTCGCCGAAGTCGCCCTTCAGCACGCCGCCGACCCAGAAGGCGTAGCGCAGCGGCAGCGGCTCGTCGAGGTGGAGCTTCTCGCGCAGGTGCGCGATCACGCTCGGATCCTGCTCCTCGCCGGCCAGGATCTTGGCCGGGTCGCCGGGCAGCAGCTGCTGCAGCCCGAAGATCAGCATCGACACGAACACCAGCGTCGGCACCACCTGCGCCAGCCGCTTGAGCAGGTAGTCGGTCATCGATGCGTCGGCGAGCGCATCGTCACGGGCTGCCGTTGGCCAGCTTGAGCCCGGTGACGCGCAGCAACCCGTCGGGCACGCTGCGCATGCCCGTGAGCTTGGGCGTCGCGGCGTACAGCCAGTTGCGGTGGTAGAGGTAGATGATCGGTCGCTCCTTCAGCACGCGCGCAGCGATCTGCTCGTAGGTCTTCCTGCGCTCGGCCGGGTCGCGCTGCGTGCGCGACTGGTTGAGCAGCGCCTCGACCTCGTTGTCGCAATAGCCCGCGTAGTTGAGCGGCTGCTTGCAGCCGTAGAAGCTGAACAGGTTGCCGTCGGGATCGGCGCGGCCGCTCCAGGCCAGCACGTAGGCGTCGAAGTCGCCCTTGTCGGCCAGGTTGAGCGAGGTGGCGAATTCGGTGGCCTGCACCTTGACGTCGAAGCCCACCTCGCGCGTCATCGCCTGCACCACCAGCGCCAGGCGCTGCGCGTCGCTGGTGGTCGGCGTCATCAGCGTGACCGTGGGGTGGGGCATGCCGGCTTCCTTGAGCAGCGCCTTGGCACGCGCGACGTCGCGTTTGGGGATCGGCACGTTCTTCGCGTAGTACGCGTTGTTCGGTGCCACCCACTGGTTGCCGACCGTGGCTTCGTTGTCGTTCACCACCTGCGCCAGGCCCTGGCGGTCGATGGCCAGCTCGAACGCCTCGCGCACGCGCGCATCCTTGCCGAGCGCGTTGTTCTTCGCCTGCTCGCTCTTGCCGACGTTGATGGTGATGCCCTGGTAGCCGATCTCGGTGATGCGCGTGACCTTGAACTTCTTCTCGGCCTCGAGCTTCTCGATGTCGGACGACGCGACGCGCTCGATGATGTCGAACTGGCCCGACCTCAGGTTGGCCAGCCGCACCGTCGAGTCGACGATCGGCGTGTAGGTCACCCGGTCGAAGTGGATGTCGGCCTTGTTCCAGTAGCCGTCGTAGCGTTCGAGCACGATGCGGTCCTGCGCGATGCGCTCGACGAACTTGAACGGCCCCGAGCACACCGGCCTGGTGCCGAAGTTGGCGCCGGCCGCCTGCGCGGCCTTCGGACTCACCATCATCCCTGCGCGGTCGGCCAGCGCGGCCAGCAGCGGCGAGAACGGCGCGCTCAGGTTGAGCTTGACGGTCATCGGGTCGACCACGTCGACGCTGGCCAGCGGCGCCAGCTCGCCGCGCCGGTTGGAGCCGGGCAGATTCTTGTGGCGCTCGAGGTTGAACTTCACCGCCGCGGCGTCGAGCTTCTCGCCGTCGTGGAACGTGACGCCGGGCCGGATCTTCATCGTCAGCGCCTTGTTGTCGGCCGACCAGTCCCAGCGGGTGGCCAGCTGCGGCACCATGTTGAGCTTCTCGTCGATGTCGATCAGCTTGTCGCACACCGCGCTGAACACGATGCGGCCGACGAACGTGCGCGCCAGCGTCGGGTCGAGCACGTCGGGGTCTTCGGCCAGGCCCACCCGAAGGGATTGTGCGGACGCGGCGGTGGCGGCGATCGCCAGCAGCAGCGCCGG
>DATJYZ010000258.1:0-7964 GCA_035499355.1 Burkholderiaceae bacterium | reverse complement strand
CGGCGCTGGAGGCGGAGGCGGCGAGCTGGTTGGCCTGGGCGGCGGAGTCCGCGCTCTGGCGCACGGTGCCAGTGAGCTGCTCCATCGAGCTGGCGCTGCGCTGCAGGTTCGCCGCCGCCTGCTCCGTGCGCTGGCTCAGGTCGGCGTTGCCACCCGCCACCTCGGTGCTGGCGACGCGGATCGAGTCGGCGCTCTCGCTGACCTGCCTGACCATGCCGCGCAGGCGCTCGACCATCGTCGATTGCGTGCGCAGCACGTCGCCGAGCTCGTCGGCACGCTCGTCGTGCACCAGCTGCTCGAGCACACCGTCGGCCACGCGCTGCGCGGTGTCGGTGACGCGCCCCATGTCGCGCAGGACGCGACGCTGCACGCGCCAGGCCAGCGCCAGTGCGACGCCGGCGGTCAGCAGCGCCAGCGCGCCCAGGCCCAGTGTCATCGTCTGCGCCTTGCGGCGCAGCGACTGGTCGATGCCCTGGTGGCGCTCGCGGATCGACAGGTAGACGCTCTCGATCGCGGAGGCCAGCTGCCTGTACTCGGCGTCGGCGCTCTGCAGGGCCGCGGCACCCGTGCGGGGATCGGCGGCTCCCCGGTCGAGCGCCAGATCGGCTGCCTTGACGAACCGGGCGGCCGCCTCCTCGATCGTCTGCGCGGCGGCGTTCACCGCCGGATCGTCGGCCTGCGCGGCGATCTCGGCCAGGCTCTTGACCTGTGCCTGGGTCTGCAGCGCAACCTCGCTGCGCTGCTCCTTGAGCTGCGGTTCCTTGACCGAATCGATCACCGCCATCGTGCGATAGAGCGCGATCAGCTCGATGCCGAGCTGTTCGGACACCTGCTGCACCGCCGCCTCGACGGCGCGCGACTCGTGCTGCTGGGCGTTGCTGGTGCGGCTGTAGTGGCCGAACACGCCGGCGCAGGCACCCACGGCCAGCAGCAGCATGGCCGCGCTGATGGACGGGCCGAGCATCAATTTGTGCTTGAGCTTCAATTCAGACCCTCTCGGGATGCGCGGCGCCACGTTGCGCGTGGCGCGACACCTTGGTTTCGGCCGCCGGCGCCGCGACTTGAGCGCCCGGCATCGCGCCGCGAAGGCGGGTGCGCATCGGCCGCTCAGTGGCGCGACAGGCGCACCAGCGCGCCGGCGTCGAGGATCAGCGCGACCCGGCCGTCGCCCATGATGGTGGCGCCGGAGACGTTGGCCACCTTGCGGTAGTTCGACT
Organism: Burkholderiaceae bacterium; assembly: GCA_035499355.1. GTDB lineage: Bacteria > Pseudomonadota > Gammaproteobacteria > Burkholderiales > Burkholderiaceae_C > JAEUPI01. Next base: position 6,747 of record DATJYZ010000258.1, on the reverse strand, counting down.
CCAGGTTCTTGACCACCACCTGCTGCTGGCCGAGCAGCTCGTCGACCAGCACCGCCACCCGGCTGCCTTCGGCCTCGACGATCACCATGATGCCGTTGCCGTCGTGGCCGTCGGCGCGCGGCACGGCGAACACGCCTTCCAGGTCGATCACCGGCATGTACTCTTCGCGCACCTGCACCACGCGGTTGCAGACGCCGACCGTGCGGACCATGCCGGGCTCGACCTGGAACGACTCGACCACCGACGACAGCGGCAGGATGTAGCTCTCCGCGCCGACGCCCACGCTCATGCCGTCCATGATCGCCAGCGTCAGCGGCAGGCGCACCTTCACGCTCATGCCGTAGCCTTCGGCCGAGTCGATCTCGACGCTGCCGTTGAGTGCGGTGATGTTCTTCTTCACCACGTCCATGCCGACGCCGCGCCCCGACACGTCGGTGACCACCTCGGCGGTGGAGAAACCGGGCGCGAAGATCAGGTTCCACACATCACTGTCGATCAGCGTGTCCGGCGCGTCGATGCCGCGCTCGCGCGCCTTGGCCAGCAGCCTGGCGCGCGACAGGCCGCGGCCGTCGTCGCGCACCTCGATCAGGACGCTGCTGCCCTGGTGCGAAGCCGCCAGCGTGATGGTGCCGTGCGGCGCCTTGCCCGCGGCGACCCGTTCGTCGGGCAGCTCGATGCCGTGGTCGCACGAGTTGCGCAGCAGGTGGGTCAGCGGGTCGGTGATCTTCTCGACCAGGCCCTTGTCGAGCTCGGTGGCTTCGCCCTGCGTCACCAGCTCGACTTTCTTGCCGAGCTTGGCGGCGAGGTCGCGCAGCATGCGCGGGTAGCGGTTGAAGATCACCGACATCGGAATCATGCGGATCGACATCACCGCTTCCTGCAGGTCGCGCGTGTTGCGCTGCAGGTCGGCCAGGCCGGCCGTCATTTGCTGGTGCTGGTGGGCGTCGAGTTGCGAGCTGGTCTGCGCCAGCACCGCCTGCGTGATCACCAGTTCGCCCACCAGGTTGATCAGCTGATCGACCTTGTCGACCGACACGCGCAGCGTCGACGACTCGAGCGTGGCGCCCTTGTCGGCAGCCTTGGTCGCGGAGGCGGCGCGCGCTGTGTCGCTGCGCGGGCCAGCCGGGGTCGGGGGCGCATCGGCGCTCGGCGCGCCCGGCGCATCGGCAAAGAAGCCGTAGCCCTGATCGGACTCTTCCAGCGGCGCGCCGGGCGCGTCCTTGTGGAAGCCGTAGCCGCGCGTCAGCGGTCCCAGCCGCAACGCCTCGCGCGGCACGTGGAAGGTGAACAGGTCGATCAGGTCGCCGTCGCTGCTGCGGGTGGTGATCTTGAAGCGGCGCATGCCGTCTGCGCTGTGGCCGGCGTCGAGCGCCTCCATCTGCCCGAGCTCGGCAATCTCCTTGAACAGGTCGAGCAGGTTGTCGGCACTGGCCGGGTCGGGCAGCGGACCGACGGTGAGTTCGAGCAGGCGTTCGCCCTGCGACGTCATCGGCGTTGCGGGCGCGGCCTTCGTTGGCGGCGTTGCCGCCGCGGCTGTGGCCGGCGCCGCCATGGCCGGCGAGCTGCCGCTGGCCAACTGCTGGATGTCGGCGATCAGCGCGCGCGTGTCGACCGCTCCGCCGCCGGCACCCTGGTGGCGCGCGAGCTGTGCCTTCAACGCGTCGCCGGCCGCCAGCAGCACGTCGACCATGCGCGTCTGCGGTTCGAGCTCGTGACGGCGCAGCTTGTCGAGCAGCGTCTCCATCTGGTGGGTCAGCTCGGCGACGTCGGCGAAGCCGAAGGTCGCCGCGCCACCCTTGACCGAGTGCGCGCAGCGGAAGATGGCGTTGAGGTCCTCGTCGTCGGCCTGCGCGAGGTCGAGCCCGAGCAGCATCTGCTCCATGTGGGCCAGGTTCTCGCCCGCCTCCTCGAAGAAGACCTGGTAGAACTGGGTGAGGTCGATGCCGGCGGCGCCGGCCCCGGGTGCGTGCGTGTCGGCCATCGCGGCGCTCTCGGTCGAGTCGTGACGGTCAGCGGATCACCTTGCCGATCACCTCGATCAGCTTGGTGGGATCGAACGGCTTGACCAGCCAGCCGGTGGCGCCGGCGGCGCGGCCCTTCTGCTTCATCTCGTCGCTCGACTCGGTGGTCAGGATCAGGATCGGCGTGGTCTTGAAGCGCGGCGTCTCGCGCAGCTTCCGGGTCAGCGAGATGCCGTCCATGCGCGGCATGTTCTGGTCGGTCAGCACCAGCGCGAAGTCGCGCGACGTCGCCTTGTCCCAGGCATCCTGGCCGTCGACCGCCTCGACCACGGCGAAACCGGCGTTCTTCAGCGTGAAGCTGACCATCTGGCGCATCGAGGCGGAATCGTCGACGGCGAGGATCGTGTGCATGGCGGGTCTCCGGGTGCTGGGGTCGCGGTGTCGCGTGGGCTAGAAGAGTTCGATCGAGCCGGCGTCGATCTCGTCCTGGGTCACCGGGTTGGGGCGCAACGGCGCGGGCATCGTCAGCGGGGCGCCGTCCTCGTCGTCGTCGCCGAAGGCGTCGCGCGCCAGCCGGTCGGCGCAGCTGCGCAGGCGGCGGTCGGTGTGGGTGATGAGCTGCGAGGCCATGTCCTGGAACTGCAGCGCAGTGACGGCACCGTGCAACGTGCGCCAGGTGCGTTCGAACGCCACCGGGTCGACCATCAGGCCGCGGTCGAGCTGCTGGCGCAGCTGCGCGATCTGCTCCGACAGGCCGTGAAAGTGCTGCAGCAGCGTCGCGGTGGCGCCGGCCAGCAGGCGCTGCAGACGGTCGAGGTCGTTCGACGCCGTCATCAGGTGGTCCTGCAGGTCGGCGGCGAGCAAGGCCGGCAGCGCGCCGTCGGGCGTCGCGGCCGCGGAATCGGGATCAACCATCTGGTGTCCGTGGTGTGAACAATGCCCGGCGCGCGCTCGCACGCCCGGCCCGGTCATTGTTCGGACGGCGCGGCGCGGCATTGAGCGAAAGACGGCGGGAATCCGCGTCCTTTTCGCCACCGCGGGCCCGACCGCCCGGGCGTCTTGCGCGGGTGCGGCCTGCGGGTGCCCAGGCAGGCGGGCGCGGTTTGCCATACTCACGCCATGACCGTGGGCCCCGAGCGCCAATCGCGCCCTCAGCACGAAGTGCTGCGCGTGCTGCACCTGGAAGACGCCGAGGTCGACCACCAGCTGGCGTGCGCGCATCTGCAGCGCGCCGGCTTCGAGGTGCACGCGTTGCGGGTGGATACCGAAGACGCATTTCGCGGTGCGCTGGTCGACGGCCCGTGGGACGTGGTGCTGTCGGACTTCAACGTGCCGGGCTTCAGCGGCGCGCAGGCGCTCGACCTGATCAAGCGCGAAGGGCACCCGCTGCCGTTCGTGCTGCTGTCCGGCGAGATCGGCGAGGACACCGCGGTGGCCTCGATGCGCGACGGCGCGTCGGACTACCTGCTGAAGAACAACCTGGCGCGACTGGCGCCGGCGGTGCGCAATGCGATCCAGGCCAACCGCGAGCACCAGGCCCGGGTGCACGCCGACAGCGAACTGGCGGCGTCGCGCCAGCGGTTGGCCGAGCTGGCGCAACACCTGCAGACCAGCATCGAGATGGAGCGCGCGGCGATCGCGCGCGAAATCCACGACGACGTCGGCGGCTCGCTGACGGCGCTCAAGTTCGACATCGCGTGGATCGGCCGCCACGCCGCGTCGCCCGAGGTGCAGGTGCGGGTGGCCACCGCGCTGGAGACACTCGACCAGGCGATCGGCGCCAGCCAGCGCATCATGCACAACCTGCGGCCGGCGATCCTCGAGCAGGGCCTGGTGCCGGCGCTGCAGTGGATGACCAACCGCTTCGAGCGGCGCAACAGCGTGGCCTGCCAGTTCCGCACCACGCACGAGTCGATCAGCCTGCCGGTGGGCGTGCCGCTGGTGGCCTATCGCTTCGCGCAAGAGGCGCTCACCAACATCAGCAAGCACGCGCACGCCAGCCGCGTGGTGGTGGACCTGTCGCTGTCGGCCGGCGTGCTGTCGCTCGAGGTCAGCGACAACGGGCGCGGCCTCATCGCCGACGACCTGACCAAGGCACGCAGCTTCGGCCTGCGCGGCCTGCACCAGCGCGCCAGCACCGTCGGCGGCTGGGTCGACATCTCCAGCAGCCCCGACGGCACGACGCTGCTGCTGTCGGTGCCGCTGCGCGAAGCGCGAGCGCACGAGCCCGAGCTGTCGAGGGGGGTCGACCGCGAGCACGATCCATCGGGCTGGGGGGAGCTATGACCCCCGCCCGATGCGGCCTGGCGGCCACCTCCCCCCCAGGGGGGCGACGCCAGCGGCCTGGCGGAGCCAGATCCGCGGCGTCCGCTGGGGGATGCGCCGCTGGAGCGGCGCAAGGCGGCTCGAGCCTCGAGGCGTTGCGATGATTCGAGTGATTCTTTGCGACGACCACGCGCTGATCCGGCGCGGCATCCGCGACACGCTGTCCGACGCCAGCGACATCGAGGTGGTCGGCGAGGCCGGCGACTATGGCGAGCTGCGCGCGCTGATGCGCACGCTGGCCGGCGGCGGCAACGGCCAGGGCGCCGATGTGCTGCTGCTGGACATCCACCTGCCGGGCCGCAGCGGGCTCGACGTGATGCACGCGCTGAAGGACGAGGACAACCCGATCAAGGTGCTGGTGGTCAGCATGTATCCGGAAGACCAGTACGCGATGCGCGCGCTGCGCGCCGGCGCGCACGGCTACGTCAACAAGGGCGGCGACCCGCAGCTGCTGGTGCAGGCGGTGCGCACGGTGGCGCAGGGCCGCAAGTACGTGACGCCGGAGATCGCGCAGATGCTGGTCGAGAGCCTCACCGCACCGGCCAACGAGAGCCCGCACGAACGGTTGTCCGACCGCGAGTTGCAGACGCTGGTGATGATCGCGTCGGGCAAGCGGCTGTCCGACATCGCCGACGAGCTGAAGCTGTCGCCCAAGACGGTGTCGGTGTATCGCGCGCGCGTGCTCGAGAAGCTCGGCCTGACCAACAACTCGGAGCTCACGGTGTACGCCATCCGCAACGGGCTGGTGGGCGACTGACCGAGGCGCGCAGCGAGGGCGGGCGTGCGACGAAGGCTGTTGTTGCTGCTGCTGACGTGGCTGTTGCCGCTGGCCGCCGCCGCGCAGGTGATCGGCCTCACCTTCGACGACGGGTTCGATCCGTCGCACAACGACAAGGTCGAGGCCTGGAACGCGCGCATCCTGCATGCGCTGGAGCAGGAACAACTGCATGCGTTCCTGTTCCCGTCGCTGGCCACCATGGGCGGCGACGCCGGCATGCCGTTGGTCGAGCAGTGGGTCGCCGCCGGCCACAACGTGGGCAACCACACCGCCACGCACCGCAGCCTGTCGTCGAGCAAGGTCACGCTGGCGGCGTTCATCGCCGACGTGCAGCGCGCCGACGATGCGCTCAGCCACCTGGCCACCTGGCGTCCCATGCTGCGCTTTCCGTACCTGAAGGAGGGCGACACGCGCGCCAAGCGCGACGGCATGCGAGCCTGGATGCGCGAGCACGGCTACCGCTGCGCACCGGCGTCGATCGACAGCAGCGACACCTACTACAACCAGCGCTATCTGGCGCTCGTCGCCGGCGGCCGCAGCGAGCCGGTGAAGCGCCTGCAGCGCGCCTACCTGCGCCACCTGCTGGAGCGGGCGAGCTACTACGACAACCTGGCGCGCCGCGTGATCGGCCGCAGCCCGGCGCACGTGATGCGGCTGCACACCAACGCGCTGAATGCGGCGACTCTGCCCGACGTGATCGAGGCGTTCCGGTCCAAGGGCTGGCATTTCGTGGCCGCGCGCACCGCGTTCGAGGATCCGCTGTACGCGATGCAGCCGATGGTGCTGCCGGCCGGCGACAGCATCATCTGGGCGCTGGCGCGCGAACGTGGCCTCGGCGGTCTGCGCCAGCCGGCGGAGGACGCCGCCTACGAGCGGCCGCTGCTGCAGCAGGAAGGCCTGGCGCCGTAGCGGGCGCGTGATCCGAGCTGGCTGTCATGACGATCCACCTGCGCGACATCGACCACCTCGTGTTGCGCGTCGTCGATCTGGCGCGCATGGAGCGCTTCTATTGCGAGGTGCTCGGCTGCAGCGTCGAGAAGCGCCAGCCGACGATCGGCCTGGTGCAGCTGCGCGCCGGCCGCTCGCTGCTCGACCTGGTGCCGGTCGACGGGCCGCTCGGGCGCATGGGTGGCGCCGCGCCCGGGCGCGAGGGCCGCAACCTCGACCACTTCTGCTTCCGCGTCGAGCCGTTCGACGAGGCTGCCATCCGCGCGCAGCTGAGGCGCTTCGGCGCCGAGGCGGGGCCGCTGGAGTCGCGCTACGGTGCCGAGGGCCAAGGGCCGTCGCTCTACGTCAGCGATCCCGAAGGCAACGTGGTCGAGCTTAAGGGGCCACCGGAGACCGATCGACCGGCATGACACGGCCTGAAACGCGCGCCGACGCGCCGGCGCTACGCTGCGGACCCTTTGACGACGAACGACGTTGCCGCTCCCGGAGTGCTCGTGTCCGCCGCCGGGCGACTGCACCGTGGTAACCGGTGGGTCCGCGGCCGCAGGGCGGCGGACGCCGCCGCGCGTCCGCGCGACACCGCCAGCGCAGACATTCCCTCACCGATGAAGAAAGGCCCGCCATGCGCAGGACTGTTGCGAATCTGTGTTCGATCCCGTGGCTCGTGCTCGGCGTTGCCGGCTGCTCGAGCGTGATGGGGCCCAAGCCGCCCGTGGTGCCCGGCGTGCTGGTCGC
>DATJYZ010000257.1:0-17832 GCA_035499355.1 Burkholderiaceae bacterium | reverse complement strand
ATTGCACAGACATGTGTAACACCACGTTATGCCGGTCAGCTGCCGTTCAGACTCGCGCCGCGCTTGCAGCGAATGAAAGCGAGACGGGTCCGGCGCCGGAGCGGTGCCGCCGCTCAGCCGCAGGTGCCGATGTAGCCGCAGGTGGTGCAGAACTCGCAGCCGTCCTTGTGGATCAGCGTGGGGTTTGCGCACTCGGGGCAGCGCGCGCCGGCGATCGTCGGGGCCGAGGCCTCGCCGCGCTGCGGCCTGTCGGCAGGCGTCTGCAGGATCCCCATCGCGTTGAGCGGGAAGCCCGAGGCGTCGAGCACGCCGAGCATCGCGTAGCGGTGGATCACCAGCCGCGCGATGTAGGCCACCGTCGATGGCCACAGCTGCTGCCGCCGCTCGCCGGGCACCGGCGCCATGAAGTGGCCGAGCGGCTCGCCCACGTTGAGCAGCTTGCGCAGCTTCATGCCGATCCACGCCGGATCCATCACCCGCATGTCGAGCGACAGCAGTCGCGCGAGACCATCGAGCGCGCGCGGATAGTTGCCGGAGAAGCCGATCGCACACGGTCGCGTGATGTACGCGACCGCTTCCTGGCCCGGTCTCGTGGCGAAGTCACCGGCGGGCAGCTGCACCTCCTTCAGCGTGACCGTGAACTCCTCGCCGCTGGCCGGGTTGTTGACGTCGACCGCCCAGGCCAGCGTGCCCGAGGTGCCGGTGCGCGGCTCGTCGCGGCTGAACATGGCATCGATCACCGGTGTGGAGCCGCCCTCCTGCAGCGCACCGAGCTGCTCGCAGCGCCAGCGGATCACCGCCGCGGTGGCGGCCACCACGCCGGGGAACAGGCGCGGCTCGCCGTGCGGCGGCATCGGCATCTCGAACGAGCGCTCCTCCGACACCGTGGCCAGCGCGTCGAGCTTGAGCTTCAGCCAGGCCGCGTCGTTGGCGCGCATGTCCATCGACAGCGTCTTGGCCAGGGAAGCCAGCCCGCGCGGCTGCTCGGCGCCGTTGACCCACACCTCGAACGGCAGGTTGCGCGCGAACAGGCCCGATTCCGGGCCCGCGTCGGCCGGCAGCTCCCCGACGAACAGCGAGAACTCGCCATGCGGGTACTGGATCATGTAGCTCCAGGCCGGATTGCCGCCGGGAAAGTCGGGCCGGCTCGGCCAGCGCAGCGACGCCAGCACCGGCGCCGGCAGCCGCTCCACGCGCAGCCGCTGATTGGTGCTGTCGGTCGCCACCAGCTGAGGCGCGTTGGCCGTTGCCGCATCGACGCTCAGCACGGCTCCTAACACGCTGTTCGGGCGGTAGGTCGCGAGCCCCTTCAAGCCCGACTTCCAGGCGGTAAAGTACAGGCCCTGGAAGTCGGCATACGGATAGTCGGCCGGCACGTTGACCGTCTTGCTGATCGACGTGTCGACGAACGGCGCCACTGCGGCGACCATCGCCGCATGGTCTTCGGCGCTCATCTGCAGCGCGGTGACGAAGGCGTCGCTCAGCGGCGCGTCGGGGCCTTTCAAGTGGCGGTACAGGCGCCAGGCGTGGTCCTCGACCGCGTACTCCTTGAACGTGCTATCGGGCTCGCGCTTGCGCCGCGTGTAGCTCCACGAGAACGGCGGCTCGATGCCGTTGCTGGCGTTGTCGGCGAACGCCAGGCTGATGGTGCCAGTGGGCGCGATCGACAACAGGTGCGAATTGCGGATGCCCTGGGCGCGGATCTTGTCCTTCAGCGCCTGCGGCAACCGCGAGGCGAAGCTGCCGCGCGACAGGTAGAGGTCGGCGTTGAACAACGGGAACGCGCCGCGCTCGCGCGCCAGGTCGGCCGAGGCGTCGTAGGCCGCGTCGCGCATCACGGCGGCGATGCGCGAGGCTTCGGCGCGCGCCTCGGGCGCGTCGTAGCGCAGCCCGAGCATGATCAGCGCGTCGCCCAACCCGGTGAAGCCGAGTCCGATGCGGCGCTTGGCACGCGCCTCCTGTTGCTGTTGCGGCAGCGGCCACACGGTGGCGTCGAGCACGTTGTCGAGCATGCGCACGGCCACCTTCACGACCTCGACGAACGCATCTTCGCGAAAGCGCGCGTACGCTTCGAACGGCGACTCGATGAAGAACGTCAGGTCGATCGAGCCCAGGCAGCAGCAGCCATAGGCCGGCAGCGGCTGCTCGCCGCACGGATTGGTGGAATCGATGCTCTCGCAGTAGCCGAGGTTGTTGTCGGCGTTGATGCGGTCGATGAACAGCACACCGGGCTCGGCGTGGTCGTACGTCGAACGCATGATCTGGTCCCACAGGTCGCGCGCGCGCGGGCGTCGGTAGACCCACAGGCCGTCGTTGCGACGCACGGCACCGGCCGCCTTCTGCGCTGCGCCCGGTTCGGCGCGGTGAACCAGTTCGAACTCGCGGTCTTCGTCGACCGCGCGCATGAACGCGTCGGTCACACCGACCGAGATGTTGAAGTTCGTGAGGTCGCCCGCGTCCTTGGCGTGAATGAAATCCTCGATGTCCGGGTGGTCGCAACGCAGCACGCCCATCTGGGCGCCGCGACGGCTGCCGGCGGACTCCACCGTCTCGCAGGAGCGGTCGAACACCCGCATGTAGCTGACCGGGCCCGACGCGCTGCTCTGCGTGGTGCCGACCCACGCCCCCTTGGGGCGGATGCGCGAGAAGTCGTAGCCGACGCCACCGCCGCGGCGCATCGTCTCGGCGGCTTCGGTGAGCGCGATGTAGATGCCGGGATAGCCCTCTTCGGGTTCGGCGATCGAGTCGCCCACCGGTTGCACGAAGCAGTTGATCAGCGTGGCACCCAACGCGGTGCCGGCGGCCGAGTCGATGCGCCCCGCCGGGATGAAACCGCTGCGCTGTGCGTCGAAGAACCGCGCCTCCCACTGCGTGCGCAGCGCGGGCGCCTCGATGGCGGCGAGTGCCCGCGCCACGCGCGCGCGCACGTCATCGGCGCTGCGCTCGTCGCCCTTGGCGTACTTCTCGAGCAGCACCTCGTGGCTGATCTCTTGTTGCGGCAGCGCGGCCACCAGGTCCATTCGCTGCATCGTCGATTCGGACATCCTCGTATGCTCCGGGAATGATCGAGCCTCGCGCTTCATGCGCGCACGCGTGCGGCGAGCGATGGCCCTGTCAGGCTGTATGAAAAATCAGTATCGCTCGGGGCCATCGTGCCGGCAAGCGCGACGCTCGAGAAACCACGCCCGCGCCGGCCGCTTCACGGCGCCGGGTGCATGCGCGACCGGAAGCGACGAGAACCTAGTGCGCGCCGGCGCGAATGCGCTCCAGCTCGGCGATGACCTGGTCCACGAGACTCAGGAAGGCGGCCCGGTTCGGGAGCGGCTCACCGACGATGAAATCGGACGCCAGCCCGGCCAGTGCGTCGCGGTGCGCCCAGCGCGCCCAACTGCGAACGTCCCAGTAGGTCAGCAACGCCAGCCGCCCGAGGTCGCCGCTGCGGCGGGCGTGCAACAGACTGCCGAGCACGTCTTCCAGACTGCTGCGAAGCGCGGGAGTGAGTCCAGTCTCCATTGCTGCGCCGCAGCATAGCACTCGCCGAGTGGCACGAATACCCCCGGATATCCCTCTAGACGCGCCCCTCTCGCCTTCGCTCCGCCCTGTGTGGCGCAGGCGCTACTGTGCAAGGTACCCGCCGTCGACTGCCAGTACGTGCCCGGTCACCATCGCCGCGGCCGGGCTGGCCAGAAACAGCACCGCCGAGGCCACTTCATGAGGCTCGGCCAGGCGCTTGAGCGGCGTGACGTCGCGGATGCGCTGCATCAGCTCGGGCGAGCGCTCGAGCGCTCCGATGAAGCCGGTGCGCGTCCAGGTCGGCGCCACCGCGTTGACGCGGATGCCGCGCGGCGCCCACTCGACCGCCAGCGCGCGGGTCATGTTGACCAGCCCGCCCTTGGTGGTCTGGTACGAGATGTTCGGATAGAGCCCTCCGCCCGACAGGCCCATGATCGACGCCGCGTTGACGATTGCGCCACCGCTGGCGGGCATGTGGCGGGCCGCCGCGCGCGCGCACAGGAAGGCGCCGGTCAGATTGACGGCGACCACCGCGTTCCAGTCGGTCAGCGACAGCTCGAGCGAGGGTTTGCGGATCGCCAGGCCCGCGTTGTTCACGAGGACGTGAATGGCGCCGTGCTCGCCGGCCAGCGCGGCGAAGGTGCGGTCGACCGCGGCTTCGTCGGTGACGTCGAGTACGCGCGCAGTCGCATTCGGCACGCGCGCCCGGGCCGACTGCAGCGCATCCTCGTCGCGGTCGAGCAGCACGACGCGTGCGCCGGCCTCGGCCAGCAGCGTCGCGCACGCGAGCCCGATGCCCTGCGCGCCGCCGGTGACCACCGCAACCTGGCCGTCGACGCGGAACGCGCGCAGACCGGCCGTGGCACCATCGCTCACAACGACTCCGACGGATCGAAGTCGAGTTCGACCTTGGCGCCGTTGGGGTCGAGCGTGAACAGCTGCCAGGTGCCCGCGCCGGCCTGGCGGCGCAGGTCGTACTTCAGGCCGCGCTCGTCGAAGCGTGCCTTCATCTGCTTGAGCCCCTGGCCGGTGAACGCCATGTGGTCGATCACGCCGGTGCGCGGGCTCGGCATCGGGCGGTCCCAGTAGATGTGCAGGACCGCCTGGCGTCCGCCCGGCGGATACAGCCACGCACCGGGAAAGCCCAGGTCGGGCCGGTGGCCCTCCGCCAGGCCGAGCAGACCGCAGTAGAACTCGAGCGTCGCCGCGCGATCCTCGGCCGTGATGGTGAAGTGGTTCATGCCCACGATCATCGGATGTCCTTCCGCAAGTGCAGGCGCACGCAGCGCCGCGTCAGGTCACAAGCACCAGCGCCCCGGTGGTCGCGCGGGACTCCAGGCGTTGGTGCGCGCGCCCCGCGGCGTCGAGTGCATGGCGTTCGATCGGCGGCACCCGGATCGCGCCGTCGGCCAGTGCCTGCCACAGCGCGGCCGCGCGCTCGTTCAACGCCTGGCGCGTGGCGATGTAGGCGAACACCACCGGGCGAGAGAAGCTGAGCGACTTGTGCACCAGCGCGTTGGCGTCCAGCGCGCGCAGCGCGCCGCTGGCTTGGCCCAGGCTGATCCAATGGCCGCGCGGCGCCAGCACGGCGAGGTTCTCGTCGAACGCCGCGTCGCCGAGGCCGTCGATCACCACGTCGGCACCACCGCACAGCGCTTGCACGGAATCCGCGAAGCGGTAGTCGCGCGTGACGATCGTGTGCTCGCAGCCGTGCTCGCGCGCGACGCGCGCCTTGGCGTCGCTCGACACCGTGCCCACGACCGTGGCGCCCAGCTGGCGCGCCCACGCGCACACCAGCAGCCCCACGCCGCCCGCGGCCGCATGCACCAGCAGCCGCGTGCCGCGCGCGATGCGACCGAGGTCGTGCACCAGGTAGTGCGCGGTCAACCCTTTGAGCAGCAGCGCGGCGGCGGTGTCGTCTTCCACTGCCGGCGGCAGGCGCACCACCCAGTCCGCCGGCACGGTGCGGACGCTCGCATAGGCGCCGGGAATCGGCCCGATGCACGCCACGCGATCGCCAGGCAGCACGCCGGTCACGCCGGAGCCGACGTCGACGACGCTGCCGGCCGCCTCCATGCCGAGCGTGCCGCCGGGCGCCAGCATCGGCGGGATCCAGCCGCGGCGCAGGTAGACGTCGATGAAGTTGACGCCGATCGCGCGCTGCCGGATGCGCACCTCGCCGGGCCCTGGCGCCGCCGCCTCACCATCGAGCACCGCCAGCTGCGCTGCATCGCCGTAGGCGCGCACGACGACGCGGCGCGACGGCAGCGGCAGCGCGGTGGGCAGCGGTGCGCTGCGCGGTGCGCGCAGATCGGCGCCTCGCTCGAGGTGGCGGCGCAGGTTCACGAAGCCAGCCTCGTAGACGTCGCGCGCGACCATCTCGCGCAGCTCGCGCTCGCGTCCCGCGGGGGTGGCGAAGCTGGACTCCCAGTGCCAGAAGGTGCGGTCGCCGTCGGTGACGGGCTTGAGCGTCACGGTGGCCACGTAGCGCTGCAGCGGCACGGTGGCCTCGACGATGCAATAGGTGCTCTTGTGTTCGCGATCGTCGAGCGTCAGCAGTTGTTCCCGGATGCGGTTGCCGTCCTTCAGCGTGAAGCTGCGCACGCAGCCGACCTGCGAGGACGACTCGTTGGCCTCGATGCGGCTGGCCTCGACCACGTCGTGCCATTGGTCGTGGCTGTTGAAGTCGCGGATCACCGCCCACACGCGCTCGATCGGCGCGTCGATGACGGTGGACCTAGCGACCTTTTGCAGCATCGCGATGTCTGCTCACTGCGTGACCACAGCGCTCACCGAAACAGCCGCTTCAGCGCATCGAAGCCACCCTGGAACACGCCGTTGCCGATCAGCTCCGTGAGCTCGCGCTCGCGCCCTTCGGCGCAATCGAACTCCGCGCTCCACTCGGCGAAGGAACGGTTCCCGTCGGTGACCGGCGTCAGCTTCAGCGTGGCGACGTAGTTGTCCACGCCCATCGGCGACTCCAGGATCTCGTAGGTGCAGCTGTAGTCGTAGTCGCTCAGCGCCAGCAGCCGCTCACGGATGGTGCCGCCGTCGCGCGTATGAAAGTGGCGGATGCAGCCGACCTTGTCGCTCGGCTCGTTGTTCTCGATGCGGCTGTCGGCGATGCCGGGGTGCCACTGCGGCATCCCGTTGAAATCGCGGATGCGCGACCAGACCGTGTCGGCGCCCGCGTCGAGCACGCTCGAGACGTAGATGCGGATCACCGGCGCGCTCCTTCTATTCCTTGCCGTTGCTCGGTGGTGCCGCCGGCGGCAGCGCCGCGGTGGCGCCCGACACGCCACCGGCCAGGCGCTGGATGTCACCGGACTCCAGGCCGATCTCGCGCAGCAGCTGGTCGACGATCGGCGCCTGCGCGCGGAAGCGCAGCGCCGAGTTGACGACGCTGTCGGCGAAGCCGCCGTTGCTGGCATCGCCGTTGCCGCCGCCACCGCCGGCCAGGCCGTCGACATGCAGGATCTTGATGCCCTCGATGCGTTCCATCGGGCGCACCGCCTCGCGAATGATCGCCTCGGCCTTTTCGACCAGCCGCAGCCGCAGCACCGACGCGCGCGCCTCGGGCGACAACACGTTCTGCGCCTCGTTCATCAGTCGCGCGGCCTCGGCCTCGATCTCGGCGCGCACCTTCGTCGCCAGCGACTTGATCTTGTCGGCGTCGGCGTCAGCCTGCGCTTGCGCGCGGATCGCCGCCCCCCGGTCGGCACTGGCCAGCATCTCGGCCTTGGCGGCCGCGGTCAGGCGCAGCGACTCGCGCTCGGCGGCCTGGGCCGCGCCGATCAGATCGATCGCCTTCTTGCGCTCGGCCATCTCGACTTCGCGCGCGGTGAATACCTTCTCCTCGGCCGACACCGCCTGCGCGCGCGCCGTCTCGGCTTCGGCCTGGGCCTCGCTCTGCGCCTTGCTCTCGCGCGCCACCGCGATCGCGCGCTGCTGCTCGGCCAACTCCAGCGCCTGGCGGCGCGCCACCTCGGCCGCCTGCACCGCACGCTCCTTCTGGATGCGCTCCTGCTCGACGCTCAGGTCGCTGCGGATGCGCGCGGCCTCGATCGTCTGCTTGGCGGCGATCTGCGCCGACTCGGCGTCCTGCTCGCGCTGCGCGCGCTCGGCGGTCAGCTCGGCCTTCTGCCGCGCGCGCGCGATCTCCACCTCGCGCTGCTGGGTCAGCCGCGCGTATTCGCTCTCGCGGTCGATGTCGAGCGACAGCTTCTCGGCCTCGAGGTTCTTGTTGCGGATGGCGATCAACGTGTCCTGCTCGACGTCGTTGCGCTGCTTCTTGCGATGCTCGATCTGCTCGGTCAGCCGCGTCAGGCCCTCGGCGTCGAAGGCGTTGCTCGGGTTGAAGTACTCCATCGCGGTCTGGTCGAGCTGCGTCAGCGAGGCCGACTCCAACTCCAGGCCGTTCTTGGTGAGGTCGCCGGCCACCGTCTCGCGCACGCGACGCACGTAGCTGCCGCGCTTCTCGTGCAGTTCCTCCATCGTCATCTCGGCGGCCGCGGTGCGCAGCGCGTCGACGAACTTGCCCTCGATCAACTCTTTCAGCTGCTCCGGCTCGAGCGTGCGCTGGCCCAGCGTCTGCGCTGCGGCCGCCACCGCGCTGGGCTCGGCCGCCACACGCACGTAGAACTCGGCGATCACGTCGACGCGCATGCGGTCCTTGGTGATCAGTGCCTTGTCGCGGCCGCGCGCCACCTCCAAGCGCAGCGTGTTCATGTTGACCGGAATCACGTCGTGGACGATCGGCAGCACCAGCGCGCCGCCGTCGAGCACCACCTTCTGGCCGCCCAGCCCGGTGCGCACGAACGCACGCTCCTTGCTGGAGCGCAGGTACAGCCAGTGCAGCAGCCAGACCACGATCGCGACGACGATCACGACCCCGATCAGGCCGAGGATGAAGGTTCCGAATTGGGCGCCTGTCATGTGCGTCTCCCGTTGACTATCGTTTGATCTGCGTGAAGCGGCGCGTGGTCTCGGTCAGCGCCACCTCGGTGGGCAGCCGCTCCATCGAGCTGGCGCCGTAGAAGCCGTGGCAATCGGGGCAGCGCGCGAGGATCCAGCTCGCGTCCTCCGGCGTCGCGATCGGCCCGCCGTGGCACAGCACGATCACGTCGGACTTCACCGCCTTCGCGGCCGCGGCATAGGCGTTGATCGGCGTCACGCAGTCGGCCAGCTTCAACGCCGTGCCGGCGCCGATCGAGCCGCCGGTGGTCAGCCCCATGTGAGCGACGACGACGTCGGCGCCGGCGGCCGCCATGTCGCGTGCCTCCGCCTCGCTGAACACGTACGGCGTGGTCAGCAGGTCGAGCGCGTGCGCCCTGGCCACCAGCTCGACCTCGAGCCCGTAGCCCATGCCGGTCTCCTCGAGGTTGGCGCGGAAGGTGCCGTCGATCAGCCCCACGGTCGGAAAGTTCTGGACGCCCGAGAAGCCGAGGTCGATCAGCCGGCGCAGGAACGAATCGGTGATCAGGAACGGGTCGGTGCCGTTGACCCCGGCGAGCACCGGCGTCGTCCTCACCACCGGCAGCACCTCGCGCGCCATCTCGCAGACGATCTCGTTGGCATTGCCGTAGGCGAGCAGGCCGGCCAGCGAGCCGCGCCCGGCCATGCGGTAGCGGCCCGAGTTGTAGATGACGATCAGGTCGATGCCGCCGGCCTCTTCGCACTTGGCCGACAGCCCGGTGCCGGCGCCGCCGCCGATGATCGGCACGCGCGCGGCGATCTTGCGGCGCAGGTTGTCGAGAATGGTCTGGCGGGCGATGCGGGGCATGTCGCGCTTTCGTCGTCAACGCGCCACGCGCGCGGCACCGGCCGGCGCGCCGGCGGCGATCTCGCGCCACGCCGCCACCAGTGCGTCGGCGAACGCCTCGTCGTTGATGTGCAGGGGCAGGCGCCTGCACACGCGGTTGGCGCCACCCTTGAAGTGCAGCTCGATCGCCTCGAACAAGGCGCGGTCGGCCTCGGGATCGTGGAACGGCTGGCCGGGCCGGTCGATCTGCGACACGCCGCCCTCCGGGATCAGGAAGCGCACCGGACCGACCATCGCGTTCAACTTGCGCGCGATGAACTCGCCGATCGCGCGGTTCTCCTCCACCGTGGTGCGCATCAGCGTCACGGTCGGGTTGTGGCGATGCAGCAGGCGGCCCTTGAAGCGCTCGGGCACCGAGTCCCACGGGCCGAAGTTGATCATGTCGAGCGCACCGCACGAGCCGACATAGGGCAGCGCGTGGCGCGCGAACACGTCCATCCGCGTCGGCCCCGCCGAGAGCACGCCGCCGCCGATCTCGTCGGCGATCTCGGTGGTCGAGACGTCGATCACGCCGGCCAGCAGCCCGGAGTCGGCGAGCTTCTCCATCGACTGTCCACCGACACCGGTGGCATGGAACACCAGGCAGTCGTACTCGGCCTCGAGCCGCTTGGTCACCGCCTGCACGCAGGTGGTCGTGACGCCGAACATCGTCAGCCCGAGCGCCGGCCTGGTCGCGCTGTCGCCGGTCACCGGGTGCGCGATCATGCCTGCCAACGCGTGCGCGGCGTTGGCCAGCACCTTCTCGCTGATGCGGTTGATGCCCGACACGTCGGTGATCGAGTACATCATGCAGATGTCGCTCGGGCCGACGTAGGGCCGCGTGTCGCCCGAGGCCATGGTCGACACCATCACCTTCGGCAATCCGATCGGCAGCGCGCGCATCGCGCGCGTCGTCAGCGTGGTGCCGCCGGAACCGCCGGCACCGATCAGCCCGCCGACGTCGCGCCGCGCGAGCATGAAATGCTCGAACGCCAGCGCCATGCCGCTCACCGAGCTGCCGCGGTCGTTGGTGAACACCGCGCGCTCGCCGTCGGGATGGTGGCGCGCCACCTCGCGCGGATGCACGCTCGCCGGCGACGGCTTGCCCGACGTCGCGAGGTCGACCGTGACGACGCGCAGCCCGAGCTTCTCAAGGCACTGGCGCAGGTAGAACAGCTCGCGGCCCTTGGTGTCGAAGGTGCCCGCCACATAGGCGGCGCGGCCGCTGCTGGCGGCCACCGGAAACGGCAACACCTGTGCCTGCTGGGTCGCCGCAGTTGCAGCGGCGGCGCGCGCGGGCGCCGCCTCGCTCCGGCGCACGGGTGCGGCACTCTCGCGCGCGATGTCGGTCACCGGTGCCGACGCGTCGCCGCTGTTCCAGCGGTTGAAGCCGCGCACGGTGCGCGGCGCCAGGTCGTCGAGCGTCGGCGCGCCGTCGCCGTAGGCGCGGCGCACGGTGAGCACGGCGGCTGCAACGGGCTCGGACGCGGGGGCGGGCGCGTCGGGTTGCACGTCGTCGTCGCTCGAGCGCACGCCGAGCAGCCGCTCCTGCAGCTCGCGGTCGGCACCCAGGGCCTGCGCCGGCATTTCCTGCGCAAGGCGGCCGTTGACCATCACGCCGACGCGGTCGGCCACGTCGATCGCCACGCCGAGGTTCTGCTCGATCAACAGCACGCTGATCTCGTGGTCGCCGGCCAGCTCTCGCAGCGCCTGCACCACCTGCTCGACGATCGCCGGTGCCAGCCCTTCGGTCGGCTCGTCCATCACCAGCAGCTTCGGTTCGAGCAGCAGCGCACGGCCGATCGCGAGCATCTGCTGCTCGCCGCCGGAGAGCATCGCGCCGCCGTGGTCCTTGCGCTCGGCCAGCCGCGGGAACATCGCGTAGACGCGGTCGATCTCGCGGCGGCGCCGCGCCACCAGGCGCAGCGTCTCGTCGACCGACAGCGACGGCCACACGCGCCGTCCCTGCGGCACGTAGGCGATGCCGCGGCGCGTGATCTCGTTGGGCGCGAAACCGAGGATCTCCTCGCCGGCGAACCTGACGCTGCCGGTGGCCCTGACCAGCCCGGTGATCGCGTTGCACAGCGTGGTCTTGCCCATGCCGTTGCGGCCGACGATGCCGAGCACGCCGTGCTCGATCGTGAACGTCACGCCCTGCAGCGCGTGGGCGCGGCCGTAGTAGACGTCGAGGCCCTCGACGGCCAGCATCGGGCCGCGTGGCGGCGGCGCAGCGTCGCGGTCGCGTCCGAGCCACGCCATCAGTGCTTGCCCCCCATGTAGATCGCCTGCACCTGGGTGTCGTTCTCGATCTCGCTGGGCGTGCCGGTCTTGAGCACGCAGCCGTTGTGCATCACGGTGACGCGCTCCGCGACCCGCAGCGCGATGTCGAGGTCGTGCTCGATCAGCACGAAGCTCATGTGTGCGGGCAGCGAGGTCAGCAGCGCCACCAGCTCGCGCCGCTCCGCCGGCGACAGGCCGGCCGCCGGCTCGTCGAACAGGATGAGCCGCGGCGCCCCGGCCAGCGCCATGCCGATCTCGAGCTGGCGCTGCTGGCCGTGCGACAGGCTCGACACCGGCTCGTCGGCGATGTGCGCCAGGCGCACGCGCTCGAGCAGGTCGCCGGTGGCCAGCACGGAGGCATGACCGCCGCGCGGCGGCCAGAACGAGAAGCGCCCGTTGGCCACACCGCGCACCGCGAGGAACAGGTTGTCGCGCACGCTCAGGTCGCGGAACAGCAGCGACGATTGATACGTGCGGCGCAGGCCCTTGCGGATGCGCTCGTGCGTGGGCAGCGTCGTGATGTCCTCACCGAAGAATTCGATGCGTCCGGCGGTGGGCATGAAGTCGCCGGTGATGGTGTTGAACAGCGTGGTCTTGCCCGCGCCGTTGGAGCCGAGGATCGCCACCTTCTGCCCCGCGACGACGGTCAACGACACGTCGTCGACCGCGCGCAGGGCACCGAAAGAACGGGTCACCCCGCTGAGGATCAACGCGTCGCCCGACAACAGCGCGCCGCCACCGCCGCTGCGGGCGGGTGCGGCGCGTGCCTCGGACGCGCGTGATCTGAGTTGGGTCACAGATGCCATATCAGCCCTGCGCCGCTCCAGCGGCGCATCCCCAAGCGGCCGCCGCGGATCCGGCTTTGCCGGTCCGCAGGCGCCGCCCCCTTGAGGGGGAGGCGGCCGCCAGGCCGCATCGGGGGTGGGTCACTTCCTGCAGTCGGGCACGTCGCGCGAGCCGAGGCCCATCTTCTTGAACTCGGCTTCCGACAGGCCCAGGGTCTGGGTGATGTCGGGCACCGTCTTGACCACCTTGTTGTAGAACGAGCCGTCGGCCGCCTTGGTGACTTCGGTGATGTAGGTGGTGCCCACACCGTTGCGGTTTTGATCGATCTTGACGGGGCCGGCCGGGCCGACGAAATTGGTCTTCTGCAGCGCCTCGCGATACGCCTTCTGGCCGTTGCTCAGGTCGCCCTTGACCGCATCGAGCGCGTCGAGCGCGGCCTTGGTGTTGATGTAGTACAGGTAGGCGAACAGGCTCGGACTCGGAAAGCCGTCCTTGAACGCCGCCTTGTACTCGGCAACGAACTTCTTCCACTCCGGCGTGTCGATCGAGTCGGCCATCGGCCCGGCGCTCGCGGTGCCGAGCAGCGACTCGCGGCGCTTGCCCTTGTAGTTGAGCACCGTCTGGTCCACCGTGATCGAGCCGCCGATCATCGGCTTGTTGCCGCCCGCCTGCTCGTACTGCGTCAGGAAGTTCACCGCGTCGGAGCCGCCGAGCACCACCAGCACCGCGTCGATGTCCTTGGGCATGCGCGCGATCACCGACGAGTAGTCCTTGGTGCCCAGCGGCACCCAGGCCTTGTCGACCACCTTGCCACCCTTGGCGCAGTAGCTGGCCATGAAGCCCTGCACCTGCGAGTACGGGAAGCCGTAGTCCTCGGCCACCAGGAACACCTTCTTGTAGCCCTTGCCGAGCGCGTGCTCGCCGAGGCCCACCATCCACTGCGCGCCCTCGGTGTTGAAGCGGTAGAAGTTGGGGGCCGGATCGCCCCAGGTCGCGGCCTGGGCACCCGACGAGCCGTTGATGAAGGTGACGCCGGGCTGCGTCTTCGCGTAGTTCTTGACCGCGATGCCCTCGTCGCCCGACAGCGGGCCGATCATGATCGGCACCTTGTCCTGCTCGACCGCCTTGCGGGTCGACGCGACCGCCTTGTCCGGCGTGGCATCGGACGACAGCTTGATGAACTCGATCTTCTTGCCGCCGGCCATGCCGTTCTTCTCCTTCAGCGCAAGGTCGGCGCCGCGCATGCTGTCCTGGCCCGGCACTGCGAACGGGCCTTCGAGCGTGGCGAGCAGGCCGATCTTCAGCGTCTCCTGCGCCAGCGCCGAACCCATCAGCGCGGCCGCCGCGGCGGCCCCGAGCATCGAGCGGACCCAGATTCTTCTCCTCTTGCTTGCGATCACGGTTGTCTCCTTTGGTTGGCAATGGGGCTGCGCGGGCCGAAGCGTGAGCGAAGCTTCGCCCACAGACCGAGCAGACCGTCGGGGGAAAACAGCACGATCAGCAGGAACACGCCGCCGATCACGAGGTTGAAGCGCTCGCGAAAGTCCGTGCCGAGCAGGTCGATCGCGAAGTTCTGCAGCAGCACGAACACGATCGCGCCGATGAACGCGCCGATCGGGTGCTTCATGCCGCCGAGCACCGCGATCACCAGGATGTTGATCATCACGCCGATCCCCATCGAGCCCGGCGAGATGCGGTTGTTGTACCAGGTGATCAGCACGCCGCCCACCGCCGCGAGCAGCCCGGCGGCCGCATAGGTGGCAACGCGGTGTGCGGTGACGTGGTAGCCGAGCGCGCGCATGCGCCGCGGGTTGTCGCGGATGCCCTGCAGCGCGACGCCGAACGGCGCGCGCACCAGCAGCTTGACGAACCCATAGCCGGCCAGTGCGCAGGCCAGCGTGAGGTAGTAAAACGGCACCGGCTGGCGGAATTCGACGCCGGCGACCGCCGGCGCGAACACCTGGTTGAAGCCCTGGTGGCCGTTGAACAGCGTGTAGTTCTGCTGCGCCAGGTAGAAGAACGCGACGCCGATCGCCAGCGTGATCATGATCGTGTAGATGCCCTCGGTGCGCACCGACAGCCAGCCGATCAGCGTGGCAAACACCACCGCGAGCACGATCGCGAACGCCACCGCGAGCCACCAGGGCCAGGCGAGGCTGATCGCGGTGGCGGTGCTGGTGCCGAGGATCGCCACCAGGTAGCCCGCCATCCCGGCCACCGACATCTGCGCCAGTGACACCATGCCGCCGTAGCCCCCCAGTAGCGTCAGCGACAGCGCGATCAGCCCCAGCGCGAGCGACTGCGCGCCGATCTGGTAGGTGAAGAACGGCGATGCCACGGCGGGGTACACCAGCACGCCGAGCAGCACCAACACGTGCCGTGCCGACAGCCGACTCCACAGGGACTTCAGCCAGCGCGGCGCGTCGCTGTGCGCATAGGGATCCGCCGCCACCTCGACGACGGCTGGCCGCGGCACGGCCGCCGGCCGCGGCGACCGCACCGTCTGGCCGTTCATCGCGCGGCGCCAGTGAGCGGCACTCATCGCGGGGCCCTCGTCGTCATGCCGGCCTCCCCAGCAGGCCGCGCGGCCGGAAGGCGAGCGCCAGCACCATGATCAGGAACGTGAACACGATGCCGTAGGTCGGCGCGTAGGCGAGGCCGAACTGCTCGGCCGCGCCGATCAACAGCGCGCCGATCGCCGCGCCGCCCACACTGCCCATGCCGCCGACGATGACCACGACGAGCGACGCCAGCAGGTAGCGCGTGTCCTCGCCCGGTGAGATCGACAGCGCGCTGCCGCCCACCACGCCGGCGAAGCCGGCCAACCCGGCGCCGATCGCGAACGTGATCGCGAACAGCAGCTGCACGTTGGCGCCCGAGGCGGCCAGCATGCCGCGATCGTCGACGCCGGCGCGGATCATCATGCCCAGTCGCGTGCGCGCGAGGAACCACCACAGCACGAGGCCGATGGCCAGCGCCATCACGAATACCGCGATGCGATAGGTCGGGTACTTCTCGACCAGCGGCAGCACGATCGAGCCGTAGATCCAGGCCGGCGGTTCGAAGGTGTAGATCTCGCCGCCGAAGATCCACAGCATCACGTCCGCCAGCACGATCGAAATGCCGATCGTGACCAGCGTCTGGCGCAGGTCCTGGCCCTGCATCCAGCGAAAGATCAGCACCTGCAGCAGCAATCCGACGACGCCCGCGGTGACGAAACCGGTGGCCACCGCCAGCAGCCACGAACCCGTCTGGTCGCCGACCACCCAGCCCGCGTAGGCGCCCAGCAGGTACAGCGAACCGTGCGCGAGGTTGACGTTGCGCATCAGCCCGAACACCAGCGTGAAGCCGCTGGCCACCAGGAAGTACAGCGACGCCAGCGTCAGGCCGTTGAGCAGCGTGGTGAAGAACAACTTGTCGTTGTCGACGATGGCCCACAAAGCCAGCACCGCCAGCGGCACGCCGATCAGGATCCACGCGGCCCATTGGCCTCGGCTGAGCTTCACGCCGCGCGCCCCCAGGCGCGCTCGACGCCGAGGTCGGCCTGCACCGAGAAGCCCGCGCGCACCGGCGGCGCCTTGGCGAATACGCCGTCCTTCATCACCGCCAGCATGCGCTTGGGGTCGCGCAGGATCGCGAGGTTGGCCATCGGGTCACCGTCGACCAGCAGCAGGTCGGCCAGGTAGCCTTCCTTGACCAGGCCCAGCTCCTTGGGCTTCATCATGATCTGGCCGCCGTACTGGGTGGCGCAGCGGATCGCTTCGCCCGGCGTGAAGCCGAGGTACTTGACGAAGAACTCGAGGTCGCGCGCGTTCTGGCAGTGCGGCGTCATCGCGAAGCCGTAGTCGCCGCCGAACAGGATGCGCACGCCGCGCTTGTGCATCGCCTTCAGCGACTCGACGGCGTGGTCCCACTCGTGCTGGTAGCCCATCTGCACCGCCTTCTCGTGCGTGATGCCCCACGGCTCGGCCTCGTGCAGCATCGCGTACAGGATCGCGATGCCCGGCGCGACGAACACGCGGTCGCGCGCCGCCTCGAGCATGTCGAGCGTCTCGTCGTCGGTGTAGCTGGCGTGATAGATCACCTCGATGCCATGGCGCAGCGCCTGCTTCACGCTGGCGGCCGAGCGCGCGTGCGCGGTGCCGCGCTTGCCGCGCATGCGCACCTCTTCCATCGCTGCGGCGACCTCGGCGTCGGTCATCCACGCGGTGTCGGCCGGCGACTGCGGCGTGAAGTTGTCGCCCGACAGGTTGAGCTTGATCGAATCGACGCCGTACTTCAGGAACATGCGCACCGCCTTGCGCATCTCCTCGGCGCCGTTGACGTTGACCCCGAAGCTGAACTCCGGGAACGGCAGGTGAGGCAGCGTCTCGTCGCCGAGCGCGCCGGGCACGGTGATCTCCTGGCTGGCCGCCAGGTAGCGTGGACCCGGGATCTGGCCGGCCTCGATCGCGTTGCGGGTCACCACGTCCAGGCGCGGCTTGGCGCAGGCGGCGCCGACGCACGACGTGAAGCCGGCCTCCAGGTACCTCTTGGCCACCTTGGCGCACCACAGCACGTGCTCTTCGAGCGGCATCGTCTGGATGCCGGCGAGCGTGGCGGCGTCGTTCCACGAGAAGTGCGTGTGGGCCTCGCACATGCCCGGCATCAGCGTGGCACCGGCGCCGTCGATGACGGTGGCGCCGTTGGTGGGGATCGAGGCATTGCCGCGACCGACCGCCTGGATGCGGTTGCCCTGCACCAGCACGCTGCCGGGCACCGGGTGGCCGCCGCTGCCGTCGAGGATGCGGACGTTGGTGAACAAGGTACCTGACATATTCGGTCTCCTCAGGCGGCCCAGCGGGTGGTGTTGGCGGCGCGCCCCGCGGCGCGCACCGGCGGCGCGCGGTGGAACTCGCCGTCTTTCATCACCGCGAGGATGCGGTTCTTGTCCTGCAGCACGGTGATGTCGGCCAGCGGGTCGCCGTCGACGAGCAGGATGTCGGCCAGGTAGCCCTCGCGGATGTAGCCGAGCACCTTGCCCATGCGCATCATCGGCCCGCCCCATGCGGTGGCCGACAGCAGCGCCTCCATCGTGCTCATGCCCACGTGCTTGACGAAGTACTCCAGGTCCTTCGCGTTGGTGCCGTGCGGCGTCCACGCGAAGCCGTAGTCGCCGCCGGGCAGGATGCGCACGCCGCGCTTGCGCAGCGCCTTCATGCTCTCGACCGCGCATTCGAGCTCGCGGTGGTAACCCATCTTCTGCGTCACTTCGCGCGTCAGCCCGTACTCGCTGGCGTTGAAGCAGGTGTTGATGAGCCAGGCCAGGCCGGGGGCGACGAAGTGGTCGAACTTGTGCGCTTCGAGCATGTCGAGCGCCTCTTCGTCGCAGAAGCTCGCGTGGTAGATCACCTCGATGCCCTGGCGCACGCATTCCTTGATGCTCCAGGTGCTGCGCGCGTGCGCCGCCACGC
>DATJYZ010000256.1:0-18271 GCA_035499355.1 Burkholderiaceae bacterium | reverse complement strand
GCCGCGGCGCGTGTGGCGGTCGCGCTGTGCCTCGGGCTGTGCGTGCAGACGATCAGCTCGATGCCGCTGATCGAAGCGTCACTGCCGCTGCTGTGGCAGGCGCCGTGGATCGCCATCTCGGTGGCCAACGCGGTGGTGTTCTGGGTGTTCGTGCAGGCGCTGTTCGACGACGACTTCGCGCTCAAGCCGCTGCACGTGGCGGCCTGGGGCGCGGTGGCGACGCTGAGCGTGGTGCATTGCATCGCGCTGGCCCATCCGCTGTCGCCACTGGCGCTGGTGACGCTCGGCCTGCAGCGCAGCGTGCCGCTGGTGTTCGCGGTGCTGGCGATGGTCGCCGCCGCCGCACACTGGCGCGACGACCTGGTGGAGTCGCGCCGCCGCGTGCGCGCGTTCATCGTGGTGGCGGGGGTGATCTACACGCTGGCGATGCTGATGGCGCGCATGGCCTCGGCGCACGGCCGCCTGTCGGCCACCACCGCGCTGGTCGACACCGCGGCGCTGGGGGTGATCGTTGCCGTGGTGGCGTGGTGGCTGCTGCGCGTCGGCGGCAGCGATCTGTTCCCGTCGGCGCAACGACTCGCCATCTCGGCGCCGAGCGCCGCCGCGCCGCAGCGTGTGCCCGACGCGCCGGTGGCGCCATCCGTGCCCGACCCGGCGGAGGAGCGCCTCGCCGCCGCGCTGCAGCGCGCGATGCAGCATGAGCGCGTCTATCGCGGCGAAGACCTGAGCGTCGCCAGCCTGGCGTCGCGCCTGACGGTGCCCGAATACCGGTTGCGCCGGCTGATCAACCAGCGGCTCGGGTTTCGCAACTTCAACGCCTACGTCAACAGCTTCCGGCTCGACGACGCGCGCGCCGCGCTGGCCGATCCGGCGCGGCGCGAGCTGCCGGTGCTGACGATCGCGCTCGATGCCGGCTTCCAGTCGATCGGGCCGTTCAACCGCGCCTTCAAGGCCGCCACCGGCCTGACCCCCACCGAGTTCCGGCGCGAAAACATCGCCGATTCTTGAAATCGGTCAATGCCGGTCGGGATTCGGCAAGACACGCTGGGCAGTGGCTGCAATCGTCGGCGTCGACGAAGGCATGGGGCCTTCGCCGACTTCGGAGACTGCGATGCGAGAAATGCGAAAGACGTGGCGCCCGACGGCGCTGCTGCGGTGCGCGGTGTCGAGCCTGCTGGCGCTGGCCGGCGTGGCGGCGCAGGCGGCGCTCGGGATGAGCCAGGTGCGGCCGATCGCCGGCGACGGCCCGGTCAGCGTGTACTACCCCACGGCGGCCGACGAGCGCGCGTTGACGCGCGGCCACCTCAGCCTGATGGCGGCCGACGAGGCGGTGCCACAACGCGGCAACGGGCGCCTGGTGGTGATCTCGCACGGCTCGGGCGGCGCACCGTGGGTGCACGCCGACCTCGCGCGCACGCTGGTGCAGGCCGGCTTCGTGGTGGCGCTGCCCGAGCACCGTGGCGACAACTACAAGGACGATTCGAACCCCGGCCCCGACAGCTGGAAGCAGCGCCCGGCCGAGGTGTCGCGGGCCATCGACGCGGTGGCTGCCGACGCGCGCTTCGCGCCGCTGCTGCAGTTCGACAGGGTCGGTGTGTACGGCATGTCGGCCGGCGGCCACACCGCGCTCACGATGGCCGGCGGGCGCTGGTCGTCGCAGGGATTCAAGCAGCACTGCGACGACAACCTGGAGCAGGATTTCTACGCCTGCGTCGGGCTTGCGCTGCGCTTGAGCGGCGGCCCGTTCGACGGCATCAAGAAGTGGGCCGCACACACCGTGATCGACCTGCGTTTCACCGACGCCACACAGCAGCAGTACAGCGACCCGCGGGTGGCCGCGGTGGTGGCGGCGGTGCCGTTCGCTGCCGACTACGACATGGCGTCGCTGGTCGCGCCGCGCGTGCCGCTGGGCCTGGTGACGGCACAGCAGGATCGCTGGCTGGTGCCGCGCTTCCACAGCGACCGGGTGCTGGCGGTGTGCCGGGCGTGCGAGCACATCGCCGATCTGCCGAGCGGCGGCCACGGCGCGATGCTGTCGCCGCTGCCGCCGGGCTTCACCGGTTTGGCGGGCGAGCTGCTCAACGACCCGCCGGGGTTCGACCGTGGCGTGCTGCCCGAGGTCGATCGCCGGATCGCCGCCTTCTTCGTGAGGCATCTGCAGTAGCGGCTGGGGCCGAGCCGGTCGCGTGGCAACGGCCTGCGCGGTCATCCTTTGTGCCAGGTCAATGCAAGCGAGCCTCGCGCGTTCTTAGCATTAGCCAACTCGGTCAGAGGATGTCGATGAGCAAGAGCGATGGGGCGGGGCCGCGCCGACACACGACGCGCGATGGCTTCGAGGTGCTGGACCAGTGTCATCGCGACACGCTGGTGGCGCTGGACAACCTGAACGCATTGGTCGCGAAGCTCGGCGAAGAAGGCGACAGCGAGCGGGTGCGCGCGCTGGCGGCGGAGGTGGTGAGGTTCTTCGACACCACGGCGCGCGAGCATCACGAGGACGAAGAGCGACACGTGTTTCCCAAGGCGCTGGCCACCGGCGCCCCCGACATCGTGCAGTCGGTGCTGCGGCTGCAGCAGGACCACGGGTGGCTCGAGGAAGACTGGATGGACATTTCGCCGCACCTGAAGGCGCTGGCCGCGGGACACTCGATGTGGGACCTCGACTTCCTGCGCGAGGCGAGCGAGGTCTTCACCGCGCTGTCGCACGACCACATGGCGCTGGAGGAATCGTGCATCTATCCGCAGGCGAGGGCCCGACTGCAAGCCGGCGAGCGCCACGAGATGGGCCGCGAGATGGCCGCGCGCCGGCGCGCGCGGCGCGACAAGTCACGCCCTGCCGCGGGCCGCTAGCCGGCGCCTACAGCAGCGACTCGGGCACGAATGGCTTGAGCAGCATCGACTTGAAGCGCAGCCAGGCCGATGAATCGGGTTCCTCGGTGAGCACGACGTCCTTGTCGTCCTCCACGCTGTGCCACTCGAGTCCGGAGCCGTCGGCCTTGCGCCGCACCTGGTAGGCGTTCTGCAGCCGGTCGAGGTCGATGATGCGGATCATCTCGCGCGCCAGGTCGGGGCTGGTGATCACCGCGCCGAGTTCGGTGTTGATGGTGGCCGAGCGCGGGTCGAGGTTCATCGAGCCGACGAAGATTGTCTTCTTGTCGACCACCGCCAGCTTGGCGTGCAGCCGGCCGAGCGACGAGCCGAACAGGTTCTGGCGCCGGTTCTTCTTGACGCGCGCGCCGCTCACCTCGTACAGCTCGACGCCGAGATCGAGCATCGGCTCGCGGTAGGTGCTGTAGCCGATGTGCACCACGGGCTCGTCGGTAGAACCCAGCGAGTTGGTCATCGCCACCACGTGCACGTTGCGCGCGCGCAGCTCGCTCAGCAGCGCCATGCCCACCTTGCCCGGCACCAGGTACGGCGACGAGATCACCAGATCGTGCTGCGCCATGCGGATGGCCTCGAACACGTTGTAGGTGACGCTGGTGTCGGCGATCTCGCCGCCGGCCTCGCCGTCGAACGGCTTGTCGGGGTGATCGGCGAACACGTAGGCGTCGGCCCAAATCAACCCGAGCCGGCCGTCTTCGAGGTCCTCGGCGATCGGCCCGTAGCCGAGGATGTCGGTCGACGGCAGCGGTCCCGGCGGCGGCGTCTGCTCGGGGCCGGTCCACTGCTCGAACAGCGCACGCAGCTGCTGGTCGGATAACGGCGTGCGGGTGACCGCGTGGATCGGGTACACCGCGTCGGCGTTCCAGTAGCGGTCGAACAAGCCTTGCAGCGGCGGCACCACCCAGCCGACGGTGAAGGCGTCGACATCGATGAAGTTGTCGTTGTTGGCGCTGCGCAGGAAGTACTCGTTGGCGACGTTGCGGCCGCCGATCACCGCCATCGCGCCGTCGGCGATGAACAGCTTGTTGTGCATGCGGTGGTTGACCCGCTTCCAGTCGCCCACCGACAGCGCGAAGCGCGTGGCCTGGCCGCTGTCGCGCGCCACCGCGAACGGATTGAAGATGCGCACCTCGACGTTCTTGTGCGCGGCGAACGCGAGGAACAACTCGTCCTCGCCGGTGGTGTAGAAGTCGTCGATCAGCAGCCGCACGCGCACACCGCGGTTGGCGGCGTCGCGCATCGCGCGCAGCAGCCAGCGCCCGGTCTCGTCGTTCTGGAAGTGGTAGTACTGAACGTCGAGCGACACCTCGGCGCGCTGCGCCAGCTGCACCCGCGTGTCGAGCGAGAACTTGCCCAGCGGCATCAGCCGGAAACCCGACTGGTCGGGCGCCGGGCGGTAGGCGCTGGCGATGCGCCCGAGCGTGGTGGCTTCCGACAGCGGAATCGCCTCGCTGGCGATCGCCTGGCGATCGACCTTCGGCAACGACGTGCAGCCCGCCAGCGCCAGCAGTGCGGCGCACAGCGCCAGCACCATGCTGCGCGCACAGCGGGCCAGACCCGCAGCGGCCGGTGCCGCAGATGTCGACCCACCGCGTTCATCCGAGATCGACAAGGCACCCTCCGTGATGGCGTCTGCGGGCGGAGGTGCCAACCACCGGGCAGCCCGCGCCGACAGGCGCGAATGATGGCGCATTCGCGCGGACCGTGAGCACGGGGGGCCGCAGAGCCGTCCCGGATGATGCCGGGGTGAGGTCCATGGCGAGCGTGCGAAACCCCGGCTCGAGTTCTGCGCCACACTCGGCCGCGTGTTCAGCGACCGCCATCGGCATACCGTGCGCGCACCGCGCGCCGCGGTGTGCTCGCGGCGCGATTGCTTGCTCGCCGCAGCGGCACTGTCCCTGACCGCAGCCGCGTCCGCCGAGGACGAACAGCCGGTCATCGTCGACCAGGCCGTGGCGGGCGGGCGAATCGAGCTGCAGTTCACGCCGGGCTTCAGCGACGCGCAGCGCGAGCGCGCCCGCGAGTGGGTGGTGACCAGCGCCGACGCAGTGGCGCGCTACCTCGGCCGTTTTCCGGTGCCGCAGCTCGAGCTGCTGCTGCAAGGCGTGGAGGGCAGCGGCGTGGTCAGCGGCGCGACCTTCGGCGAGCCCGCGCTGCACATGCGCGTGCGCCTCGGCCGCGACACCACGGCGGCACAGTACCGGGACGACTGGGTGCTGGTGCACGAGATGGTCCACCTCGCCGTGCCGCGCGTACCGCGTCCGCAGCGCTGGCTGCACGAAGGCATCGCCACCTACGTCGGGCCGTTGGCGCGCAGCCGCGCCGGCCTGCTCGATGCCGCAGCGCTGTGGCACGGCTGGATGCGGCAGATGCCGCTCGGCCAACCCGCGGCGGGGGACCAGGGCCTCGATCACACGCCGACGTGGGGCCGCACCTATTGGGGCGGTGCGCTGTTCTGCCTGCTCGCCGACGTGCGCATGCGCCAGCGCGGCGCGACCGATCGCGGCCTGCAGCAGGCGTTGCAGGGCGTGCAGCGCGCGGGGGGTGACTATCGCGTGGCGTGGCCGGTGCCGCGCACGCTCGCCGTCGCCGATGCCGCCGTGGGCGGCACGATACTCAGCGGTCTCTACGACGAGATGAAGGACAGCGCGTCGCCGATCGACCTCGCGTCGCTGTGGCGCGAACTCGGCGTCGACGGCGAACGGCTGCGCGACGACGCGCCGTTGTCGACCGTGCGTCGCGCCATCGCCACGTGAGGCGCTCAGGCGTGGGTGCTCGACCGATCTCGCGCTGAACCGCGGTTTACGTTCGACAAGCCTCGGTCATTTCATCGCAGTTGCCGCACAGCATCGGTGCATCGAGCGAGGTGCGTTGGCGCTCGCATTGCCGTGAACGCACGCCGGCGATGTTGCAACACAGGGTCCGAGGCGACGTTGTTACCGTGCCCGCAGATGCTCCGCGCCATTACAGGTGTCATTGCGTGGGGCGGTGACAAACGGTGTCGCGCGGGGTCAAATGAACCCCCCGAGACACGCCCCCTAACCTGAGGCAGTGCAGGTTACACGGTTTGCCGGAATCATTCGTTGCAATCTTTTTCCGGAGCTTGCCATGTTGTCGCGATTCACCGACTCAGAACCCGCCGACGAACTCACCAGTGACTTCATCCGCCTCAGCGAAACCTCTCCGCCAGTGCCGGTGCCGCCGGGCCATGTGGGGCCCGTGATGCTGCCGGGCACGGGCCGCATGGTGTGGTGGACCGGCCGCGTCGCGATCGGCCTGCGCCACGAACCAGCGTCGCGCCGCGGCGACATGCTGTCGCAGTCGGCGCTGTGGCTGCAAGACCTGATGTTGGGTGGTGCGCGCCGGGCGCGCGCCTGAAGGCCGCATCCTGGGGCAGGGTTGGAGCGCCGCGCCCATTGACGCGGCGGTGATGCTCACGGTCCGAGTCGACGACACCGAACGAGGACCTCGCGAACCCGCGTGACCGGCCGTGGTCAACGGGCTTCGCCCACCGCGCCGGGCCGCGCGATGAAAGCGGCTACGATGCCCCGAACGCGCAACGCCACGGGGACCGGATGCCGACACTTGAATTCCACGTCAATGGCCGCGCCGCCAAAGTGCAGGCCGAGCCGAGCGACCTGCTGGTCGACCTGATTCGCGGCCCGCTCGCGCTCACCGGCACCCACGTCGGCTGCGACACCGGCCAGTGCGGTGCCTGTACCGTGCTGGTAGACGGCCAGGCGACGCGCAGCTGCACGCTGCTCGGCGTGCAGGCCACGGGCTGCCACGTCACCACCGTGGAGGGCCTCGCGCAGGGCGGCGAGCCCCATGCGTTGCAGCAGGCCTTCACCGCTTGCCACGGCCTGCAGTGCGGCTTCTGTACCCCCGGCATGCTGATGAGCGCGGCCGCGCTGTTGCGCGACAACCGCAACCCGAGCGAGGCCGAGATCGTCGACGCGCTCGAGGGCAACCTGTGCCGCTGCACTGGCTACGTCAACATCGTCGCCTCGGTGCAGGAGGCGGCCCGACTGATGCGCGGGGAGGGGGCGAGATGAGCGCCGCACGGCCGTTCCGAAGGCGATCGCTCCCCCTCGGGGGGACGGCCCGCAGGGCCAAGGGGGCGAGATGAGCGCTGCTTCGACCGTGGAAGTGGGCCGCTTCGGCAGCGGCCGGCAGGTGCAGCGCGTCGAGGATCCGGCGCTGCTCGCCGGCAAAGGCCAGTTCACCGACGACGTCGCGCCGACGGGCCAGTTGCATGCGCTGTTCGTGCGCTCGCCGCATGCGCACGCTCGCATCGTGTCGATCGACACGACGGCGGCGTCGGCGCTGCCCGGCGTGGTGACGGTGTTCACCGGCGCGCAACTGGTGCAGGCTGGCGTCAAGCCACTGCCGGTGGTGGTGCCCTTCAAGCGACCCGACGGCTCGGCGGTGGTGACGGCACCGCGCCGTGCCCTCGCGCACGAGCGGGTGCGCTTTGCCGGCGAGGCGGTCGCATTGGTGGTGGCCGCGAGCCGCGACGCCGCGCGCGCAGCCGCCGACGCAGTGGTCGTCGACTACGAGGAGCTGCCGGCGGTGACCGACGCGGTGGCCGCGCTGCGGCCCGACGCGCCGCGCGTCGTCGAGTCGCTGCCCGACAACATCGCCGCAGTGTCGCAGCATGGCGACGCCGCGGGCGTGGCTGCCGCTTTCGCGCGCGCGGCCGTGACGGTGGCGGTCGACATCAACAATCAGCGCCTGGCGCCGTCGCCGATCGAGCCGCGCACGGTGCTGGCCGAGTTCGATGCCGGGACACAGCGGCTGACCATCCGCCTGTCGAGCCAGATGCCCAGCGGCGTGCGCACTTCCGTGTGCGACGCGCTCGGCCTCAAGCCCGATGCGGTGCGCGTGCTGGTCGGCGACGTCGGCGGTGGCTTCGGCATGAAGACCGGCGCCTACCCCGAGGACGTGGCGCTGGCGCATGCCGCGCGCGCCTTGCAGCGCCCGCTGAAGTGGCGCGCCGAGCGGCTCGAGGAGTTCCTGTCCGCCGTGCACGGCCGCGACAGCGTCAGCCATTGCGAGATGGCGCTCGACGCTGGCGGGAAAGTGCTCGCGGTGCGGGTGAAGGCGGTCGGCAACACTGGTGCCTACGCCACCGGCACCGGCATCCTGATTCCGCTGGTGATCGGGCCGTGGGTCACCACGAGTATCTACGACATCAAGCTGATCGACTTGCGCCTGCAGGCGGTGATGACGCACACCAACACCATCGGCGCCTACCGCGGCGCCGGCCGGCCGGAGGCGATCTACATCATCGAGCGGCTGATGGATGCGGCGGCCCGGGAAATGAAGCTCGACCCCGCCGAGCTGCGCCGCCGCAACATGATCAAGCCAGACCAGTTTCCGTACACCAACCCGATGGCGCAGGTGTACGACTGCGGCCAGTTCGAGAAGATTCTCGACCAGGGCCTGAAGCTCGCCGACTGGCATGGCTATCCGGCGCGGCGCGAGGCCTCCAAGCGCGCCGGCCTGCTGCGCGGTCGCGGCATCGCCACCTTTCTCGAGTGGACCAGTGGCATGGCGTACGAGGAGCGCGTCACCGTCACCGTGACGCCCGACGGCATGATCGAAGTCAGCTCGGCGGTGCAGGGCATGGGGCAGGGCATCGCGACCAGCCTGGCGCAGCTGGCGGTCGATGTGTTCCAGGTGCCGCTCGATCGCATTCGCGTCGTGATGGGTGACACCGACCGCAACAACGGTTTCGGCAGCGCGGGCTCGCGCTCGTTGTTCATCGGCGGGTCGGCCGTGCACGTGGCTTCGCAGCGCACCGTCGACGAGGCGCGCAAGCTCGCGGCCGACGCGCTCGAGGCGCCGGCGGCCGACATCGAGTACCGGGCAGGGCGCTTCAGCGTCGCCGGCACCGACCTCGGCATCGGGCTGTTCGAGCTCGCGGGCAAGCAGCAGGCCGGGCGGATCTACGTCGAAGCCACCAACGCCGTCGGCGGGCCGTCATGGCCCAACGCCTGCCACGTCTGCGAGGTGGAGATCGACCCCGCCACCGGTGCCGTGCAGGTGGTGGCGTACTCGTCGGTCAACGACATCGGCCGCGTCGTCAGCCCGCAGATCGCGCGCGGCCAGGTCGAAGGCGGCGCCGTGCAGGGCATCGGCCAGGCCCTGCTCGAGCACATGGCCTACGACCCGGCGAGCGGCCAGCCGCTGAGCGCCAGCTTCATGGACTACGCGTTGCCGCGCGTCGACGGCTTCCGCGCCTTCAAGACCGAGTTCGACACGTCGATTCCGTGCACCACCAATGCCATCGGCTCCAAGGGCGTCGGCGAGCTCGGCACCATCGGCGCCACGCCGGCGGTGGTCAATGCGGTGATCGACGCGCTCGACAGCGCCGGGCAGGGGCGCCACGCCGAGCGCGTGCAGATGCCGCTCACCGCCGAGCGCGTGTGGCGCGCGCTGCATCGCTCGGCATACGACCCGGCGCCGCTGCCGCCCTGACGTCTCGGACGACCGAGTTTACGAAACATCACGCTGCCTTCACGCAGTGGCAGCGTGCTGCCGGTCTACTCCGGTCCGGTCATTGGGGCGCGGCGCCGCTGCGCGATGGCATGGGCACGCCGACGTGAAATCGCTGAAAAAGATCCTCTGGGCCGTCGGCATCGCCGGCCTGCTGGTGTTGCAGGCCTGCCGGGGCGGCGGTTCGTCGACCGGCGGCGCGGAGGTCCGGCTGATCAATGCCACGCGCAACCATCCGTCGATCGACCTGATCGCCAACGGGAGCGCACTGGTCACCGGCGTGGCGACCCAGCAGGCCAGCGCGTCGGTGGGCGTCTCCGCCACGGCGTACACGATCCAGATCACCGACACCGGCTCGCAGACCGCCCTCGCGACCGTGGGGCCGAGCTTCGCCGCGAACGTCAACTATTCGCTCCTGGTCTACGAGGCGGACGGCGCCGTCAAAGTCAGCTTCGTGGGCCAGTCGGACGCCGCGGCGGCGGCGGGCCACTCCAACCTCCGGGTCTACGATGCGGCCATCGAAACCGGCGCGCTCGATGTCTACGTCACGGCGCCGAACGTGGACCTGACGGCCGCCGGGCCGCCGAGCTTCTCGATCGGTGGTAGCGGCAACGTGCAGGTCAGCGGGCCGTTGGCGTTCGCCACCGGCACCTATCGCATCCGGGTGACCACCCAGGGCAGCGTCAGCGACGTGCGTCTGGACATCCCTTCCATCCTGCTCGGCGAGCAGCAGGTCCAATACCTCGTGCTCACGCCGACGGCCGGCGGCGCGCTGGTCGACGGCGCCGTGCTGGTCGATGGCGGCGGCTACACCGGCTATCCCAATACCAACGCGCGGGTGCGCTTGGTGTCCGGCGTGACGAGTGGGCTGGTGGCCGCTGCCGTGGGCAGCAACGTCGTGCAGAGCGGCGCGCAGTCGCCCAACATCGGCAGCTACGTCACCGTGCCGTCGGGCTCTGCCACGTGGGCGATCACTGTCAACGGCATCTCCAGCGCGGTGCCGCCGATTACGCTCGGTGCCGGCAGCGACAACACGGTGCTCCTCACCGGCACGCCGGCGGCCTCGACGGCGACGCCGCTGCTGGACGACAGCAAGTTCGCGCTGACCACCTCCACGGCCGCCCTGCGCCTGCTCAACGGGCTGTCCAACAGCAGCGCGGGCGTGTCGCTGAGCGTCGACTTCAACCTGCTCGACGACAACGTGCTGCCGGCAACGAGCAGCCAGTACCTCTCGGTGCCCACCAGCACGAACATGCGGCTGGAGGTGGATTCCACCGGCAGCAGCACACCACTGTGGCTGCAGTCCGGCGTCGACATCCCGGCCGACGGGGCCTACACGGTGTTCGTCATCGGCGATGCCGCCAATCCTGAGGTGACGATGCTGCGGGACCGTTGAGCATGCGAGCCGGCGTTGCGGCAGCGCGATGGCCTCGCGTTCTGTGACGGTGGTCCCATCGATGGCGGCACCGAACGGTGCGGGCAGACGGCGTCAGGGCCTCACCGACGGCGTCTCGAGCGCCATGCCGGCGCTGCGTTGCGCGAGGTACAGCTCGAGCTCGATCATCTCGTCGGAGTTGAACGGCGGCGGCTCGGCGCGCACGCCGCTCAGGCAGTTGCGGATGCGTCGCTGCAGCGATCCCATCCCTTGCCACTCGAGGCGATAGGTCGGATAGCCGTTGACGTGGCCCTGCGGAATCGTCGCGCCGGCCAGCACGTGGCCAGGCAGCTTGTCGTGGCACAGCGAGCACGACAGGTTGAGCTGCCCGATGCGCTGTTCGTACAGTCGTCGCCCGCGCTCGCGCGGCGCATCGAGCTCCCTGGCCGGGCTCGGCGTCAGCGGCATCCCGCGCGACTGGTACGCCACGTAGGCTTCGAGGCCGAGCATCTCTTCGCTCTCCGGCGGCAGCGGCAGCACCTGCTGGTGGCGCGTGCGGCACAGGTTGATGCGCTGGGTCAGGTCGACCGGCTTCTTCTCGATCGGATCCCAGTCGGGGTAGTGGGCGGCGACACCACGCATCGACTTGCGCGCATCGCCATGACAGCTCGCGCAGGAGAAGCTGATGCCGAAGATCTTGTTCCACAGCACCTCGCCGTCGGCGACCCACAGCATGCCCGGGTTCTGCTGGTCGTCGCGCTGCATCGCCTGGATGCGCGGGCTCATCGTCTCGAAGCCCGAACGGCGCGTGTTCGCCGGTGTCGTCTGTGCGAGCGCGGCCGCGCACGCCAGCAGCCACGCGACCGCGGCGCCGCGCGCCTTCATGAAACGGTGATCGTCGCGCTCTCGGTCTGCGCGAAGCCGTTGTCGCCCTCCCAGGTGAAGGTCAAGGTGCCGCTGGCGTCGGCGACCACGGAGAAGGCCAGGTACGGGTTGGCCGAGATCGCCGGATAGAGATCCGCGCTGAACACGACTTCGCCGTTGTAGCGGCAGGCGAAGCGCCGGATGATGTCGCGCGGCAGCGTGCGACCGTCGGCGCCGGCCCGGTAGCCGGTTTCCATCGGATGGGCGATCAACGTGCGGATCTCCACAACCTCGCCTTTGCGCGCGGTGGCCGGTGCGTGGATCAGCGAGCGGGCCATGCTGTCATTCAGCGTGCCGGGCGGCGCCGGGCCGCCCCAAGCCGGCCGAGCGCCCTCGGGACCAGGCGAACGACGTGAGCGTGAGGGTCTTCATTCGATGCATGCGGCCAGCGTGACCACCACGTCGACGGTTTGCGTCCAATGGCTGCCGTCGCTCAGCCTGGCCACCGCCACCAACTGCTGCGTGGTGGCCAGCCGGATGCGCGTGGAGACGCTGGCGCGGCCCATGCGCGGCGTGAGCTTGCACGCGATCACCTCGCGCTGCGGGTTCTTCTCGTTGAACACCGCGATCGCCTGCACGTGGTCGGCGGCGGTCATCGGAGAGTCGACGGTCACCGTGATCGGCACCGTGTTGCCGTTCTCCACCAGCGGCGCGATGTCGAAGTTGACCTTGCCTTCGCGGGTCGGCGCGCCGCCCGTGTAGCCGCGCAAGGTGCCGCTCAGCACCTCGGACAGCGCCAGCGCCGGGCGCCAGACGACGCCGCAACCGACGGCCACCGCGCCGGCCAACAGCCGGCGGCGCGTGCGATCGGGCCGTGCGCCTCGACTCATGGTGCCTCGCGCAGCGTGCGCAGAAACGCCACCACGTCCTCGATCTGCTGAGCGCTGAGCACCGGCTGGCCGCGCCACTGCCACCCCACGCGCTCGAGGTTCTCGGTACGGTAGTACGACGGCATGATCGTCCGCGGGTTCAGGCGCGACGCGTCGACCAGTCGCAGCCGCAGCTGCGCCTCGCTCCAGCGCGTGCCGGTGCCGGCGAGGTTGGTGGCGAGGTCGCCCTGGAAGCGGGCCTCCGGAAACGGCCCGCTGTGGCACATCAGGCAAAGGCCCTGCAGGCGATCGGTGACGATGCGCCGGCCGCTATCGGGGTTGGGCTTGTCGTCGGTGAGCGGCTTCGGAATGCCGTCGCCGACCACGCTGTACGTGCTGCGCAGGTCGGGCTCGCCCTGCGCCCGCGCGGTCACCGCCAAGGCGCCGGTTGCCACCATCACCATCGACAAGAAGGCCGGCCGCACGCGCTCATGCCCTCTTCAGGCTCTGGTCCTTGAGCGGCAGGTTGCGCACCCGCCTGCCGGTGGCCGCGAAGATGGCGTTCAACACAGCGGGCGCGGCCACTGCGATGGTGGGCTCGCCGACGCCGCCCCAGAAGCCGCCCGAGGCCTTGATGTGCGTCTCGACCTTCGGCATCTGCCGCATCTGCAGCACCGGGTAGCTGTCGAAGTTGGTCTGCTCCATGCGGCCGTTCTTCAGCGTGCACTCCTGGAACAGCATGGCCGACAGGCCGTACACGAACGAGCCCTCGACCTGGGCCGCGATCTGCTGCGGGTTGACTGCATGCCCCGGATCGGTGGCCGCCACGATGCGGTGGATCTTGAGCTCGCCGGCGTCGCTGACCGACACCTCGGCACAGGCGGCGACGTAGCTGCCGAAGCCCATCGTCTGCGCCAGGCCGCGGTAGACGCCGGCCGGGGCCGGCTTGTCCCAACCCACCTTGTCGGCCACCTCGTTGAGCACCGCCAGGTGCTTGGGATGGTTGGCCATCAGCTTGCGCCGCAGCGCCAGCGGGTCCTGCCTGGTCGCATGCGCGATCTCGTCGATGAAGCATTCGAGGTAGATCGTATTGTGGTTCAGGTTGACGCCGCGCCAGAAGCCCGGCGGCACCGGTGGGTTGCGCATCGCATGATCGACCAGCAGGTTAGGCACCGTGTAGCCGATCGACGCCTCGGGTCCGGGCGGGTTGAGGCCCTGGAAGGCCACCGGGTCGAGGCCGTTGCGCACGTTCTGCGGAAACACGCTGGCCAGGATCGATTGGCCCGACAGCCGCATGTGCAGCGCGGTGAGGGTGTCGTCCTTGTCGAAGCCCGCGACCAGGCGGCACTGCGTCACCGGATGGTAGCGGCCGTGCAGCATGTCTTCCTCGCGCGACCAGATCAGCTTGATCGGCGTGCCCGGCATTTCCTGCGCGATGGCCACCGCCTGGCGCACGTAGTCGGTCATGCCGCGGCGGCCGAAGCCGCCGCCGAGGTGGATCTTGTAGACCTCGCATTGCGCCGCGGGGAGCCCCGAGGCCTCGACCACCGCAGCGAACGCGGCCTCGCCGTTCTGCGTGGGGCACCACACCTCGCAGCGCTGAGGTGTCCAGCGCGCGGTGGCGTTCATCACCTCCATGCAGGCGTGGTTCTGGTGCGGGTAGGAATACACCGCCTCGATCGTGCGCGCCGCGCCGGCGAGCGCGGCCTTGACGTCGCCCACCTTGTTGGCCGCTGCTGCATCGTCGGCGGTGAGGCCGGCCTTCAACATCGCCGCGACGTCGCTGCTCGAGGTGTTGGCGTTAGGACCTTCGTCCCACTGGATCGGCAGCGCATCGAGCGCGGTCTTCGCGTGCCACCAGGTGTCGGCCACCACCGCGACCGCGCTGTCGCCGACCGCCACCACTTTCTTGACGCCGGGCCGTGTGCTCACGGCGGCGGCGTCGAACGACTTGACCTTGCCGCCGAACACCGGGCAGTCCTTGATCGCCGCGTTCAGCATGCCCGGCAGCGTGAGGTCCATGCCGTAGACCTGCGAGCCGTCGACCTTGTGCGCGGTGTCGAGGCGCTTGACCGGCTTGCCGGCAATCTTCCAGGTCTTGGGGTCCTTGAGCGCGATCTCGGTCGGCGGCGTCAGCCTCGACGCGGCCGGTGCGAGCTGGCCATAGCGCGCGCTGCGGCCCGACCCCGCATGGGTGACGACACCGCTGGCGACGCTGCACTCGCCCACCGGCACGCCCCAGCCGTCGGCCGCGGCCTTGACCAGCATCATGCGTGCGGCCGCGCCGCCCTTGCGCACGTAGTCGTTCGACTCGCGGATGCCGCGGCTGCCGCCGGTGGAGAAGTTCTGCCACACGCGGTTGCGCGCCACGTTCTGCCCCGGCGTCGGGTATTCGGTGGTGACCTTCGACCACTCGCACTCGAGCTCTTCGGCGACCAGCTGCGCCAGGCCGGTCAGCGTGCCCTGGCCCATCTCGCTGCGCGCGATGCGGATCACGACCGTGTCGTCGGGTTTGATGACGACCCAGGCGTTGATCTCGCTGGGCGCGCCCTGCGCCGCGGCGGTGGCGACGAACGGCGAATCGGGAACATGAAAGCCGACCACCAGCGCACCCGCGGTGGCGGCCGACGAGCCGAGAAAGCGCCGGCGGGAGACTTCAGCGGTGATGCCCATCGTCGTCTCCCGGTCAGGCCTGGTCGGCACGCACCGCGGCGTGGATCGCCGCGCGCACGCGGTTGTAGGTGCCACAGCGGCAGATGTTGGTCATCGCGTCGTCGATGTCGGCGTCGCTCGGGCGCGGCTTGCGCTTCAGCAGCGCGGCAGCGGCCATCAGCATGCCCGACTGGCAGAAGCCGCACTGCGGCACGTCGAGCTCGATCCAGGCCTTCTGCAGCGGGTGCGACGCGTTGGGTGCCAGGCCTTCGATGGTGACGATCTTCTGCGTCGGCTCGACGCTGGCCAGCGGTCGCACGCACGAGCGCACCGCCTGGCCGTCGATGTGCACGGTGCACGCGCCGCACTGGGCGATGCCGCAGCCGTACTTGGTGCCGGTGAGGCCGAGCTGCTCGCGCAACACCCACAGCAGCGGGGTCTCGGGTTCGGCGTCGAAGTCGCGGTCCTTGCCGTTGACGTTCAAGCGCGGCATCGTCGGTCTCCTTCGTTGCGGCCGCCGATTGTGGGCCGAAGCCCGCCGGCGACTCAACCGCACGGATATTCGGCGGCGGGCCCTGTGGGGCCCGGTGTCGCAGCGCCGCACAATGCGCGCATGCGGGCCAGTTCGTTCCTGAAATTGTCGGTCGTGGTGGCGGTGGTCACGATGGCGCTGAAGTTCGGTGCCTGGTGGCTCACCGGCTCGGTGGGTTTGTTGTCGGACGCGCTGGAGTCGCTGGTCAACCTGGCCGGCGCCGCCTTCGCGCTGTGGATGGTCTCGGTCGCCGCCGCGCCGCCCGACGACGACCATCCCTACGGACACCACAAGGCCGAGTACTTCGCCGCCGGCTTCGAGGGCCTGCTGATCCTGTTCGCGGCGCTCGGCATCGTCTGGGCCGCGGTCGATCGCCTGCTGCACCCGCAGCCGCTGCAATCGTTGAGCGTGGGCCTTGCGCTGTCGGTGCTGAGCTCGGTGATGAACGGCGCGCTGGCCTACGCGATGCTGCGCGCGGCGCGCGAGCTGCGCTCGGTGGCTCTCGAGGGCGACGCGCGCCACCTGTTCACCGACGTCTGGACCTCGGCCGGCGTGGTGGTGGCGCTGTTTGCGGTGCCGCTCACCGGCTGGCAATGGCTCGATCCGGTGATCGCCATCGCGGTGGCGCTGAACATCCTGCGCGAGGCGGTGCACCTGGTCGGGGTCGCCGCCGACGGCCTGATGGACCGCGCACTCGAGTCCGACGTGCAGCACCAGATCGACGACACCCTGCGCGGCTTCGCACACGAGAAGATCCGCTTCGACCACGTGGTCACGCGTCGCGCGGGACAGCGCCGCTTCGTCGACCTGCACATGCACCTGCCCGCGAGCTGGTCGCTGCAGCGCGCGGCCGCACTGCGCGCCACCGTCGAGCAGGCGCTGATGGGCGCGGTGCCCGGCCTGCGCGCACGCATCGAGCTGCTGCCGTGGGACGTGGAGGCGCACTTCAACGACCCCGAGCAGCCGATGGCATGAGCGACGTGCGACGCAGCCGCGCGTTGCGCCCGGAGTGCGCGTGATCGCGCTCGTGCAGCGCGTGGCGCGCGCACAGGTGAGCATCGAGGGCGTCGTGCGCGGCCGCATCGACGCAGGGCTGCTGCTCTTCGTCTGCGCCGAGCCCGCCGACGGTGAGGCGCAGGCCGCCAAGCTGGTCGACAAGGTGTTGAAGCTGCGCATCTTTGCCGACGAGGCCGGCAAGATGAACCGCAGCCTGCAAGACGTGCGCGGCGGTCTGTTGATCGTCAGTCAGTTCACGCTCGCGGCCGACACCACGGGCGGCAACCGGCCGGGCTTCTCGGGCGCGGCGCCACCGGCGCTGGGGCGCGCGCTCTACGACGCCCTGCTGCGCCTGGCGCGCGAGCGTCACCCCGACGTGCAGGCCGGCGAGTTCGGCGCCGACATGCAGGTGGAGCTGGTCAACGACGGGCCGGTGACGATTCCGCTGCGGGTGAACTGACGCGCCACAGCACACCACCTGTTCCCTTTGGGACAGGTCACCGAAGGTGACCAGGGGCAGTCTTCAGCGCGAAGCGAATCGCGATCCGGGTTTCCCGGTCGCGATTCGAGCCCCCTCGGGGGCGGCCACCAGACGGCCGGGGGCAGTGATGTCAGTCCGCGTACTGCCCGGCGGCTTTGATCACCGGGCCCCACTTGGCGATCTCGGCCTCGACGAACTTCTTGTGCTCGGCCTGGGCGACCCGTGCGTCGGTGACCACCACCGCGCCGAGCGCCTCCTGGCGCTTGAGGAAATCGGCGTCCTTCAATGCACCGCGCAGTGCGACGTTGATCTTGTCGAGCGCCGCCTTGGGCGTGCCCTTGGGTGCATACAGGCCGTGCCAGATGGTGACGTTGAAGCCCTTCAGCCCCGCCTCGTCGAGGGTCGGCAGCTTGGCCAGCGCCGGAATGGTCAGGTGCTTGCTGGTCGTGACCGCGTAGGCCTTGATCTTGCCCGACTCGATCTGACCGGTGG
Organism: Burkholderiaceae bacterium; assembly: GCA_035499355.1. GTDB lineage: Bacteria > Pseudomonadota > Gammaproteobacteria > Burkholderiales > Burkholderiaceae_C > JAEUPI01. Next base: position 626 of record DATJYZ010000256.1, on the reverse strand, counting down.
TGTTGGTGGTCTGGTCGCACATGATGTCGACCTGACCCCCGAGCAGGTCGTTCATCGCCGGTGCGGTGCCTTTGTACGGCACCGTCGTCATGTCCATCGCCATGCTCTGCTGGAACAGCAGACCGCACAGGTGCGATGCCGCCCCGAGGCCGGCGTTGGCGAGGTTGACCTTGCCCTTGTTGGCCTCGAGCCATTGGCGCAGCTCGGCGAAGTTGTTGGCGGGCAGCGTCGGGCGGCCCACCAGCGTCATCGGCACCTCGTTGATCAGGCCGAGGTACTCGAAGTCGCTCAGCGTGTCGTACGGCATCCTGCGGTACAGCGCCGGCGACGTCGCCATGCCGATGTGGTGCAGCAGCAGCGTGTAGCCGTCGGGTGCGGCCTTCGCCACCTTGGCCGCGCCGAGCGTGCCACCGGCGCCGCCGACGTTGTCGATGATCACGGTCTGGTTGTTGAGCCCCTTGCTCAGCACCACCCCGAGGTCGCGAGCCACCTTGTCGGTGGGGCCACCGGCGGTGAACGGCACGACGATGGTGACGGGCTTCTCGGGATAGTCGGCGCGGGCGGCCAACGACACGACGGCGAGCGATGCGAGGAGCCACGAGCGGGCTTTCATGGGACGGATCTCC
>DATJYZ010000255.1:0-2124 GCA_035499355.1 Burkholderiaceae bacterium | reverse complement strand
ACTGCTGCCCAACGCCGTGCATCTGCACAACTGGCTGGACATGGCGCGATCACGCATCCGCTTCCAGGGCCTGCCGGCGCGCATCTGCTGGGTGGGGCTCGGTGATCGGCACCGGCTCGGGCTCGCGTTCAACGAGATGGTGCGCTCGGGCGAGCTGAAGGCGCCGATCGTGATCGGCCGCGACCACCTCGACTCGGGCTCGGTCGCGTCGCCCAACCGCGAAACCGAAGGCATGCGCGACGGCAGCGACGCGGTCAGCGACTGGCCGCTGCTCAATGCGCTGCTCAACACCGCGGGCGGTGCCACCTGGGTGAGCTTCCATCACGGCGGCGGTGTCGGCATCGGCTATTCGCAGCACGCCGGCGTGGTGATCGTCTGCGACGGCACCGATGCCGCGGCCCGGCGCATCGAGCGCGTGCTGTGGAACGACCCGGCCACCGGCGTCATGCGCCACGCCGACGCCGGCTACGAGGAGGCGATCGCCTGCGCCAAGGAGCAGGGCCTGAACTTGCCGATGGTGGCGCGTTGATGCTGACGCTGAAGCCGGGCGCGCTGTCGCTCGACGACCTGCAGGCGATCCATGCCGGCCGCGCCGATGCGCTCGCGCTCGACGCGGCAGCGCGTACGGCGATCCGCGCCAGCGCCGAGGTGGTGCAGCGTGCGGCACGCGGCGATGCCCCGGTCTACGGTGTCAACACCGGCTTCGGCAAGCTGGCCTCCACGCGCATCAGCGAGGCCGACCTCGACGCGCTGCAGCTCAACCTGATCCGCTCGCACAGCGTCGGCGTCGGCGATCCGCTGGCCGCGGCGGTGGTGCGGCTGATGCTGGCGCTGAAGGCGGCGTCGCTGGCGCGCGGTGCGTCGGGGGTGCGCGAGGCCGTGGTCGATGCCTTGCTCGCGGTGCACAACGCGGGGCTGGTGCCGTACGTGCCGAGTCAGGGCTCGGTCGGCGCGTCGGGTGACCTGGCGCCGCTGGCGCACATGACGCTGGCGCTGATCGGCGAGGGCGAGTTCATCGTCGAGGGGCAGCGCAAGCCGGCCGCCGCGTGCCTGCGCGAGAAGGGCATCGCGCCGCTGAAGCTCGCCGCGAAGGAAGGGCTTGCGCTGATCAACGGCACGCAGGTGTCGACCGCGCTGGCACTGCACGCTTTTCTCAGCTTCGAGCCGGTGCTCGAGGCGGCGCTGGTGATCGGCGCACTCACGGTCGACGCCGCGCGCGGCAGCGACGGCCCGTTCGACCCGCGCATCCACGCGCTGCGCGGCCAGCCGGGGCAGATCGACGTCGCGCGCTACTACCGCGCGCTGCTCGACGGCAGCGCGATCCGACGCTCGCACCTCGAAGGCGACGACCGCGTGCAGGATCCGTACTCGCTGCGCTGCCAGCCGCAGGTGGTGGGTGCCTGCCTCGACCAGTTGCGCCACGCCGCGCTGGTGCTGCTGCGTGAATCGAACGCGGTCACGGACAACCCTCTCGTGTTCCTCGAACCGAGAGGCGAGCGCAGCGAAGGCGTCCATCGAGCGGACGCCACGGATCCGGCTTCGCCGGGCCGTCGGCGGCGCCCTCCTGGGGGGGAGGCGGCCGCAGGCCGCATCGGGGGGGAGATCATCTCGGGCGGCAACTTTCACGCCGAGCCGGTGGCGCTGGCCTGCGACGCGATGGCGGTGGCCATCGCCGAGATCGGCGCCATCGCCGAGCGCCGCATCGCGATGCTGATCGACGCCGGCGTGTCGCGGCTGCCGCCGTTCCTGACGAACGACGCCGGCTTGAACTCCGGCTTCATGATCGCCCACGTCACCGCGGCGGCGCTGGCCAGCGAGAACAAGAGCCTGGCGCACCCGGCCAGCGTCGATTCGCTGCCGACCTCGGCCAACCAGGAAGACCACGTGTCGATGGCCACCTTCGCCGCGCGCCGGTTGCAGCCGATGATCGCCAACACCGCGCACATCCTCGGCATCGAGTGGCTCGCCGCGGCGCAAGGCATCGAGTTCCTGCGCCCGCTCACCAGCTCGCCGGCGCTCGAACAGGCACATGCCTTGCTGCGCACCGCCTGTCCATCGGTCGAGCGCGATCGCTACCTGGCGCCGGACATCGAGCGCGCGACGAAGCTGGTCACCGATGGTGCG
>DATJYZ010000254.1:0-10646 GCA_035499355.1 Burkholderiaceae bacterium | reverse complement strand
GCCAGCTGTTCGGCCCCATCCGTGGTGGCCTGGCCTACGCGGTGATCCTGGTGGGCGCGATGTTGGCGGCCACCACTGGCGTGGTGGCGGCGTCGGTCATCTCGATGGGCCTGATCTCGCTGCCGATCATGCTGCGCTACGGCTACGACCGCCGCCTGGCCTCGGGGGTGATTGCCGCGTCGGGTACGCTGGCGCAGATCATCCCGCCGTCTCTTGTGCTGATCGTGCTGGCCGACCAGCTGGGCAAGAGCGTCGGTGACCTCTACAAGGGTGCGTTCATTCCCGGCTTCACGTTGACCGGCCTGTACATCCTCTGGGTGCTGCTGGTGACCTTGTGGAAGCCTTCACAGGCGCCGGCGCTGCCGCGCGAGGCGCGCTCGATCCGCGAAGACGATGGGACCCCCGGCCTGCGCTCGCTCGGCGTGCTGTTCGTGCTATCGGTGGTAGCCGGCGTTGCGTGGGCACAGATCAGAATGGCCCAATCGCCGACCGACGAGACGATCGTGATCTCGATGGCATTGGGCGTGGGCCTGGCCTTCTTGCTCGCCCTGGGCAACAAGCTGCTGAGGCTCAACCTGTTGTCGCGCATGGCCGAGCGCGTGACGTTCGTGCTGATCCCGCCGCTGGCGCTGATCTTCCTGGTGCTGGGCACGATCTTCCTCGGCGTGGCCACGCCCACCGAAGGCGGCGCGATGGGCGCGGTGGGCGCGCTGGCCATGGCGATCGGGCGCGGGCGCCTCAATCTGAAGCTGCTGCGCCAGGCGATGGACTCGACGATGAAGCTGTCGTCGTTCGTGGTCTTCATCCTGCTCGGCTCCACCGTGTTCAGCCTGTCCTTCCAGGGCGTCGACGGTCCGAAGTGGGTCGAGCACCTGCTGACCAGCCTGCCCGGCGGCCAGCTCGGCTTCCTGATCGTCGTCAACATCCTGATCTTCTTCCTCGCGTTCTTCCTCGACTTCTTCGAGCTGGCGTTCATCGTGATCCCGCTGATCGGCCCGGTGGCGGAGAAGCTGGGCATCGATCTGGTGTGGTTCGGTGTGCTGCTGGCCGTGAACATGCAGACCTCGTTCATGCACCCACCGTTCGGCTTCGCGCTGTTCTACCTGCGTAGCGTGGCACCGAACGACGACTACACCGACCGCATCACCAAACAGCGGCTGGCCAAGGTGACCACGGGCCAGATCTACTGGGGTGCAGTGCCGTTCGTGCTGATCCAGGTGCTGATGGTCGGCCTCATCATCGCGTTGCCCAACCTCGTGTCCGGCGGCTTGGCAAAGAAGGCCGAGATCGACTATTCCAAGGTCAAGATCGAGGCGACGCCGGAGAAGTACGGCGAGGAACCCAAGGCGGCGCCCGGTTCGGCGAGCACGCCGGCTGGCGGCAGCGCAGAAGAGGATCCGATGGAGGCCGTCAAGCGCGCACTGCGGCAGGATCAGCAACCAAAGAAGTAGGCTCGCACTGGCTCTTCCGGCTCTCGCCGGCGGCGCGTGGCGTCTCAGGGCGGCCCATGAAAAAACCCCGCGGCACGCCGCGGGGTTTCCGACCGACGACGGTCGAGAGGCCTCAACTCACAACTTTTGCGCCTGCATGAAGTCGTCGAAGCTGGCCTCGGTAAAGCGGAACCACAGATTGGCGTCGCGGCGGAAGACTGCGTAGTCTTCGTAGACCTTCTTCCAGTTCGGGTTCTTGGCCGACAGCTCGCTGTACAGCGCCATTGCCTCCTTGAACGCCGCGTCCATCAGATCCTTCGGGAAACGGAACAGCTTCGTGCCACCGGCCACCAGCCGCTTCAGGGCCAGCGGGTTGCGGGCGTCGTACTTGCCAAGCATGTCGTGATGCGCGTAGGCGGCGGCGTTCTGGATGATCGCCTTGTACTCGGCCGACAGCCCGTCGAATGCCTTGGTGTTGATGTACAAGTCGAGTTGCGGGCCGCCCTCCCACCAACCGGGATAGGCGTAGTTGGGCGCGACCTTGTACAGCCCGAGCTTCTCGTCATCGTACGGGCCCACCCACTCGGCGCAGTCGATCGTGCCCTTCTCCAGCGCCTGGTAAATCTCGCCGCCGGGAATGTTCTGCGGCACGCCGCCGATCCGCTCGACCACCTTGCCGGCGAAGCCGCCGACGCGGAACTTCAGGCCCTTGAAGTCCGCCAGAGACTTGATCTCCTTGCGGAAGAAGCCGCCCATCTGGGCGCCGGTGTTGCCCATCGGGAAATTGATGATGTTGTACTGCCTGTAGAACTCGCGCATCAGCTTCAGGCCATTGCCCTCGAACATCCACGCCGTCATCTGGCGCGCGTTGAGGCCGAACGGGATCGCGCAACCGATGGCAAACGTCTCGTCCTTGCCGAAGAAGTAGTACGGGGCCGTGTTGCACATTTCGACGGTGCCGTTCTGCACGCCGTCGACCACACCGAACGCCGGCATCAACTCGCCCGCAGCGTGGGTGGAGATCTGGAACTTGCCGCCGGTCATGTCGCTGACCTGCTTGGCGAATACGTCGCAGACACCGAACAGCGTATCCAGCGACTTCGGAAAGCTCGACGCGATGCGCCAGCGGATGTTGGCCTGCGCGTGCACGATTGCCGGCGCGGCACCGGCCGCCAAGACGCCGGTCAGGCCGGCGCCACGCACGAAGGAACGACGTTCCATTGATATCTCCTCGTATTGAACCGCGGGAACTGACAGTGCACGCGATTCTAGGAAGCGACACCTTAGGGCCCGCCCCGGATTTACCCCGGCGCCGAGGTCTGGCGCACCGGCGGTGTGCGGAGCTAGCTGCCCGCCAGCGTCATGCGCGGCACCAGCATCGAGCCCGACGTCCTGCCGCCGCTGGTGTACTCGTCGGCGCCAAGCGCCGCCACCTCTCGCAGCATCGTGCGCAGATTCCCCGCGATCGTGACCTCGTGCACCGGGTGCACGATGCGCCCACGCTCGACCCAGAAGCCAGCCGCACCGCGCGAGTAGTCGCCGGTCACCAGGTTGACGCCCTGCCCCATCAATTCGGTCACGAACAGGCCGCGGTCGAGCTTGCGCAGCATCGCCTCGAGGTCGTCGCCGGCCTGCGTGAGGCGACTCGACAGGCGCAGGTTCTGCGCACCACCGGCGTGGCCGGTCGTGCGCATGCCCAACTTGCGCGCCGAGTAGCTCGACAGGAAGTAGCTGCGCACGACCCCGGCGTCGACCACCCGGCGCCGGCTGGTGCGCACCCCTTCGTCGTCGAACGGCGCGCTGGCCTTGCCCTTGAGCCGGTGAGGATCCTCGTCGAGGTCGAGGTGCTCTGCCAATACCGGTTTGCCGATGCTGTCGAGGAGGAACGTGGCCCTGCGGTACAACGCGCCGCCACTGATGGCCTGGACGAAGCTGCCGATCAGGCCCGCCACCAACGGCGACTCGAACAGCACCGGCACCTCGCGCGTGCCGACCTTGCGCGCATGCAGCCGCGACAGCACGCGCTCGGCGGCATAGCGGCCCACCGACTCGGGCGATGCCAGTTCGGCAGCATCTCGCATCGAGCTGTACCAGGCGTCGCGCTGCATGCCCGCGCCGCGCCCGGCGATCGGCGCCACCGAGATCGAATGTCGCGAGCTGGCGTAGCCGCCGCGAAATCCGCGACTGTTGCCGGCCCAGAAGTGCGACTGCTGCGCCGACACGCCGGCGCCCTCGGAGTTGGTCACCCCGCGATCGGTGGCGAACGCTGCGGCCTCGCAGCGCCGCGCCAGCTCAGCGGCCGCATCGGCGTCCACCGCCCATGGATGGAACAGATCGAGGTCGCGCCCGGCCTCCTGCGCCGTGGCGATGTCCTCGGCGTCCGGCAGACCGGCAGCCGGGTCCTCGGCCGTGAAGCGTGCGATGTCGTAGGCGGCGTGCACGGTCTGCTCGACCGCCTGCCGCGAGAAGTCAGAACTGCTGGCGTTTCCGCGCCGTTGGCCGACGAACAGCGTGACGCCCAGCGACTTGTCGCGGTTGCGCTCGACGTTTTCCAGCGCGCCCTTGCGCACCGACACCGACAGACCGCAACCCTCGGACACCTCGACGGCGGCCTCGCTGGCCCCGAGGCTGCGCGCATGGCGCAACACGTCCTCGACCAGCGACTGGAACTGCTCGCGTGAGTAGGCAAAGCCTTGTCGGTCGGTGGCCATGGATTTGCGCTGCGGGAGCGCTGGCCGCTCGCACGCAGGACTGGCAACTATCATAGCGACCCGCCCGATGGCGAGCCCCAGTAACCGCGAAGCCCGATGCTCATGCGCCGCGCTGTCCAGTCCACCGTCGCGCATGACAACGATGCGGCCGCGCCGCGGCCGAGCAAGACGCAGCTGAAGCAACACATGCACGAGCTGCAACGGCTCGGGCAGGCCCTCGCGATCCTGCCGGAACCACGCCTGCAATCGCTCGAGCTGCCAGATCGTCTGCGCGACGCGATCGCCGAATTCAAGCGGACGCACTCGCACGAGGGCCGGCGACGGCAGATGCAGTTCATCGGCAAATTGATGCGCGGGGTTGATGCCGAGCCGTTGCGGGCAGCGGTCGCCGCGGACCGGCTCGGCCCGGCCACCGAAGCGCTGCAGTTGCACGAGGTGGAACGCTGGCGGCTCGAGCTGGTGAACGACGACGCGGCAATCGACCGCTGGTCGCTTGCCCATCCACAGTGCGACCCGGCTCGCCTGCACACGCTGGTGAAGGCGGCGCGCGTCGAGGCCACCCTGCCCGCTGACCGGCGCCATGGACGCGCATGGCGCGACTTGTTCCGCTACCTCAAGCAACATCTCAAGGTCGACACCCCATGAACGATCACGACCCCGTGCGTATTGGCCTCGTCTCGGTGAGCGACCGCGCTTCGGCGGGCGTGTACGAGGACAAAGGCGTGCCAGCGCTGCAACAGTGGCTGCAACGTGCGCTGCGCAACCCGCTGCATTGGGAGACGCGGCTGATTCCCGACGAGCAGGAGCAGATCAGCGGTGCGCTGCGTGACCTGGTCGACCGCTCGCATTGCGACCTCGTGCTGACCACGGGCGGCACCGGCCCGGCGGTGCGCGACGTGACGCCCGAGGCAACGCTGGCGGTGGCCGACCGCGTGATGCCCGGCTTTGGCGAGCAGATGCGCCAGATTTCGCTGCGCTTCGTGCCCACTGCAATCCTGTCGCGGCAGGTCGCGGTGATCCGCGGCCGCGCGCTGATCATCAACCTCCCCGGCCAGCCCAAGTCGATCGCCGAGACGCTCGAAGGGCTGCCGAAGGCCGACCCGCCGGCGCCCGGCATCTTCTCCGCGGTGCCTTACTGCATCGATCTCATCGGCGGCCCGTACCTCGAGACCGACCCTGGGGTGTGCGTCGCGTTCCGGCCGAAGTCAGCGCAGCGCCCGCCCCGCTGACCGCGGCGGTCACTCCGCGTTCACTTGACCAGCCGGTTCAGCGCGGCGGCGTCGAAAGTCTCGGTGGTGTGCGCGTCCTGCGGCACGCAGTCGACCGCGGGCAGTTCCCGCGCGCGCTCGGAGAGCTTCTCGATCGCCTGCCACAGCAATGCGATCTGGTGTTCGTGACCGGCGGCGTTGTCGATCAGCCCTTTCATCGCCAATGCCACGGGGTCGTCACCCTGCGTCACGCCATAGGCCGAGAAGCCCATCTTCGCGGCCGCCTGTTCGCGCTGCGCGTCGCTACCCTTGACGACGATGCGTGCCGGAATCCCCACCGCCGTGGCGCCCGGCGGCACCGCCTGCAGCAACACCGAGTTGGCGCCCACGCGAGCGCCATCGCCCACCGTGAACCCCCCCAGCACCTTGGAGCCGGCGCTGACGATCACGCCGCGCCCGAGTGTCGGGTGGCGCTTGGCGCCCGGCGTCAACGACGTGCCGCCCAAGGTGACGCCCTGATAGATGGTGCAGTCGTCGCCGACCTCGGCCGTCTCGCCGATCACCACCCCCATGCCATGGTCGATGAAGACGCGCCGCCCCACGGTGGCACCGGGGTGGATCTCGATGCCGGTGAACCAGCGGCTGAGGTGCGAGATGAAGCGTCCGAGCCACTTCCAGTCACTCTGCCAGGCGCCATGCGCCCAGCGGTGCAGCACCAGCGCGTGCAGGCCCGGATAGCACGTCAACACCTCCCAGCTCGAACGTGCCGCGGGATCACGTTCGCGGATGCAGGCGATGTCTTCGCGCAGGCGGTCGAACATCTGGAACGGCTCACGGTTCGTGGCAGGCGACGGAAGTGTATGCGGGCGGCATCGACCCTGTGCGAGGCAGGCCTTCAACGAACGTGACGTCGGGCCGCGCGCGCGATGCCACGCAGGATGTGCAGCTCCTCGCGCCGCAACTGGGCCCGATTGAGCAACTGATTCAGGCGCGGCATCAGCCGCTTCGGCGCCTCCGGATCGAGAAAGCCGATTGCCTGCAGCACCTCCTGCCAATGCGCCAGCGCCGCCTGCACCTCGGCGGCGTCGGCCACGTCGGGCACGGGTGTGCGCGGGTGCACGTCGAAACCGCCCAACGCCTGGCGCCACTCGTAGGCGATCAGCTGCACGGCTTGCGACAGGTTGAGCGAGCCGAAATGCGCCGCCGTCGGCACGCTGAGGCACAAATGGCAGCGGTAGACGTCTTCATTGGCGAGGCCCCAGCGCTCGCCGCCGAACACGAACGCCACCGACAAACCTTCCTGCGCCAGCGCGGGCAGCCGCGCGCGCGGCGCGAACACCGGCGGTCCGAAGTCGCGCGGCGTCATCGCCGTGGCGCACACGACCTGCATGCCGGCCACCGCGTCGGCCAGCGTGGGCACCACGCGCGCGCCGGCCAGCACGTCGTCGGCGCCGCTGGCCATGGCCACGGCCTGCGGCTGGCGCAGCACATCGGCCCGACGCGGCGCCACCAGCACGAGGTCGTGAAACCCCATCACCTTCATCGCGCGTGCGGCCGCGCCCACGTTGCCGGCGTGGCTGACGTTGACCAGGATGAAGCGGGTCGCAGCGGTCACGGGCGGGGGCATCGGCGTGCGCAGATAAAATTCGTCGTCATGTCCTGACGGCGATTGTCGTCGTCGCGCTGGCGCCGTGCGACCGACGGCGCGTCGCCGCGCCCACCCTTGCACCGCTGCCCATGTCCCAGTCCCTGCACCCCATGCTCAACGTCGCCATCAAGGCGGCGCGCGCAGCCGGATCGATCATCAATCGCGCCGCTCTGGACGTCGATCTGCTGAAGGTCAACGTCAAGGGACCGAACGATTTCGTCAGCGAGGTCGATCGCGCCGCCGAAGCCGCGATCATCGAGATCTTGCTGCAGGCCTACCCGGATCACGGCATCCTGGCCGAGGAGTCGGGCTCGAGCCACGGCAACCGCAGGAGCGAGTTCCAGTGGATCATCGATCCGCTGGACGGTACCACCAACTTCCTGCACGGGCTGCCGATCTACGCGGTGTCGATCGGCCTCGCGCACCGCGACGTCGTGCAGCAGGCCGTGGTCTACGACCCGGCGCGCAACGATCTCTTCTTCGCGTCGCGTGGCCGCGGTGCGTTCCTCAACGATCGCCGGCTGCGCGTCAGCAAGCGCACGCAGCTGGGTGACGCACTCATTGGCACCGGTTTTCCGTTCCGCCGTGGCGACGACTTCGAGCGCTACCTGCAGATGATGCAGTCGGTCATGCAACGTTGCGCCGGGGTGCGGCGCCCGGGCGCGGCCGCGCTGGACCTCTGCTACGTCGCGGCCGGCTGGTACGACGGCTTCTTCGAGACCGGGCTCCATCCCTGGGACGTGGCGGCGGGCTCGCTCATCGTCACCGAGGCCGGTGGTCTGATCGGCAACTTCACCGGGGACTCGGAGTTCCTGCATCAGCGCGAGGTGGTGGCGGGCAATCCCAAGATCTACGGGCATCTCGTCCACCTGCTGGCGCCGTTCACCAAGGGCGACAAGGCTCGCGGCGCGGCGCCGGCGCAACCGGGTGATGCCGCGCGTGCCCCGGCGGCACGCAAGACGCTGTCGCGTCGGATCGGCAAACCCGCCGCCACGTGAGCCGCGGCGACGTCCAGCGATTCGACCCGCCGCCCTGAAACTGCGCCAGCGGTTCGACGCGCAGTCCATCACGCGCGGCGGCCGGGGTGGCGCGACGCCGCTGCCGCCTTGTGATCTTGTGCCGGTCGAGGGCGCGCTGTCACGAATAGATTCGACGGCGCAAAGCGTAGCTGCGGCGGGACGACATCACGACCGCAGCCGACACCTCGAACTTCGCCGAGCCCGGAGACTGGCATGACCTTTCATCGCACCCCCAGAAATGCGCTGTTCGTGCTGGCCGCCGCCGCCGCACTGTCGGCCTGTGGACCCAAGATCCCGGACACATTGACCATCGGCGTGGCACAGCCGCTGTCAGGCCCGCAAGCCGGCCGCGGTCAGGACTTGCTCAACGGTGCCAAGCTGGCGATCGACGAGATCAACAAGGCGGGCTACAAGATCGCCGGCAAGCCAGTCACGCTCGAGCTGATCGCGGTCGACGACAAGGCCGACCCGGCAGAGGCGAAGAAGGTCGCGCAGGAACTGGTGGACAAGAAGGTGTTCGCCGTGCTCGGGCACCTGAGCTCGGACATCACCGAAGCCACCATTCCGATCTACAAGCAAGGCAACGTCTTGCAGATGTTCACTTCGTCGGCGGCGGAGTTGACCAAGCAGGGCGACGGCAACACGTTCCGCATCGTCGCCAACGACGCGATGCAGGCCAAGGCGGTGGCGAGCTACGCCGCCGAAACCCTGCGTGCCGGCAAGCTGGCGATCGTGTACGAGAACTCCGCCTACGGCAAGCCGATGCGCGCCGACGTCGTGTCCGGCCTCACCAACGCCAAGAAGAAGGTCCTGCTCGACGAGATGGTCGATGGCAAGGCCACCGACTTCGCCCCGATCGTCGCCAAGCTGAAGGCCACGCCACCCGACGCGCTGATCGCGGTGATGCGCGAGCACCAGTTGTTGCCGCTGTTCAGCCAGATGAAGGCGGCCGGCCTGGCGGATCTGCCGGTGATCGCCACCAGCACGTCCAAGACCAGCAAGGTCGCCAAGGCGCCGGTGGACGTCAACAAGGTGTTCGCCACCATCAGCTCGGCCGACGCCAAGGAGTTCACCGCGGGCGGTGAGTTCCTCTCCAAGTTCCGCGCCACCTACAAGTCCGACCCGGTGTGGGCGGCCCACTACGCCTACGATGCCATGTACGTGCTGGCGCACACCCTGCGCGCCGTCGGCAACACCGACAAGGAGGCCGTGCGCGCCAAGCTGCACACGATCGATGCCATCGCGCCGGTCACCGGCACGATGCGCTTCGACGGCGGCGGCGAACAGATGTACGGTGCGATCACGGTGTACGAGCGGCGTGACGGCAACTGGTGGCCCCTGGTGCGTTCCGATCAGTGGTGATGTGCCGATGCCGGCTCTCGCCAGCTTCCGAACGGCTCGCCTCGGCGGGCCGTTTCGTTTCGGCTCTGCCCCGGAGCCGTGGCGGCGGCGCCGGCGGCGACAATGGCAATCCGTTCCATCCGCTCTCGTCGCGTGCCACGCGTTCTGCACCACCTTCTGATCTGCGCCGCGGTCGTTGCGGCCGTGCTGATGGACGTCGAAGCGGCGCCGCGGGAACCGTCGGCCAGCGACTTGCCCGCTTGCCTGGCCAGGCTGCGAACGGGCGCGCGCGCCCACGGTGTCTCGCTGGGCGACTACGACCGGCTGGCGCGCGGCATCCAGTGGCAAGCCAAGACGATCGACAACTACCGCAGCCAGCCCGAGGTCGTGCTGTCCTGGACGCAGTACATGGACCGCGTGCTGACCTCCGGCCGCGTGGCACGCGGACAGAAGATCTTCGCCCAGTGGCGCGCGCAGGCCGAGAAGGTGGCGCGGCGCTACGGCAGCGACGCCGACGTCATCACCGCGATCTGGGGCGTGGAGTCCGACTTCGGCTCGAGCATGGGATCGTTCCCCGTGCTCGATGCCTGGGCCACCCTGGCCTGCTACAAGCCGAGCGACCTGCGGGTGAAGAACTTCTATGGGTCGATGCGCATGCTGGCCGAGAACCGCGTGCCTGGCGACCGCTTCACCGGCTCGTGGAGCGGCGCCTTCGGGCTGACCCAATTCATACCCACTTCGTTCGAGGCCTACGCCGCCGATGGTGACGATGACGGCAAGATCGACCTCTACAACAGCGTCCCCGACGCGATGGCGTCGACCGCCCGTCACCTCGCCGAGCGCACGTACTGGACGCGCGGACTGCCGGCCGCGATCGAGGTGACGATGCCCGCCGACCTGACACGCCAGTTGACACGTGGCGCCAGCGACGAACTGTGGGTCAAGTCGGCCCGACCGCTGTCGGCGTGGGCGCGGCTCGACGTGGCCCGCGTGGATGGCAGCGGCCTGGAGTCGCTCGGCCTGGCGCCGACCACGCCATTGCAGGTGCTGTTCACCGAAGGCGCCAACGGCCGCGTGTTCCTGCTCAGCAGCAACTTCGATGCGTTGATCGGCTACAACAAGTCGACCAAATACGCCATCGCCGTGTCGCTGCTGGCCCAGCGCGTGCGAGAGGCGCCTGCCGCAGCCCCCGCGGCCGCATCGGCCCCATCTGCCGCATCGGCCCCGGCATCGACGGCGTCGGGCAATTAGGGCCCCAGGGCCGGGGGTCCGCGCGGGCGCGGTGGGCG